>CBFFLL010000039.1:6126-18263 GCA_965642175.1 Candidatus Methanoperedens nitratireducens | reverse complement strand
ACCTCTTAATGCCGCCGATTTCGATATACTTATCGCGCCAGTTCACCTTGATCCCGGATATCCGATGCTCGCTGAAGCGGAAAAAAATAACATCCAGGTCGTATCTCATCATGCCGCTGTGGGTGAGATCCTATCAGGCAGGCATCAGGACCAGAAAGTGATCGAAATAACTGGAACAAGGGCAAAGACAAGCACCGTGCTCCTTCTGGCAGAGATGCTGTCGGAAGAGTTGAAAGTAGTTTCCCATACAAGCCGTGGCGTGGAAGACTGGAGCACAAGGCGTATCATTAAAAACGGATTGAGCATTACCCCTGCCAGCATCCTTCTTGCGCTTGAAGCTGTAGAGGAAGAAGGGAATAAGCCCGATGTAATTATTTTTGAAGTATCACTCGGCGGGACTGGCAGCGCGGATATCGGCGTAATTACAACGATAGCTGATGATTATAAGATCGCGAACAATACCAGGCTTGCAAGTGATGCAAAACGCAAGATGATACTTGATGCAAAACCTGGAACTACTCTTGTTATCAATCATGATGCACTGAGGTTCTTCGGAGCATGCAGGAGGGATGTCAATATCATTTCGTTCTCGGATTCCGTAAATGCCGCAGCTAACGTGTATTATGAGAATTTGAGCTCAGGAGGGGGGACTATTGCGTATTATATTGACGACAGGCAGGGAAAGATAGCGATCAGCGCATCTTCAGAATACGATCTGGACTCGTATAAGACCGCATTCGTATGCGCAGCTGCGGCCGCGCTTGCTATGGATATCAAGCCCGGGGCGATCGAGCGATCACTTCATGAGTTCAAAGGCGCACAGGGGCGAATGAGAAAGATCTTAATTGAAGGGAGGACGCTCATCGACAATTCCAATTCCGGGTTGACCCTCAAGACCGCAGAAAAAGCGCTTGGATATGCGAAGTCAGAGAGTGGACGTATTGTCATGGTACTGGGAGAAGAGGCAAAAGAGGTGTGCGAAGGGCTTGACCCAAAAGGTGTCGATCGGTTCATTGATAAGCGCCTTGATGAACTTCATGCACTTGTGCTTGTGGGAGAAAGGATGAAGCCGCTTGTAAGTAAGAATATTAATAAGATATATCATGCAGAGAATCTATCTATAGGTATAGAGCTTGCACAGCAGCTTACATGTGAAAAGGATATTATCGTATCCTGCGTAAAGTGCTTCAGGTGATTATGGAAAGACTGGATAGACCTATCGGGCATGTGAAGATAACCCGTGACATGACGGTGAAACAGCTCGTGAATTCTCTTTCAGGCGCAGCTTTCGGAGCAGGGAGGCTGGCCGAGGCTGTGGACATATACAGGGAAATGGTCAGCGACAATGAATGCACGAAGTTCTTCGGACTGGCGGGCGCCATGGTTCCTGCGGGAATGAGGCAGGTAGTAAGCGACATGATACGGGACGGAGACATAGATATTCTTGTTACTACTGGAGCGAACCTCGTACATGACATCATAGAATCCATGGGGCTTCACCATTACAAAGGAACAGCTACAGTCGATGACGTAGAGTTAAAACAATGCTCGATCAACCGCATCTACGACGTGTTTCTGCCTGAGGAGCATTTCGCAAAGCTTGAGGAGAAGCTCCAGCCGATATTCAGGGAGTTTCCTGATAAACTATCGATAAGTGAGTTCATTTCGCACATTGGGAGCAAACTGGATGATGATAATTCAATACTGAAAAGCGCATACGACATGGAGATACCAGTCTACTGTCCGGCAATCCAGGATTCGATAATAGGCTTGCAGGCATGGCTGTACAGGCAGACAAATCCGCTTAATGTGGACGTTTTTGCAGACATGAAGGGATTGATTGACAGATGCTATGAGGCAAAACGCGCCGGGGTGTTCATCGTTGGCGGAGGGGTTCCCAAGAACTTTATCCTCCAGTCCATGCTCGTTACGCCAAAGTCCTTTGATTATGCGATACAGCTAACCATGGACCGACCTGAGTCAGGAGGACTTTCAGGAGCGACGCTTGATGAGGCGCGATCATGGGGAAAGGTGGGGGAGAGTGCTCGGTCCGTTACAGTGTATTCGGATGCTACTATCACGCTGCCTATTATCATGGCTGCGGCAAAAGGCGGTAGATAGATATGCAGAAAAAGACCGGGCTGATCGCTGCCCTGGATGTGAAAGAAAAATCCCAGGCGCTTTCGATATCCAGAGAAATTGAGTTTTACGTGGATGCTATCAAAGTGGGTTACCCCCTTGTGCTCGAATCAGGATTGGGGGTTATCGGCATGATCGCCGAATTCGCGCCTGTAATAGCTGATTTCAAGGTTGCTGACATCCCGAACACGGACAGGCTGATATGCGAGGAAGCGTTCGAAGCGGGCGCCAGCGCCGTTATCGTTCACGGATTCACGGGGCGCGATAGCCTTATCGAGTGCGTAAATACTGGCAGGGAGCGCCATGGGGATATCTACGTTGTTACGGAAATGAGTCACCCCGGCGCTCTTGATTTCCTGCAGCCTGCAGCTTATGAGCTTGCGCAGCTTGCTGTAGAGTGCGACGCTGCGGGTGTTGTGGCGCCTGCGACGCGTCCTGAACGATTAAAGGAAATACGCAGGATCGTTGGGGATATGACAATAATCTCACCAGGCGTGGGTGCGCAGGGGGGAAGCGCCGCTGATACGATACAAGCGGGAGCAGATTTTGTTGTCGTTGGTCGGAGCATTTATAATTCAAAGGCCCCAGGAAAGGAAGCGGAAAAAATTGTCCGTGAGATCGAAAGCGCCTGTGATGATAGAACATAGCTGAGATGTGATGAACCCTATGAGTACTGAGGCACTTTGATTTTGACTGAATCAGGGATTTTTATCCCGCCCGAGTCCAGATAAAAAATCAAACTTTACATGGTGACATGACTATCTCAAGAGATATTATTCACTTTATTAGACCCTTATACCACACAGGACAATTTTTCTTAATAAACTCATCGCCAATATGCACCCAATGCAATAACCGCCATAAAAAACCGCGCCAGATAAGAACCGCATCTCAAAGCCACAACCACCATATAATCCATCTTTCTGAACAGTTTCCATCAATACGATATGCTTGACCGCAGATGAGCATACTATTAACACATTCGGTCATTAATATATGAACTGCGCTGGGGTTGCGACCCCAGACCCCAGCGGATGCGCCGCCTTTGGCGGGGTTTAACAAGAAATCACCCGTTACAGAACACAGAGAAAAACAGCACCGCTCTGTGCTCTCTGTGTGCTCCGTGGTTAATATTCCGTTATTTGCCATGAGTGCCCCCGCCGCCCATTGTGTTCGTTCATAGCCCGGATCCGCCTGCGTGCGTCCCTGGGGTGCGGGAGGCGGCAGTACTGCGGGGCGCCCGGGTGCTATAGATTTAAGATGGCTGGGGAAGAGGAATAAGGTGATGGAGCAGCTAAATGTAAAGGGCTATGACCCTGATTTGATCGAATACCCTATTCACTGAAAAGTTCCTCCGCATTCTTCCCCTGAGAGAGTCCAAGGCTCATGTTAAGATAAATTCAGCATGGTATCTCATTAGATTATATATCCTATAAAAGTAAGTTTAAGTGTATTAAGTGAGTATCATATACCTAGACATCAGTTTAAGATACGAGAAAGCACCTGAGTAAAAAAAGAGGACTAAACCATGGAAGCAGTCAAACAGATATTCAAGATACCAAAAAACCATGAAATAAAGATAAAAGTCCCAAGGGAATTCCCTGAAAATGAGACAGTTGAGGTAATTTTAATCCTGAAGAAAAGGCAGGATAGCTTCAGAGAGAGAATCCGAGAATTAAAGAACGCTGCAAAAGACAACCAATTCCTCGAAGATCTGGAAGAAATATCTGAAGATTTCAGATCGATTGATATAGAAGGATTGGATGATGCCGTATAAATGGCGTATATTCCTGGCAAATCTTGACCCCGTTATTGGTTCTGAGCAGGGGAAGACGCGTCCTGTCCTTGTAATAAGCGAGGAAGAGATAAATCAGATCCTGCCGGTCTTAAACGTTCTTCCGATAACCTCAAGAAAACAAAACAGGAGGATTTATCCTAATGAGGTTTTGATCCCCACCGCAATCGGAGGGCTTGAAAAGGATTCCATTGCACTCTGTTATCAAATAAGGACTCTTGACAAAAGGCGTCTTATCAGGGATTTAGGTATAATTGATGATCTGAGATTACAGGAAGAAATAATCGATGCTTTGTGTTTTCAGTTGGGGATCCTAAGGTAGAAAATACAATATCTGGCTCTTAGAACCTCTTCGTCTTCGCATAATTCCCCTTAGCGATAGAAATATCCCGATAGAACTTTCCCTCACATTTTTCTGATAAGCCGCCGTCTCCCTCCGGACGCTCAGCCATCTTATGTATGCGTGCTCCCTCTGCCCCACGCCGCCCATAGGGTTCAGCCCGAATCCGCCTGCGTGCGTCCCTGGGGTGCGGGAGGCAATAGTACTGCGCGCCTGGGTGCTATTCAAGATGGCTGGAGAAGAGGAGTAAGGTGATGGGGCTGCTGGAGGGCAAGTTGCCGAAAGCATAGCCCACGAATATGTGGAAAGGCTACAATCACACTATAAAAACAAACCCTATGCCAGTTTTATCCTGTGAGCCAGCACTTCCCTGAAAAACAGCCTTTTGTTTTTCACAAATTCATCGACTTCTTCTTCAGTATATGGAAAAATATCAACTCCAATCCCCACATCTTTGAAATAATCCATAAAATCTGTGACCCTGTCAATGATCATTTTATCGCTCTTCCTGAGAACTATCATGACATCAGCATCACTTCCTGGAACAGCTTTTCCTTTAGCAAGAGAGCCAAAAAGATAAACATCTCTCACTTCGTGATTCTCCAGCTTGAGCAAATGAGCAGATTCTTTCAGTCTTCTTAGGATATCATCAGTGTTAAGAGATATTATTTTCACAGAACCTGATGATATTATCTGCATATTCAATTGCCTCTTTTGCTTCTTTTACTGTAAAATATTCCATGGGTGCGCCTGTTTCAAATCCATTCGGGTACCTTGCCGGTATGTAATATTTGTCGAGTATCTTGGCACCCTCCATCAGGTTCTCAATTTCCAATTTACCACTCAGGTTTTGAAGCAGCTCTCTTACAGAGTGTCCCCATGCCAGTGCGTTCATATCCTGATACAGAGCTTTCAAAGCCTTTTCAGAAGCCTGCTGGGAAGAAAAACATGCCCATTCATAAAATTCCTCCTTAAGATCCATTCTTGCATGCTCAAGATCTCTCTTTGCCTGCTTTAACCAGTCTTCCGTTCTTTGTGGCATATTCCTTAATGCGTTTATAAAGAATATAAGATATTGGATGGACTTTAGTTGAAGGGAAATACAATTATATTAAGATTTACCGAGGAAACCTGTCAGATGGATTGCCCAGATCAAAACGATCAGTGTCGAAATTTCAAGCGTCTCAATATAATTCAAATATCAAAAATCAAATGAAAAAGATCTACGAAATCCAGAGAAAAGAAATAATATTATGAAAGCCCTCGCTGCAAAGCAGTCATCAAATGATGCAATAAGAAAGCATAAGGGTAAAGTCCAGACACCCCCTCCCAGCACAGCCAAAGCTTCTGTTTTTTCGTATCGGGATATTGCTATCCAGCGCAAGCCCACCTGTCCCTGCGGTGGGGGCTGCCTGCGCTGCGAGGAAAAGCTGCCTATCCAGACCAAACTCAAGATTAACGAATCTGGAGATAAATATGAACAAGAGGCAGACAGGGTGGTTGAGCAGGTGATGTGGATGGCGAACATGGAGGCAGCTGGAAGAAGAGCTTGAAAGGAGGCAGGCAAACGCGCCATGAAGTTCACTTGGTTTTGGAGATGGTGTGGGCAACCCTTACCATAACATGGCTCAACATTAAATTTATTTTGGCCCCATCATTATTTAGATAAATTTGAATGTGAGGCTTTCAGCCAGAACACCTCATGATTACTGAGGCATTTTGATTTTGACCGAGTCAAACGCGGGCACACCAAACCGCAGCAGAGCTGCGGGGTATACTATTAAGAATAAATTCAAGCTATGGAAACACTACTGCATCCCTCTCTCGATCTCATCCAGCACTCTCACAGTCGTTCCATGGCTGATAAAAAGCTCATGGATCTCCTCAACCGCTCTGCTTCTGGCGTAACCATCAATATTCCATTTAATATCCGGGTAAACCACATTCTTTAAAATAAGACCCTTCGCATCCAGTGGCTGGAGAGTATCAGTTGTGGAACGATCAAGCATTTTCGAAAGCCTCTCCCTGTCTATCTCTCCCTTTCCAACAAGTTTGAGAGATGCGGCGATCTTCCTGACCATATGCTGCAGGAACCTGGTCGCAGTGATCCCAAGATAGAACCAGTCGCCTTCGTTATGAATGGATATCCTCTTTATATCGCATAACGTTGCTTTTTCTTTATCTTCATCCGCAAAATTCCTGAAATCGTGCCTGCCAGGGAATATTGAAGCTGCATCCTTCATTTTTTCAATATCAAGTCCCTTCCCCCAGAAAACATAAAGGTATTCTCTCTCTATGGCAGAAGTCCTGGCATTGAAGTTAGCATCCACGCGCGCCCATGCATAGACCCATATCTGAGCAAGGGCGCTGTTTATTGTCCCCGGCTTTGCAGCTTCTGCATTATCCGTATCAAATGCCATCACCTGTCCGAGGGCATGCACGCCCCTGTCAGTCCTTCCTGAGGCAGCATATCTTGCTTTTGAGGGATTCTTTAACGCACTGCAGTCCTTGAGCGCTTTCAGGAGTTTTCCCTCAATAGTTGGTACGCCTGGCTGTATCTGGTAGCCGTAATAATCATTGCCAAGGTAAGCGAACTTGAGAGCGATCCTCACTTTTATTTCTCCATGAAATTTTAAATGAAATATTCTATTTATGGCCTGATAATAATCTCAATATTTTCGGTATATTTTGCGTCTATGTCCTGCTTCTATCACTATGATCAACAAACGATCACCTTCTATATCCAGGATCACCCTGTATTCACAAACACGGTGAGTATAGAGAGGGTGTTTATTCGTCCCTTTGATCTTTTTAATATAAGAGTGGGGTTTACATTTGATACTATTTATTGATAGGATTATGTATATCCTGTGTCATTGTTGGTCAAAATTTCGATAGTGCCCTAATTTTCATAAAATATATCAAGAAACATTTAATACCCTGCCGCGCTATCAAACCCGCTGCCACAATGGACTCGTGGGGTAGCCAGGATATCCTGGCGGGCTTCGAACCCGCAGACCCGCGTTCGAATCGCGGCGAGTCCGTCTTTCTGACCATGATTTATGCATCATCGGTAAGGAGTATTGTTGTGATAGAACACAGATTTCGCGGATGACACGGATGCGCACGAGTCAACAGTATCCGTGAAAATCCATCAAAAAATATTATAAGGGCATGCAAAGCCCTAATTGACCACTTTTACAGCGAATTCATTCTCATATTCCCGAAAGCCTGAAGCTCTGACAGTGAGCTTCAGATATCCTTCCTGCGCTGTTAATCCCAGATCGCTTTTATTGAATCTCAGCACTGTATCTCCACTGTTGTCAGTGACATTTATCGCTACCGCTGACATCCCTGTGAGAGCAACGCTTGCTTTTACAACCGGCGTACCGTCTTTTGAGTTTATGACCTCAACTGGTAGTTCAATGATGTCAGGGGATCCTGACAGTATGATCAGGCCGCCGCCTTTTATATTTGAATGCATTGGCTTTGGCATCGCGGCTTCGCTGCTGCTTATGAAGGCGATCATCGCGGCAAGCCCGACCATTCCCACAATGGTAAGGACAACCATTTTAATCGGAAGTCCGAGTGCCATTAAACTCTATTTCCTTGTCTGATATAGAAGAACTGCCTTTTCATCTTCGTAATCGTAGAACCCATTGGCTTTAACTACAAGCTTTAACTCTAACATTTGTTGATTTGGTCTGAGATTTATCATGGTCCCCCCTCCGCCTCCAGATCCTCCAAGGATTAGATTCGCTTCACCATTAGAGTCAGTCTGATCCGTTCCAAACCCACCGCCCCCGCTCATTGTTGCACTTGCTTTCTGAACCGGATTATTATCTTTATCGAAAACTTTAATTCTCACTTTAACCTGATGTTCCCCTTCGCCTATTATTTTCGCAGAATTCCCATTTGTAGTTTCATTATTTCCTATTGTAATATTTATTATATCCACGCTCAGGCTTTCCTTAGATTTCGGTATTATCGCAAGCAGCGCAGCCAGCGCCACCATACCAACTACCAGCATAACAACTATATTGATTGGCAATTCAATAGCATGTTCATCTTTTCTGAATTTGTTTGATCGCATTATTATACCACTGGTTTTTCCACTGAGTTCAGGAGGTATTTAATTATTTCGACTTTGTTTTCCTGCTGTGTAGTCCAGAAAATATTTCCCAATAAATCTTGACATATCCCTGCTAAAATTCCGGGGAATCAAAATCTACTCGTATTCCTTTGTAAATGGATATGCCCTGCACGAAAGGATTATGTATCTATCATTATATAAACATATATAATGAAAGCAGAGGGGTTTTATTGCAATATCAAAAAATATTCATTGCCTTGTTTTCAACTTTGTCTGGATATTTTCTATCCGCAGAATGATTTGAATATTAATAAGGTGCTATATCTATGAAGCGTAATATTGCCATTCCAGGTTCGTCAGGGTTATTGATCCTCATAATAGCAGTGGGCTTCTTGCTTCTGGAAATAGCAGGTTTGCTCATTATGCAAATACATGGGGATGTTAATGGCCTGAATAATCTTCTTATTAATGCCTTGATGTGAATTACATAAGAATTTTCGAGCTGTCACCAAAACCCACCCCCTGGTTTGAGTATGAGATCGAAGGCGGAAACATGAGGATATTGAATAGAGAATAGAATAAACAGGAAACCTTCCTTTGCATCAGACCATCGAACTGAATAAATGTCTTGCGATAATAGTCGTTGCCGTAAACACAAATATAGATATCGGAAGCGTCTGTCCCAGGTCGTACATGAACTGCGGCTTATCACCGCCGTATTCTATACCGCCTGCGAACCTGGTCAGAATTATAACCAGAATTACCATGTAAAGCCCTATTATTAGCAGGAATATATCCGGAGGAACGCTCTGCGCCATTCCCGTACCTGCGTCTGTCATCATCCCACCAAAATCGAACTCATCAGGCAGATGTTGCACCTCTTTTGAAATATTTAGCAATATCTTCTGTATGATCTCAGAGAGCGCAAGTGTCACGCCGCCAATAAGGGGTGCAAATATCATAGCGGTAGCCCTCATGGTCGAGGTCACGTCATAAAGCGACCTTTTGATATTATCCTCCACCTCCTGAAGCTCTTTCAGATGGTCAGCCAGTTTTATAATAGCCATCCCTGCTGCTTCATTACTTTTGTGGACGCTCTCAGTGAACATTTTCATAGTCGTATGCACCCTGTCAGAGTACACGTCCCTGAAAGCACCGTATTCCTCATTGAATATCGCGCCATGGAGAGTTGTGCGGATGCCTGTCAGGTTCTTTGACACATCAGCAAATATCTCACCGATCTTTGCCCCTTTCATTGTCTCAGATGTATGCCCGAATGCTTCTTCTGCCGACCGTCCTTCGGATATCCTTCTTCCAAGAATGAACAGCGCATCAGCGAACTCGCTCTCTATTTGCTTTATCGCGTCACGAATTTTCTTATACGGCGTATAGACTCCAAGGCAATATATCGTTATAATGGATGTGATCGCCCAGATCACAGGGAAAGTCAGCGGTAGAAGGCCTGACATGGCTTCCTGCGAAATGATGCCAAAGGGATTCCCCATGAACAGGAGGATATACCCTGAGGCGCCGATAAACGCCCCGACAATAAGCGCAACAGCGACAGAATTTTTTTTTGTTGAACTTATAGATGATAAATCAGGATGCCTGTCTGATATATATGGCGGCGCAAAAGTTGCAGGACGCTGGAGCAGAATATATTCCGAATAAAAAAACGTCGCCAGTGGAAGTACGATATTGTATATCAGGACAAGAGTTACCGTATCCATCCTTACCCCGACTATGCTCACCGCCGGGATGAGCGCGACAAGCGCCAGGGGTATCAATATGAAAATCGAATAGAGGACATAGGTAGGGGTCCTGAGCTTGGCGGAAAAACTTTCCATCATGGTTTTTGTTCCATCAAGAACGATATCAAGCGATTTGTTCAGGGTAATGAGCCTCTGAGCCTCGTCGGGTTCATTGACCGAACTCTTTACAAGGTGTAGCGAGCGCTTGAAATACTCGCTGTTCTTGCCCCACTGGTTCGCAAATGTTATGAGCGCATCGTCTATGCTGCTAAATGTTCGGATATGGATGTCCCATATAAGTTTTTTGAGGTCGTTGGCAAGAGGTTTTGTGGAATTCTCTGCCGCAAAGATTATTGCCCTCTCCATATTCGATACAAGTTTCATCGACATAACGATATAACTCTGTATCTCAGGAATATCGCCGAGAGAATGTATTTTCATGAATTTTGCATGTATCTTAGGATATTCGCTCAGGTATGCCATTCCTGCAAGGGGAACAACAGCAGTGCATACCGCAACTGCGGTGAGAGACGAAGTCTCGTATCTTGCAACGCTAAAGAGAATTACATCAACAATAAGCATCAATAATAGCAATATCAGAAAACCGGAATAAGCCAGTATATGCGCCTCCCAGGGCTCTATATCATAACCTGTGAAATTTAAAGCATCCATGAACTCCTGGCTTACGGTCCTTTCGCTCTTTTTCCTGTATTCATCCGTGTTCCCGACCATCCAGCCAAAACGTCTGGCTGCGACCTTGCAGGCACTGCAATACCAGTTCTGATATTCATCCATAATTTCACTTGTTCTTTTCTACATAAGCGCTGTACCAGTCGATCCATCGTTGATACACTGCCTGGAAATCCACTTTCCCTTTTTCATCCCGCTCTTCTTCCTGGTAGTACCAGAACATATTGTTAGCTTTTCCAACAACGTTAGCTTCCAGAAATTGCGGTTTCTCTTTTCCAGTATTTGCCATGGTTTGCTTGATCATAGCCCGTATCTTAATGTTAAGCAGCGCCTCATCGATAGTCAACCCCCATTTGCCTGCTATCTTATTTACCAGTTCGGACTGTCCTTTATCCATGAGGTCGGTAGCCAGTATCAGGTCAGAAGCCGGATCAAATACCATGATATCGTTAAATATATCAACTGCATCAGGTTTCTCTTTCCATTCCCCTCCTGTCACTTCTGCTATCTGAACGACCCTCTTTTTCTTGCTCATGGTGCCTGATAACCTCACGTTCTGGCAGACCACAACAGCATCGGTCGCCCTGAAAGACGCAACCGGAACCCCGAGGCTGTTCACGATGCGTTCAAACACCGCCCTGGTGGATGCGCCATGTATGGTGCCGATGACGGAATTTCCTGCAGTTCCGACCTGCATGGCTTCATACAGCACTTTGACCTCAGGACCCCTGACCTCACCAAGAACAAGGGTTGAGTTCCCCATCCGAAGCGCAGCGCGAAGCGCCATTTCAGGAGCTATTTCTGCCTCCGAGCCGCCGACTGCCGACTTTGTATGCATTCCCTGTATTTTCCATCCGAGCTTTTGCAGCCCCTCAATGGGCAATTCTGGAGTATCTTCAATGGTGAGTATCCTGTATTTCTGGGGTATCTCAAGAAGCATGGCTGAAAGAAGCGATGTTTTTCCGGCGCCCACCCCGCCTGCTACAAGTATGGATGATTGACCATCTATCAGGAAACTCAACAAACCTGCTGCCAGAGGCGTGATCGATCCCATGTTAATAAGCTTTGGGAGCGTCCATGGATTATTTGCGTGTTTCCTGAAAGCATAAGCCAGTCCACCAGCAGCCAGTGGATTCCCTATGACAGAAACACGGGTCTTAAACTCCGACAGGTCCATGTCAAGCACCGGATTTGCTTCACCGAATGGTCTTCCGCTGATCGCCCTGAAGCGCGTGATCATAGAATCGATGTCGTCCTGGGACAGGTATATGTTGGAAATACACTCCTCACCATCAACTGCGATATGTACCGGATTTATATCAGCCGGAG
>CBFFLL010000039.1:0-6116 GCA_965642175.1 Candidatus Methanoperedens nitratireducens | reverse complement strand
TCTTCCAGTATCCCAAGACCTGTTGTGTATTTCGCAAGTATGTCAGAGAAGGTATTGATCTCATCAGGCGTGAGCTTTACCCCTATTATATGCGCCTCCTCCACTATCATCTGCTTGCCGAGCCTCCTGAAATATTCCCTGGAATTTGCCGGATCCGAGAAATTGAGGTTTCTTGGTCTGTGTTTCATGAGTTTTTTCCTGACAGCCTCGATGATCTCAAGTTCCTTAGGCCTCATGTTATACTCAACAGGAATGGCAAAATACAGGGTTTCGGGTCTGTCCGTGAGCTTGTAGCGGCTTATCTGCATGACCCTGCCGCCTGGTCTTTGCACTTCATACCCTTCTATGAATTCAGTGTTAGGGGGCGGCGCTGCGTATATCCGCGATGATGAAAATCCGGGTCTCACAAGGGATTTTATTGCGTTTTCATAATAATACCCCGGCATATCGGCTTTGATCCTGTCTGAAAGATCCGGAACGCACTGAACCATTTTCTCAAGGAGAGATATAAAATTGGTTTTTCCTTCTTCAATATTTTGGTTTTCCTTCAGGTTCTTGATCTTGAGTCTGATATCAATATAGGCTTTTATCGGGTCAGAAGCACTAAGATCGATGACAGAATTAATGAATTCTCCCCAATGCACCTGATATTTTCCATAATCCTTGCTCAGGTCTGCATTTCTATATACCCTGATTCCGTCGATAAATCTTGCCAGCAGGTATAAGAATTCCAGGTTTTCCATCTCATAGTCCCGTTCATACAGGTGCGATAGGACTAGCCGGTCTACCTCAGGTTCGGAGATGAGGATCTGGAAAATGTTCTCTCTGCATTTGATATGAGTGATCGAGGCTTCACCAGCAAGGCAGTTCTTGCAGTCAAGGATGATCGTCCTCCTGTTCCCTGACACGCGCGTCCTGTGAGAGCAGATACGCTTTTCCTCATTTTTTCTGCCTGCCAGTTCCCTGACTGCCGCTATTATCGATGCTGCGGTGAGGGTTTTCTTCTTTTGTTGGATTTTCTGGTCGTTGGGTTGATTAAGTGTGTTCATAATGATAAAGGAATTAAATTATGCACCCTGCCGGTAAACCGGAAAATGCTCAGGATTTTTCCTGCATATAAATTAACCGATTTTAAATTTGCATAGAAAAAGACGAAAGCCGCTGAAGGGATTCGAACCCTCGATCTGCTGATTACGAATCAGCCGCTTTACCGGGCTAAGCCACAACGGCATGGAAGTACTGTATATCGCTATTTCTGACTATTATACTTTACCTTATGAACACATAATATTTTAAGTATATAAAATAATTAAATGAATATGCTGGATCTTCTAAAGATACTGTTCTGTACGCCATTCCTGCTCTATTCATGCTATACTGATATTAAAACCCGACGCGTTAAAAATAAATTATGGGTTGTAATGCTTGCAGGCAGCGCATTCTTTGTGCTTTATGATATTTTGACAGAAGGGGTGCCGTATCTTTTAGGCCTCTTGATATCAGCAGGTTTGATATTCGTGCTCGTCTATATCCTTTTCCAATTGGGGTCGTTCGGTGGCGCTGATGCAAAATCGCTTATCGTTATATCGATAATCCTCCCCGCTTATCCTGTAATACAGATGTTCGGTCAGAATTTTCCACTAAATGAGCCGCTCATCCCTCTGTTCGCGTTCGGCGTACTTGGCAATGCGGTTCTGCTGACTGTGGTCGTTCCGCTCGGGCTGGCTGTATATAATATTTTCAGAATGGGCTTGCACATCGATAATCCGCTTTACATATTCATAGGCTATAAATCCGGGATATCAGATCTTGCAAATAAACATATCAAACTCATCCAGTCTTTTGAAGAAGAGGACGGGGGGATTAAATTCCGCTTCAAACGGGGCGGGGTTGAGATAAACGAAGATGTCATTTCAGAGCTGAAAGCGCTGTCAGAAAAGGGATCAATAAAAGATGAAGTGTGGGTTACGCCAGGACTGCCGTTCATGATCCCGATAACGCTTGGATTTTTTGTGGCTGTGTTTTACGGGGATTTGATAACTGAGTTAACAAAATATCTAATTCTTGTGATGTGAGCTGTGCCCGAAAAATCACCATTTAAACCTTTATAAAAATTGCAGGACTATCTGGTTGGATATCTATTTACGGCAAATGATTACGTTAAACCCAATTTCTGGCTAATTCCCTCCAGAGCCCATAAGAAAAGTTCTTAACTGAAGCATTCACAATTCAAGATGCAATCACTCATTATCAGTTTTCTTCAATGTTATAAATAATGCTATACTCTCATACGGAGAGTCCACGAATGTTTGCATTGCCGGATTCTGGAACGATCCGTCCTTTCGGAAAACTCATCAAATGATCGGCTTGCTTCAGTAATTTCCTTTCTACCTCCTACTCTCATTTTCTTCCTGAGAATAGAGCAATCCTTTATTATTTCGTATCAAAATTCTAAAAATAAAGTTCATGCAAATATAAAGTTGCCTTTAAAAAATATGAAAAATGTTTAATAAAAATATAAGATGAAATAAGTAAGAATAGCAGCTTTCTACAGTTCCCTAGAGTTCGCACATCATAGTACAGTGCAGAACGTTGACGGGCTTAACTTCTGTGTTCGGGATGGGTACAGGTGTTTCCCCGCCGCTTTGACCGCTATACTCACTTATGACTGTAAACCCCGGATTAAAATCCGAGGCATGGAAGATCCCGGACTTTAGTCCGAGACCTAGTTAAACACAATCTGGATATCGCCCGAATGTAGCAGAACAAATCTAGCGTGGACGTTAGTAGTCGTCGGACTCAACACCTCGTCACCTTGGTGCGTACATCCCGACTCTATCAAACTCGTCTTTTACGAGAGTCCTTAGAGGTCTCTTTTTAGGTGTGGTTTCAAGCTTAGATGCTTTCAGCTTTAATCCTTTAGTGCGTAGCTGCCCTGCGTTGCCTTGCCAGACAACAGGTCCACCAGTGGCACCGTTGCACAGTTCCTCTCGTACTAAATGCAACTTACCCTCAGACCTCAAAACACCCCTTATAGATAGTAACCGACCTGCCTCACGACGGTCTAAACCCAGCTCACGATCTCCTTTAATAGGCGAACAACCTCACCCTTGGCCGCTGCTGCACGGCCAGGATGGAAAGAACCGACATCGAGGTAGCAAGCTTCCGGGTCGATATGTGCTCTTGCCGGAAACGACTCTGTTATCCCTGAGGTAGCTTTTCTGTAGTCAATGGCCCCCATCAAGAAGGCACATTGGTTCGCTAGACCCGACTTTCGTCTCGTGATCCCTCGCTATGCGAAATCACGTAAGGCTGACTTATGCTCTTGCACTCTTCAGTGGGTTTCCGACCCACTTGAGTCAACCTTTGGGCGCCCTTGATATCTTTTCAAGGGCGTGGCGCCCCACCCAAACTGCCCACCTATGGGTGTCCTCGTTTCCAAGTTAGGGTCGTAGTCTCAGAAGGGTAGTGTCTCATTGTTGACTCCACCTTACCCAAAAGTAAGGTATCGACGTCTCCTACCTACACTGCGCATCCAAAACCACAACCCAACCACAGGCTGCAGTAAAGCTCAACGGGGTCTTCACTTCCCCTAAGGGGTCTCTAGACTCTGCACTAGAATGTAAAGTTCACCGGGTTCTGACTAGGGACAGTAGAGCACTCATTGATCCATTCATGCAAGTCGCCAATTAAGCGACAAGGTACTACGCTACCTTAAGAGGGTTATAGTTACCCCCGCCGTTGACAGGCCCTTCGTCCCGTTGTACCGGGTTTTCAGGTACCTGCACTGGGCAGGATTCACCAACTGTACTCATCCTTACGGATTAGCAGTCAGCTATGTTGATATTAGACAGTCAGTGCTCCCTGGTCTCTGCGACCTGCCTTCTTCAAGGCAGGCACTCCTTATTCCGAAGTTACGGAGCTAATTTGCCGAATTCCCTTAGCCAGTTTATGCCGACACGCCTTAGTCTTCTCAACTAGGGGCACCAGTGTCGGTTCTTGGTACGAACATTCAGTCGCCTTTTCACGGGCACCTGGGATTAACCAACTTACGCCATCACACTTTCACCGACTTCTCACCATTACGGTTCTCCATCAGTTTATGCGCTTGGACAGGCAGGCATGCCTGCTTGATCTACCCGGATGCGTCAGCCCCTTGCGGGTATGACTGAATGGTACAGGAATATTAACCTGTTTCCCTTTTGTCGTATTCGAATTACGGTACGACTTAGGATCGACTAACCCTCGGCTGACAATCATTGCCGAGGAACCCTGGCCCCTACGGCGGTTCAGATTCTCACTGAACTTTGGTGCTACTATTGCCAGGATTTTCGTTCCCGAATGGTCCACAGGATCTCACGACCCTGCTTCTACCCAAACGAGACGCCTTCCTACAGGATTACCTTGCGGTACCCCGTGGTATCGGTGGTCGGCTTGAGCCCCGTCCATTTTCGGGGCCCCAAACCTCGACTGGTGAGCTGTTACGCACTCTTTAAAGGATAGCTGCTTCTGAGCTCACCTTCCAGTTGTTTAGGGCTTGGGACACCCTTTTTGTGTTTACACTTAGCCGACACTCTGGGACCTTAACCACGGTCTGGGTTGTCTCCCTCACGCACTGTTAGCTTACCCACCAGTGCGGACTCCTGCTTTCTACGATGACAGCGATTTGGGAGTTTGACAGGAGAGCCAGGGGTTTCCCCCCGGTGTTCCCCAATCAGTGCTCTACTTCGCCGACTATCTCCAGCAGGGTCATGCTGCGACATGTTTCGGAAGGAACCAGCTATCACCCAGCTCGATTAGCCTTTCACTCCTAGACGGGAATCACGCGAATGATTTGCAAATCAAAAACGCTTGCGGTCCTCAACGCCCCTTTCGAGACGCTTCAACCTGTCTCCGCCTAGATCGCTAGGATTCGGGTCGTACTCTAGTGACTCCACGCACTTGTATACGCTGCGCCTCAACGTGTTGCGCGCATATTGCTTTCGCTTCGACTGCTCTTTCAATTAGTCTCGCCACTTGGGTACACTCCCTGGCCCGTTCTTCAAAACGTAATATACAACGCTGGCAGTATAGCCCGTACTAATGCCTCGCGACATATTCCTTCGCTATACAGATCCTTTGACGCCGTATCGCTCTATCACCATCCGATTTCAGGCGCTTTGCACCTCCCTTCTTGGGGTACTTTTCAGCTTTCGTTCACACTACTACTACGCTATCGGTCTCAAGACGTATTTAGTTTTGGAAATTGATGACTCCCAAATTCCCGCGAGATTTCCGACCCACGGTACTCAAGACATAACAACAGTCCACCAGCTTACGTCTACGTGACTATCACACTCTTTGGTCTGACGTTCCAGACAAGTTCGACTTCACTGGTTTGCACTGCATACAGTTAAGCTTATGACACTACATCTCCCCTGCCTTACGGAGGGGATTCAGTTTAAACTCTGCCGTTTTCACTCGCCGTTACTAGCGGCATCTCAATTGATTTCTTTTCCTGCCCCTACTAAGATGTTTCAATCCGGGGCGTTCCCGATCCTTACGGATCAGCACTTACGCGCTAAGAGGTCCCATTAGGAGATCCTCGGTTCAAAACCTCCATGCGGTTCGCCGAGGCTTATCGCAACTTGGTACGTCCTTCATCAGCGCTTGAGCCGAGCCATTCACCGGATGGTTTGATGCCAGAACACGTTCTACTACATTCAGTTAGCGTCCAGATTGTGCTTATACACGGTTTCATTTTGCTTAATTACGGTTAATAATCGCTAATCTACCCTTCCGCAACGGTATTACACCGCTGAGTGCATCGGCAGTCTCGCCAAGCCTCGGATTTCAATCCGAGGTCTGTGAGACCTGTTTCAGATTCCCCAGACTTCAGTCCGGGGTTTCATGGACTCGCTGGGATTTGAACCCAGGGCCTCCGCCTTGCAAAGGCGGCGATCTTCCAGCTGATCTACGAGCCCTTCTCGTGGTCTCGTATGGCCCACGAATCTACTTATCTATATGACATGACAGTTTTTCGATTTCCAATCGAGAGACAATTTAGCACACGTTTGTGTGCTGCGTTAGGAGGTGATCCAGCCGCAGATTCCCCTACGGCTACCTTGTTACGACTT
>CBFFLL010000038.1:800-18462 GCA_965642175.1 Candidatus Methanoperedens nitratireducens | reverse complement strand
GAGGGGTTGTAGGGTAGCCTGGTCCATCCTATAGCGTTCGGGACGCTGTGACCTGAGTTCAAATCTCAGCAACCCCATTTACTGGGGCAATGGAAACGAACATGAACCACTCCCGGAGGGACTCCGGGAAAAAAATACCCTGTATTTAAATACGGGAATATAGTAAAAATCGGATTTATTTAACGGACATATGTCGGTACTCGTTTTTGAGGTGATTAGGTGACTGCAACTGTAATAAAGTATACGCGATATGAGCGCGCACGGATTATCGGCGCAAGGGCGCTCCAGATCTCTATGGGGGCTCCTGTACTGATTGATGTCGATAAAAAAGAGCCAATTGAAATAGCATACATGGAACTGGAAATGGGAGTGATCCCGATTACGGTAAAACGAACAGCGCTGGAAAAACAACAGAAATTAATATAATTAAAGGTGATTACAATGGAAGAAATGATAGATCTTAAACAGGACGTGAAACAGGATACAGGTTATGAATCTATTATCCCCCAGGATGAGTATCTCACTGCGGGAATACATATCGGTACTCAGCAAAAAACAAAAGAAATGATGCGTTTTGTATACCGCGTGAGAACCGATGGTTTGTACGTTCTTGATATTCAGGCAACTGACCAGAGAATAAGGCTTGCAGCAAAGATGCTTGCAAAATACGACCCGCAGAGGATATTAGTGGTATCTGCAAGACAGTACGGTCACTATCCCTCTGAGATGTTCGCAAAAGCGATAGGTTCAAGGGCCATAACCGGCAGGTTCATTCCCGGTACCCTTACCAACCCAAAACTTCATATTTACATAGAACCAGACATCCTGATAGTAACAGACCCGTCAGGGGATCTCCAGGCAGTAAATGAAGCAATAAACGTAGGTATACCGGTCATCGGTCTTTGCGATACCAATAACGCAACAACCAACGTTGATCTTGTTATCCCAACGAACAACAAGGGAAGAAAAGCGCTTGCCATGATATACTGGCTTCTTGCGAAGAAGACGCTTGAGGAACGCGGCGACACCATCAATTACACAATGGCAGATTTCGAGGCTGAATTATAATCCAGTATGAGAACACCGGCAGTATCGGGACAGTTTTATCCCCGTGGTAAAAACGACCTGAGAACAGAGATAAGCCGGTGCTTCGCAAACATACCCTTAAAAGAAAGAGCTGTTATTGGCGCTGTGGTCCCCCATGCAGGATATATGTATTCGGGAACCACCGCAGCCCATGTGTATTCTGCCCTGCCTGAAGCCGACACTTATGTCATAATAGGGCCCAATCATACAGGTTATGGTTCACCAGTCTCCGTTTCTTCAGAAACCTGGAGCACTCCTTTTGGTGAAGTCAATTCAGACCTTGATTTTATAAAGGCTCTTCCAAGAAAGATAATAGATACTGATGAAAGCGCTCACAGGTACGAGCATTCACTTGAGGTTCAGCTCCCATTCCTGCAGCACAGGTTCAGTGATTTTCGCATTGTTCCCATCTGCATGGGTATGCAGGACGAGGAGACCGCACTTGAAGTGGGGGAAGAAATAAGCGAGGCTGTTAAGAAAGTCGACAGGAAAGTGGTGATAATTGCTTCAAGTGATTTTTCGCATTACAAACCCGACAAAGTTGCAAGGGAAGATGACGCATATTTTATCGATCCGATACTTGCGCTTGATACACAGGAGTTCTACCGTCGTTTGAATGAACGGACGGCAAGCGTATGTGGATACGGGCCAATAGCAGCAATGCTTTCTGCATCTAAGAACCTTGGAGCAAAACACGGCACACTGCTAAAATACAGCACGAGCGGCGATACAACACGGGATTTATCCGCAGTTGTGGGGTATGCGGGGATAATAATAGAGTAAAACCCTTTCGTCATCGGTTAAGAGAAAAACCATGATATAGAACACAGATTGCACGGATGCGCACGGATAATAACTAAGTCTAGATAATCCATCACGGGATAATCTGCATCGATGCTTTTATTTACTCTTGACCTAATTAATAATCAGGTGGAAACATGGCATCAGAACCCTCAGAACCTTTTGTAAAAATCATATGTGAGCCTTTGAAATCAAAAAACCCGCTTGTAATAGAAGGGTTTCCCGGTATTGGTCTTGTGGGAAACATAACATGCCAGCATATCATTGAAGAAATGGGGATGAAATATGTAGGCTCGATCGATTCGAGATATTTCCCGCCTCTTGCAGTGCTGTTCAATGGTATTGTCTATATGCCTGTTCGCATCTATGAGGCTCCAAAAGAAAATATTATCGTGATAATCTCAGACATTCCCATACACCCCACGGCATCATACGACCTCAGTAAGGCTCTGGTGGACTGGATGATCTCAATTAAGGCAAAAAATGTCGTCTCAATAGCAGGTATCGCTACGACCACAGGTTTGAGACGAGTATTTGGAGGAGCGACGGACCAGGAAATGCTGAAAAAGATAAAGGACAAAACCGAGATATTCCAGGTAGGTACGATATCAGGCATTTCAGGGAGCATAATGACTGAGTGCTTTATCAGGAAAATACCTGCCATGGGCTTACTTGGCGAGACGCCGGGACCCAATCCTGATCCAAGAGCTGCGGTTGAAGTTTTGAACGTTCTCAATAATATTTTCGATCTATCCATAAATGCGGAAAAGTTGATGAACCAGGCTGAACAGATAGAGCTTGAACTTTCAAAGCTCGCAGAGCAGGTCAAGACAACTGAATCTACAATGATGCCCAAGAAAGAGTTCCCGATGTACGGGTGATATTATGAAATACATAGTTTTAAGCGGAATTTCCATGATGGCTTTAAGGAACCTTGAACAAAACAATATAAAAACTATTGAGATAAGAAGCCCGCATAATTTTGTCTCTGCTCTTGAGGCCGTAGCAGGGGATGTTGTCTTCCTTACAACGACCAGCATGGAGGATGTAGGGTTGGGGACAACCGGTCTTTTTGGGAAAATACTTGAGAAGCAGGTTTCAATGCACAGGATCATTCATCAAACCGATGAGTTATTCGAAGAAGCCGAGGTACAGATGGCGCGTCTTAAGCTAGAAATGAAAGGACATGCAAGGGTGCGCCGCTCGGTATGCTGCACAATGGGCGAAGCCATAGTAGTGGAAGCTGATGAAGTGCAGTTCTTTGAGGGAAGATAGCAAAAAGTTCCAACTTTTTTTTACAACTACCACCTTAGAATTTAAAGAAGGATAAAACGATCCTGGATTACGGGGTAAAAATAGACCTACAAAAAAATCGAAGATAATATAACTAAAAGAGTGTAAAATATGAATAGTGTCAGAGACGAATTTCAAATAAATATTTTGAGAGACGTAAAACTATACGAATGTATATGTAGAGATTGTGGAAATAAGTTTAAAGGATTGCCAGTAGATTATATTGAATGTCCTGCCTGTCATTCTTCGAATATATCTAAAAAATAAAACATGGAAAAATTTATTGTATGATATATATTGGGTATATTTATCAAATTCTGAGGTTTAGAACAGGCGGGTTGAATCTCCCTGGGCGATAAGGTCAGCTATCTCATTTACGAATTCCTCCATGTATTTATCCAGCTGTGACTTGCGCCTCTCCATGATCTCCTTATCCGCAGGATATTTTTCGATGAGTTCTATGAAATCGTTATATATCTTGCAGGTCTTGTCCATCATGGCTTCCTTTGGTTCGCCCATTTCTGCCATCTGGACTATGTAGCGCCGCATGCGTATGCAGCCCCTGTTCCTTTCAAAGCTCTTATCGAAATACAGCGGGATCCTCCACAACCCGCGCTCCAACACGCCGCTCTTTAATGAGGGGAAAAGCTTTACGATATCGGGGTCAATCGCTGCTGGCGGCATCAGAACTCTTCCATCATATCGAGTTCATGCTCGCGTTTTGCTTCTTCCTTCAGTTCTCGTGTCAGGTCCTGAAGCTGGGTTATGGACTTGTATTTATACCGGTCTGCATCCGTGGTAATAAAGATCCCTCGATTATACTTTTGTCTCAGGTTATATAAAAAAGCAACATTGTAAAAAATGAGTTCATCTTACAGGTTCAACGATCGTGCTTCTATTGATCAGCAGGTTATATGAAGAGAACTCCTTGTTCTCCCTGACCAGGACGCCGAATATCTCAACGATGCCACCGTAACCTGCATGCAGCAATCCATTATTTTTTTCGTTCAGATGGTATGCAGGGATAACGGCATAGCAGGGGACTGATGTTGTCCCGTCGCATATCTTGAAAACGAAGTTTTTCTCATCGCCCAGATTTCCAGACATGACTGAAACTGCAACGTTGATCCGTTTTGTGACATGTTTTTTAAGAGCCGAAAGCCTGGCAAATTTACCCCTGCCTCGATATTTATGCTTCGTAGTACCATCTTTTCTCAATATCACATACGAGAATTTCATATCTGTGTTCAGGTACCTGTAAACTTCCTCTTTCCCTGCTATCTTTCTCATGAACTCAGGCACCGTGATATCGCCTGCGTCCCTGAAACTCCAGCAGTCCTCACCCCGGCATCCTGCGCCCCAGATGAGGGTACACGGGCTGTAAATGGTGAATCCTTTCTTAACAAGGGCATTCTGGGTTACACGCAGCGCCTTTGAATTGACAAGGTCAGCCGGTTCAATGATAATTATCGTGGGGTTCCTGCTTCCTGAAGCAGATGTCTCTACAATGCCGGCGCGTTCAGAAGGGGCTGCCTTCATCTCAGCAAGTACATTTGAGAATACTATAAGGTTGGCGTTCGGGGCAGGCGCTGCCTTTTCGATAGGCGCTCGATCAGGTTTGTTCACAGTTATGACTGCGTTAGCCTGGGGATGTTGTGAGAGGTAATGAGAAGTAAGATCGTTATAGCAGTCTATGTTGGCCTGCACTTTCTCTACAGAGTCGATCCTTAGATTTATTTTCACATCGATTTTGTTCTTTGAGTATATGTCAAGCAGCCTGTGAAAGAATTCTATCGTGCTAAGCGTTATCGTCCCCGGACCTGCACCTGCATCAACGATGCTCATTTTAGTGGTGAGCAGTCCGCTTTTTAGCAGGTCGAGGAGAACGTATTGGAACTGGCAGAAATAGACCGGGAAATGGTAGAGCAGGTATGTGATGACCCTGAGCTTCGGGTACTTCGAGCTGCCCCTCCAGTATTCTTCTTTCTGCTTCACGATGTTCTCGCGTAAAAGGTGCGCCGTCTCGCCTGTGTGCCAGTTTTTCCCGCATGAGTGTTCGATGTAGGATGAGACCAGTTTTTCGATTGAAGGGGGCAGCTGCGGCGCCTTTAACATGTCTTCAAGTTCGCGGATGACCTGCTCATCGGCAGGGAGAGGGTGGTTTATGAGCTTTGTGCAATTATAGCGTGCGTCGCAGAAGAGGTCCAGGTCGTAGAAATGGGGTTTTAGGGCATCGTAGAGTTCTTTTTCTTCGTATCTGCGGCTGAGAAACTGGTTCATTTCGGAGAGAGTGAACTCGGTGCGGGAGGAGGAGAGGAATTTAGCGAGGGAGAGGAGTTCGGGGGTCATTTAAGCATCCTGATTTTATATTTCAATTTGCTGCATAGAATTATCAAAGGCTTATTATACTTTGTCAAGAAGTTCAAGAATTGTCAAGTATTGCTTATGTCCCATCCAGAAGCCATTTGCAATCATCGTGTTTATTCTGTCTTTCGCATCTTCTTTGGATAATTTGCCCTTTTTGACCATCAAAAAGATCAGATAAACAGTTCCGTGTACTTCCAAGCCCAGAATTTCTCCCGCCGTTCGCGCAATATCATCATCAACGATTGCAACTCCACCCATGCTCTTTGCTAGAGATAGGACTCCAATCTCCCCCAGATGGAGTTCCTGGCTTAGCTGTGTAAACTGGCTCTCTATTTTGTGCACCGAAATAATGCCTTTTTTTACCAATTTTTCGGCTGCAATGGCATCGGCGCTCCCCATCTGTTTACCTTTAATCACTACCTCCTCATATACGGCGTCGGGTATTATGCAATCAACATCCAGTTCCTGAAAGATCCAGTCAAGACCTGCCTTGCAGAGGTATATCAGAGGGGTAGAGTTGAATATAAAGATCATTGCATGGCAGCCTTAAAATCTTTCATGATGCTTTTTTTAGAGATATGAAGCGGTATTCCTTTCTCGTTCAGGATATCAAGCATTTCGCGGATCGAGACACCTGCGATTTCTGCTGCTTTTGCCAGGGAAACTTTCTTTTCCATGAACTGATTCAATGAGTATTCGATCAGCTTTTGCTGCACTCCGACGTCTATAATGCTTCTTATCACAGCGGACCTGTCCATGTGAAGCCCGGCTGCAAGCATTTTGATCTTGGTTTCAATATCTTCGGGCGCGGTAATGTATATTTCGGACATATAGCGTAGTTTGGTTTTTATAAATAAATAGATTATCAATCATAGTATGTCCGCAAAAGTCGCGCCGTCTCGCCTGTGTGCCAGTCCTTCCCGCATAAGCGCTCGATATAGGATGAGACCAGTTTTTCAATGGCAGGGGGCAGCTGCGGCGCCTTTAACATGTCTTCAAGTTCGCGGATGACCTGCTCATCGGCAGGGAGAGGGTGGTTTATGAGCTTTGTGCAATTATAGCGTGCGTCGCAGAAGAGGTCCAGGTCGTAGAAATGGGGTTTTAGGGCATCGTAGAGTTCTTTTTCTTCGTATCTGCGGCTGAGATACTGGTTCATTTCGGAGAGAGTGAACTCGGTGCGGGAGGAGGCGAGGAATTTAGCGAGGGAGAGGATTTCTGGGGTCATGTGTAGGCCGAACCGCAGATGAACGCAGATGAACGCAGATTTGTAGAATTTTGGAGTGAGTCTTTTTTCTGTGACCACGTACTTAGAAAAGTTACTATCATTTTTTGAAAACCCCTATAATCCGATATTAATTCTTAGTTCTCTCAATTGTTTCTCGGCCGAATATAGCTCGCCAATATGATCAAAAGGGATGTTAAAATAACGGTGATTATATTCCGGAAACGAATTCATAACTTGTTTATATTTTCGCGAGTCGTTTGAAATAATGTATAGTTTTACATTACTGTAATCAACCAATGTTGCCATTCTTCCAACTCCTGACCAAGTTCCAGTATTAAGTTCTACTTCAAATGCATATTCGGGAATGAAATTTTTACCTTTTTCTTTAAACCAAAGTACATCAATATATTTCAAAACATCATAATCTGAAAATTGCAATTCTGGACAGGTCTTTAGTGTAGATATATCAGATAATATACTATCATTAAACTTCTTAGACTTATCAGGGCAATAAGTTTGGAATCCTCTAATATTACCTATTTCCAAAAGTCTTCCCTGTAAAATCGAATGTAGACTTACTTCAATTGTGTTTTTTTCTTCCTGCAAAGTTGAAGATGTTAAAAGTAATTTCCAGGCGTTTATATATTTACTACAATCTAACCTATTATCGCGTCCTCCCAGAACAATATTCAAATTTTTGTCAATGTTTATTTTATATTCCCCGTTTCTATCGTGACTAATCTGCGGTAAATTTTTAAATAAAATCTGAGCAGGCATAATAATCGTTCTGTCCAAAGAACCACAGATAAAAGCTATGAAGGGATTATCAAGATTTGCCATTTCCTCTGCTGTAATGTAATTCAATCCGAAGAAATACCTTCTATTTCCTTCTGAAGCTGCACGGATCAGGACATTTGCTTCAGCAATTTTATACGTTCGCGACTTCAGAACTTTTATAAACTCAACATTTGTTTGAAAATCTTTTGCTTTTTGTAGAAATTCATTTACTAAGAGTTCTGTTGGTGATAGCCTTCCGATACTTTCACTCATAATCTTTTACTTCTTCAACATCAATAGCATCATTTATAGCAGGCTCAATTTCTTGAATAGAAAATTCATATTCTTGTCTGTCTTTTAATGTGGAAAGGTCAGGACAATCGCCCATAAAAAATTCTGCATATCTACATGCCTTTTCTTTATTTTCCGCATCAATAGTCACAATATAAGCCCTCGATAAAGCCACTTTATATCTTTTCATAATTATCTTATATAAATTTAAACAAACCTTACTTTATTAGTTCTTTAAACTTTTCAACTTGTGTCAATCTTTTATTAGGATTATAGCTATATATTGTTTTTCTCCCTGTGGCTGTAAAATCTTTTGATGTTGGAATCCAAAAAACTGCAGATGAATGCAGATTTGTGGGTTTTGTTTTAAGTATTAGAAGTCTCATTGAAATTCCATTCATGTTATCTTCTGGATATGTTCTTTTGTGACGTTCCTGACGAAATCATACCAGTCCTCTCCGAGACGTCCATAGAACTCGGGGTCTTGCTCCCATCTGGAAGCGTCAAATTTCAGCATTCTTTCCTGAATCTCATCCACATTATCGGGGTCATTAACCTCAATGATGTAATCAACCTCAAATTTTACAGGAATTCGTACCCTAATTTTGATTCCGCTTTCGCCTTCACCATTGTCATCGTCTGATGCATGTTTAAGTGCTTCTTGCATTCCCTATTTCCTCCCGTTTTGTTCTCTAAATTCTTGTCATATCAACGATTTTGTTAGGTTTATTTATTATCGCTGTACTTGATTCATTCCAATTTGTTGGTGTAACAATGTTAATAATCACAAACCGCTATCCTAAATCTGCGTTCATCCGCGTTCATCTGCGGTTTCTTATTGATAAAGGATTCATGATAGCCCCTAAGACCAGACCTAATTGCATCCTCGGATAAAACGATCACTTCAGAACCTTCTTTAAAGTTTTAATATCGGTTTCAATATCCTCTGAATAATAATTAAGAGGGATTTTTCTTTGGGCTAAAATTTCCTGCATCTCCCAGATAGAGGCCTTTGCTATTTCGGCTGCCTTTCCATTAGATATGAGACCTTCTCGATAAAGCTCTACGGATAATGTTTCCATGAATACTTCACATTCAATATTATACTATGACCTTAATTAATCTTATTGTCTATCTGGTTGTACCCGATCGTTCTCACGTCTCAAACCATTGGGATAAAGTGAATGTATGAACCCCATTTTTCCCTGCAAATCTTTTAGCATCCGCAGTAAACCCGGTTTTTGACACGACGGCATAATGGTTTATTCGCTCATCGTTTTTCCATTCCACATATTCGGATTTCCGTATCAGTTCTTCTATAACCGACATATCCATTTTCTTGTTCTGCCATTTACATTCACAAAACAAGATATCCCCGGTATTTTCATTCAAGGCTACGATATCGATCTCTCTTTCCTTGTGCCACCATTTCCCCCATTTTGTGAAAAGCGGCATACCTCCTCCTGGAGATTTGCTCTGAAGGAGGTCTGTTGATATATCTTCAAAGATCGGACCCATGTAGTTGTTGAAATCCTCTTTTATTATATTATAAACGATTTCCGGTTTTCCTATCTCTATCAGAGAAGAGTTCGGGTAAATATACCTGAACCAGAATTTAAAGAAATGATCCTGCAATACATAACTGCCAGTGCGGGTGGATCTTTCCTTAGATACCGTGACAGGTATATCCCGTCTCAAAATGCTTAATTCTAGCAGTCTTGAGATGTAGACATATAGTTTACTTGTGGGAACCCCTGAAAAATTCGATATCTCGTTAAAGGAGTTTTTACCAAAAGCCACTGCTTTCAGGATAGAGAAATAATTTGAAAAGTCCTTTAATTCCTCCATCAACAGGAATTTTGCCTCTCTATAAAGAAAAGCATCCTTATCAAGGAAGGCTGTTTTGATATTTTCAGAAAGATCTTTTCGTATGTCAAACTCTTCAGCATAGCGCGGTATCCCTCCAAGAACGCTGTACACGCCTGCGATATCCTCTTCCGTCCAGTCTTTGAATAACAGCCTGAAATCCACGTATTTTAGTGGATCAAGATGTATCTGGCCGGTACGTCTTCCATAGATAGGGCTTTCGTAAGACAGGGCGATCCTTTGCATCATGGAAACACTGGAGCCGCACAGGATGATCTTCACGTTCATGTCCTTCCACTTCTGATCCCAGTATGACTGTAATATCGATATAAAACCAGGATTGCTCCTATAGATATAGGGCAGTTCGTCGAAAACCAGAACAAATCCGCCCTTTTCTATATATCTGGTAAGGTAGTCAAACAGAGCATGCCATGTATCCAGCGGATTATTTTTCAGGAAATCATCCTGCAAAGTAAGCCCCGCTATTCTGGAATAAAGGGAAGCAAGCTGGGCTTCCTTCTGAAGCTCTCCCAGTAAGTACAGAGATTTTCCAGAGCTGCCATGAAGTGATTGCTTAATCAGTTCGGTCTTCCCCACCCTGCGCCTGCCGTAGATGATAATCAGTTCGGATGAGCCTGAGGAATATTTCTCATTAAGGAAATTCAGCTCTTTTTTGCGGTTGACAAAAGGCAGTCTCATAAATGCTAATTGACCTGAGATCGCTTAAACTTATCCATTAACATAATCCAAATTATGATAATTGAAATTATGTTACCTACTTCCCAAAGACCAGCATATAATTATACGGTCCTGCATCCAGCCTTTCCAGCACCATAAAATCCCCATCCTCACATATCGAAACAACCTCATCCTCCGACAATCGTTCCTCCACCGGCGGACCCATCTCCATTTCAATCTTCTTCCAGTCGATAATGATCAATCTTCCCCTTCCTGAAAGAATACGCGTTGCCTCGTTCAATATGGCGCCCCTGTCTTCAAGTTCATGAAATACGTTAGCCGTGAAGAGCACGTCCACCGAATTATCAGGCAGCGGAATGGATGATTCTTTCGAGAGGAGAGTTTCTATGTTGGCAAGTTTTCCTTTCCTAATTTTTTCGCGCACGATGTCGAGCATCTCCTGCTGCACATCGGCGGCATATACTTTTTTCACAATAAGCGACGCAGGTATCGCGAAAAATCCGCTTCCGCAGCCCAGGTCCGCAAGCACAGTATCACTATCAAGGCCGGCTTTTTCCAGGATACTGTCCGGGTTCAGGAATTTGCGCCGGTCTCTGCTGTCAAGTATTTCTGCCTTCTTTGCATCGAATTTATGTGTCATTTATCTTTTTTACATTTTTGGATTGACAGGAGGGACAACTTATCTTTTTTCCTAACCCCTTGAACGTGGTCTTACAGTCCATGCATCTATACTGGATCGTTGTTATATCATCGGGGTCTATGTCAACGCTGACTGATGAATCTACGAAACACATTGTTTCACCTCGTTTAAGTCAATGATTTTTTATGTAATTAATCCTTCGGTCATTGCAAGAATTTATTTAATATAGACACATATCCTTTTCATTACTCACAGGTATAGATTTATGAAGCAAATACAGATAACATTGACACCAGGGGAATCGAAGAGAATAATAGCGATGGGGGTAAAAAAACTCCCGGTTATCCAGAAGGCGCTGCGAAAGGGAATCATCCTGATAACACTCGGAACCACGAATGCATACGTGCTGGAAGAACTTACAGGAAAGAAGGTTGACCCTAACAGGTATGCTGCAGGTTACATTGATGGAACGGCAACGGTGGTTCCAAAGGACATGCGCCTTGCCATGGTAGCCCTGAAGAACGGGAAAGAGATAAGTGGAGAAGGCTTAATAAATGAAATGACCTCAGAAGATGTGGTCATAAAGGGCGCTAATGCCCTGGACCCCGATGGCATAGCTGGCGTAATGATGGCAAATCCTGTCGGAGGAACGACCGGGGCGTTAATAGGGACCATCATGGCAAGGGGAATTAATCTCGTAATTCCCGTGGGTCTTGAAAAATCCATACCATATTCTGTTGTTGATATCTCAAAAAGGATCGGGATCCAGCGCTGCACGAAAGCCATTGGGCTTCCTGTGGGCATGATGCCGCTTCCGGGTGAGGTCATAACAGAGGTCGAGGCGCTGACCCTTCTTGGCGCTGATGACGTATTCCCGATAGGCTCTGGCGGCGTGGAAGGTGGTGAGGGTTCGGTTACACTGTGCATTGTGGGAGATAGGGCTGAGGAGATTTTCGAGCTTGTGCAGAAGGTGAAAGAGAAAAAAGGAGAACTTTAGACGGGGGACACTTTAGAACTTGTGTTTATCCGCAGTCAATAGAAATTTATTGTTTCGAGGTATCCGTCATATTTTGACCCCCCTCATACTTTGAGGGGCATTTTGTGAGCATCTGGTATGCCCTGAACACGCCACTGTTGTCAAACTGCCCTGTGACAACAGCCTGGACATTATTTTCATCTTCTCCAGGCTCCGGGAGGTTGGGTTTGTCCCCAGTGAAGATAACGTCTATGGTGGCGATGCCGTCCGTAAGCTTGAAGGTCAGGGTGCGGTTAAAGCTGTCCCAGTTATCAGAGCCCGTTACCATTGTGCCATTTATGAGGATCACTTCGTCTCTCAGGTTAGCCTTATCCGCAACAGCCTGGCTCACGTCGTAAGTGTTCGACGGAACGCCCATAATGACAAGGTATGCTAACAAGACAATAACGACAGAAACTCCAAGTATGAACCGCTGTTTTTTTTTCATTTGTATCCTTACGAACTATACTGGGGTACATATCCTTAAACTTTTTGTTTCTCTCCCCATCTTTTGTATCAAGTCGCCTCTACAATTCCTTCCTGGGTCCCCTCTTCTTTCTCTTTCCTGCTCCTCTTCTCTGCCTTTGCACCAGCCTGCGAAGCAAAGACGTTAAGTAGATCTGTCAGTTTCTCATACTGCGCCGTTTCTATGTGAGAATACCGCAGCGGTTTCTTATGTTTTCGCGTATCCTTTTTAAGCCTCTTGTACAGTTCATCTGAACTCGATGTGAGTTTTTCATCAGTCGTACCCTCGATAAGCATCACTCCAGTGGCGCCATACTCAAAAGCAGCGTTCACGACATCTGCATCCAGGATATGAATGGATGGCAAACTTACAAATCGAACGAGCGAAGAATACTGCTTCCTGTTCACACCTGCAATATCGGCAGCTGCATAAGCATAAGGGTCGATGAACACCACAACGCCCGGCGCCTCAGCCAGCATGGCTTTCAACTGCGCCTTCAACTGGTTGCGCGTGAAGTTCCTGATCTCGATGCCTTTTATCGGGCATGCGGGGACACATATGCCGCATCCAGTGCATGCCAGAAGCGACAGCACGGCTTTCCTCTCCTCAAGTGCCAGGGCATTGTATGGGCATGCTTTCACACAGTCTCCGCACCCGTTGCACTCAAGTATCATGGGTTTTTCAGGTGGGATAAGTATCATGCCTTTTCCGAGGAACTGCGAGACCTTGTGAGCCGCGCTTATACCCTCTGTCACTGAATCATGAATGTCTTTCGGACCAAGCACGCAGCCAGCCGCGAATGCAGCCTGGTTAAGCGTATTCACAGGGTCGAGCTTGACATGCTTCTCCTCGATGAACCCGTCATCTCCAAGCTGCACTCCCAGTTTATCAGCAAGTTCTTTTGTGCCGGAAGAAGGAATAAGCGCAGGGCACAATACTACCATATCAAATATTTCGCGCCCTTTCCTTCCAAGGTTGGTGTCCTCGTACTGCACCATGAGCGTGCCGTCATGCTTCGGGATGATCTCCGCCACTTTCCCGCGCACGTAATTGACGCCTTTTTCCTGGGTGTGGTGATAGAACTCCTCAAAACGCCGCCCTGCAGAGCGCATGTCAATATAAAATATCCAGGCTTCTGCGTCACCTTTCATCTTTTTCACAAGCTGAGCCTGCTTTTGCGAGTAGATACAGCAGACTTTTGAGCAGTGCTTTCTTCCTTTTCCTGTGAAGTCCCTGCTCCCTGCGCACAGCACGAAAGCCACGCGGTCCGGGAAAGTCCCGTCCGCTTTCTGCAGTCGCATACCAGTTTTACTCTTTGCAGAAAGCATATCCTCAAATTCAACTGCCGTGAGAATGTTAGGGGAGGGATAATTATACTCCTCGATAAAAGAGGGGTCAATAGGCTCAAAACCCGTGGCTATCGCAACAGCGCCCACAGAGATCGTACTTGTCTCTTCCTTTGCCTCAAAGTTCACTGCATCGCGGGGGCAGATTTTCACGCAGGCGCCGCAATGATCGCATTTTGACATGTCTATCATGTACGCCTGCGGGACTGCCTGCGCAAAGGGCAGGAATATGGCACCCGTTGGGCATTTCCTTGTACATGCGCCGCATGAGATGCATTTTTCTATGTCAACGTAGCGCGGGCTGTGTTTTAGCGTAATTGAGTAATCCCCAGGACTTCCTGAAACGTCAGCTACCTCGGTCTGCGTGTGCATGGTTATACCCGGGTGGTTATGTACGGCCACCATCTTCGGCGTCAGTATGCACTGCGAGCAATCAAGAGTTGGAAAGGTCTTGGAAAGCCCGATCATGTGCCCGCCAATATATGGTTGCTTTTCGATAAGGATCACTTCATGGTCATCAGCAATCTCAAGGGCCGTGGTAATCCCTGCAATACCGCCTCCAACAACAAGTGTCCTGTCAACAAGTTTTTTCTCAAGCGGCACAAGCGGCTCGATGGAAGCCATGCGGGCGACGGCGCCTTTAATTAATCCTCTGACCTTTGAATTTACGCTGTCCTTTCCATCTTTATCATGGACCCAGCTTGCCTGTTCCCTGATGTTGGTTATCTCAAGAAGATTAGGATTGACCCCAGCTTCTTTCACCATTCCCCTGAAGGTCTCAAGATGCAGTTTTGGAGAGCATGAACCAATGACCACGCGGTCAATTTTTCCCTTTTCGATATCGCTTTTTATTTTATCCTGCCCTGCGCTGCTGCACAGGTAGTCCTGGATATTTACAACTACGTTCTCTCCTTTCAGGCTGTCGGCAACAGACTGGAGGTCCACTGCATCGCTTATGTTGCCCCCGCACCTGCACAGGTACACACCGGTTTTTTTTGGCTCAGACATTTTACCTCCCTGCCTTCGCGATGAATTTATCAGTCGGAACAAGATGTTTATCAAGTCCAAGTTCTGCCGGAGCAATACCCATGGCAAGACCAATGAGCTGGGTGAAATAGATGATCGGCATATCGATCTTTATGTTGAACTTTGCCTCTACCGCTTTCTGTTTTGCATCAAGCTGCAGGTGGCACATGGGGCACGTCACTACCATGCAGTCAGCACCTGTTTCTTTTGCCATCACAAGCAGGTCTTTCGCAAGTTCCAGAGCCAGGTCTTCATTTGTTATCAGTATAGGCCCACCGCAGCATTTTGTCTTGTAATAATACTTCACAGGTTCAGCTCCTAGAGTCGATATGAGTTCATCCAGTGATTTCGGGTTCTCGGGGCTGTCGAACTTATTCTCAGGTCTTGTGAGCAGGCAGCCGTAATACGGCACTGCTTTTATATTGAGTTGATGTTTTACATGTTCAGCCAGTTTGGAAAGACCCATGTCTTTGACTATCACTTCAAGAAGATGCTTTGGTTTCGCTCCTCCATCGTATTTCGTTGCAAGCGCTCCATTGACCCTGTTTTTAAGAGAAGTATCTTCAAGTGCTGTATTTGCACGCATCAGGTTCGAGTAGCAAAGGTTGCACGGGGTGGCGACATCAAGACCTTTTCCAGCCGCCAGTGTCCTTGCAGACAGCGCGACCCGTGTTGTCATGTCGTCCACATGGAGAGCGCCGCAGCAGTTCCAGTTCTTTATTTCTTCAAGCTCAATACCAAGACGCCTGAATACTGCCTCAACTGACATACGGTAATCAACTGCAGTGCCGTGCTGCGCGCATCCGGGATAATAGGAATACTTCATTTTTCTGCCTCCCGCTCTTCATTCTCTTTTTCGGTTCTTTTCGGCGCCGTTTCCTTACTTTCTTTTGCTTCCATGCCCTCCTTAGTTTCCTTATCTACTGATTTTTCCCCGAGTTTAAAAATAGCGTCCAGTTCGCGCGGGTCATCCATTTTATCAATAGACAGTGGAAGTTTCCCTTTTAAAATTAGAGCCAGACCGAATGGCGCCTGCTTTATCATTCCAGGCTCTGAAATGCTGTATTTTGAAATGAGGGGGAATTCAGAGGCCCTGCCGTTTTTCTTTACAACATCCGCGAAAACGGTATCGAATTTTGCGTTCCTGTTCTTTATGCCTTCTGACATGGCTATGGGCTTTAGCGTCTCCATAAGCTCTGTGGGATATATCCCCCTCGGGCAGCGAACAGAACATGAAAAACAGGTCGTGCATATCCATATCGTGTTACAGTTGAGCACTTCCTTCTTTAGACCTAGCTGTATCATACGCACAAGCTCCCTGGGCGTGTAGTCCATCTCATGGCTGACCGGGCATGAACCTGCGCATATCCCGCACTGCATGCATGTGGGGATATTCTTTCCGCCGGGTGTTTTTATAATAAGGTCTCTAAAATCATTCTCTCTTGACTCTGGAATTATGTTCTCTTTCTGCATACTTATCACGCTGGGGGAAGGACAATGAAGATTTTATGGTATTTAAATCTTACCTGGCATCAATATTATTGAGCAAAGAAGTGATTAAATCCCACATTATTAACTAATTATGATATCTTTTATTAAAAGATAATCATTAACTGCGATTCGACCGAAATGTTTAATAAAGTGGGACATCCCAACAATAGCTTATGGCAATCGAACCAATAATCCTGTTCCTGGCAGTACTTGCTGTGATCGCAGTATATTATGTTCTGAAAACTGCAAAGTATCTGATCGTGAATACCATCATGGGTCTGATCCTTCTTGCAGCGGGCAATGTTGTTTTTAATCTTGGCATTCCTTATGAACCCATGGCGCTTCTGGTGTGCGCGCTGGGCGGGATACCAGGAGCCTTACTTGTGATATTGCTCAATGTACTCAATATTGCTTTCTTATGATCATTGTACTTTAATGCAGGGACTATAAGAAAGATAATATTATCATACCGCGTAACTAAGTAACATGAAAATCGTTGTTTCGGTAGGCGGCTCCGTGCTTGCGCGCGCGTTGAGCCCGGAAAAGTTCAGGAGTTATGCTGCTGCATTAAAGGACATCTCAAAAAAGAATGTTGTATTCATCGTGACCGGTGGCGGAAAAGCTGCGCGCGATTATATCGGGGTGGCAAGGGATCTGGGCGCGGACGAGGCGACATGCGATCTGGTAGGTATAGAGCTTACGCGCCTTAATGCCAGGCTTCTTATCGCCGCGCTGGGTGATGACGCGTACTATGAGCCTCCCAGGGATTATAAGGAAGCAAAGAACGCAAGCCTTACAGGTAAAATAGTGGTCATGGGCGGAGTGACGCCAGGACAGACAACGGATGCGGTTTCCGCAGTGCTTGCAGAATACATTGGTGCGGAACTGCTCATCAACGCCACGTCCACAGACGGCGTGTATACGAGCGACCCGAAAAAGAACAGGGATGCAAAGAAATTTGACTCAATGACCCCGCATCAGCTTATCGAAATAGTCATGAAGACCGAGATGGTAGCTGGTGCGAACTCACCCATTGACTTACTCGCCGCAAAGATCATTGAGCGCAGCAGCATAAAGACGATAGTGCTGAACGGGGAAGATCCGCAGAGCATCGTGCAGGCTGTGAGCGGGAAGCATAAAGGCACTGTGATCGGGAAATAATTACCACCTGGATTTTGTCAGAAAATTACCTTTATCAAGACATCAAATATATTAGAGAATATTCATTAATGCGCTGATCCCTGTGTCCAGGGCTGTCTTCAGGATATAGAGA
>CBFFLL010000038.1:0-790 GCA_965642175.1 Candidatus Methanoperedens nitratireducens | reverse complement strand
AGAGAGGATTATCGATGCCCAGGTAAGCCACTAATAAAGGTATAGCCACGAAAGTGCCGAGCATGCTCCCGAGATTGGCAAGGCCTGCCACGAGTACGATGCGAAAGAGCTTATTGTCCATCATACCTGTCATTGTCTGGGGCTTGTATACATTCAATTTGCCCTTTTCCTCTTCCACAATTAATTCAAATGCCTTTCCGTTATCGATCGACAGTTTAACGGTTCCCTTATTTTCATTCATCTTAAAAAATGCCTGTTTGCTGCCCGCAGAGACACGAATAGTCTTACCATCATCGATCTTCTCAAAATTTGCATTATCAAGCCATTCAGCATTGTGCTCTTTCTTTAGGATTTCTATAACCCTGCCGTTGTCCTTTCCAGGGATTTCATTCCAGTTGAACAGGTATTCATCTTTCAAGATCTTCTTGAAGTCATCGGCCGTGGGAGGGCGAAAATGCGCCTCAACCATCCCTGCGAATATACCCACGCTCAACAGGGGATGCAGGAAACCGAACCATGCAAGACCCAGAGCAGTTAAGGCAGATACAGGATGACCTCTGACCGCCAGAACTCCTAATGCGGACAGTATCCCCTGTACTATGAACAGGAATAACAGCGCTGTCAGGAGAGTCGTGAGTGAAATGCCTCCTGAGAACACAAGAAGGGCAAGCATTCCCAGTACCATTGCAAATAAGGCAAACAAAATCGCCTTAAACCAGCTAAAACGCTTCTTCGGAAGCGTCATCATTTCTTCTATCGGGGGGATGGAGTCAGGATTATCAAGATACTT
>CBFFLL010000037.1:6857-18472 GCA_965642175.1 Candidatus Methanoperedens nitratireducens | reverse complement strand
TATTACAAAATAACGAAGGTATTTCACCCGTACTCGGGTTTATTCTCATGCTTGCCATAGGCGTTACCATACTGTCAACTGTACAGATGACCTTTGTCCCGGTATGGAATACAGATGAGGAACTTAGCCATCTAAAGATAATGCAGGACGATTTCAAAGTACTCAAGTCGAACATCGAAAGCGGTATTCTGGGCGGCACCACGCTTTCATCGCCTCTTATCATGGGTTTCAAGTATTCACCAAAGGTTCTGGTTTACAATCCGAGGGAAGAGGCTTATGCATCCCTTGAAGTCAGGAAGGACGCATGGGTTGAGCTCAGGTATAACGAAGTCTTCCCTGAGGGAATGACGGATGATACGAGTATCAAGAACGTCAGCACAGGTATGATGGTATATGCACTTCAGGGGGCCCGGAATTACAACTCTTTTATTTATGAGAATGGTCTGATAAGGCGAAACGGCACGAATTTTACATCAAGTTCGCAAACCTTAATGGCAAACAATACGATTTTCCTGCCAAGTGTAAAAGCGCTTGAATATAATACTTTAATCGGAGTTGAGAAACAGACCCTAAATATCTATCCGACCTCACAGCAGAAAAACTCAGTTATCGGAGAAAATATCTGGTTGATAATTCATACCCGTCCGGAATATGTTGAATGGTGGGGAACAACTCTTGAAAGTCAGGGAATGGAAGTGAAAAAGAAAGACAATACAACAGGTGTGGTTATCGCACATACCGGAATGAGCACCGTTATTAAGATGGGTGAAGCGTATATTGCAGCATCCTCCAGGGCATCCCCGCCTCACGCCCCGCCAAAGAGGATCATCAGGATATCCAGCCAGCAGATCTTCCTTCCAGTGGAGGGTATCACAAATCTTTTAGTTGAAGTGCAGGATGAGTACAATAATCCTGTCCCAAACGTTCCCATAAGATTTCAGATAAACCAGACAAGAAGACCTGCAAATTCGTATGCCAATGCAACCTTGCTTCAGACTTCCGCGGTTTCAGGCACTGATGGAAGGGCAAGCGTAATGCTTCAAGCATCTGGCGCAGGTTTATATTATGTTGATGCAAGCCTGACAAATCCGGTCTATTCCACGACTTTTATATATTCATCATCATCCCAGGGAAACATTCTGCTTATGAATTATGTCGAATCAAACCAGGATTATCTGGTCCCGGCTACTTTAAAAGACAGCTTCGGAGCACCATTAGCAAGTAAGACCATAACTTTCGATACAAGCGATGGTTTTGTTACTCCGGTAACAAATACTACTGCGAGCGGAAGCGGTATCGCCACAACAAAGCTTAATATTTCCAATGCAACCGGAATAAAGATCACAAATATCCAGACAGATAACATTGTCAGAGATTCTGCTGATATATATTGGGATACTAATAATGACATTACTGTTACTGCAAAGACAGGATATGTTTTTAATTCAGTAACTATTCCAATATCCGCAGATACCAATGGATGTGTGTTCTACGGTACTTCTCCTGGAAGGTATACCAAATCTGCCTGCGATAATATTGATTCATCCCACTTAATCACGTTAAATAATCTGTCATGGGGTACTGCATACTATTTCATAGTGAATAGTTCCCGTCCCGGCGGGTCAAGAGCAAACAGTACAGAATATATGTTCTTTACAGAAGGTACTGCTGATATGGTACCTCCTGCAAGCATAACAAATCTGATAAATGTTACCTATTCGCCGCTGTTCATAAGATGGACCTGGACTGACCCGACAGATCCTGACTTTGACCATTTGGACGTCAGGATCGATGGTATTTCGCAGGGCACAGTCGATAGAGGAAATCAGTCTTTCAATGCCACTTATCTCATGCCCAACAGTACACATGAAATATCAATACGGACCGTCGACACCTCGTTTAATCAGAATGCCACATGGGTAAAGCACAATACCACCACTCCGTCCCTGTTCAGCTATGTGTACGGGGTGTACACGATCCAAAACGGTCTGGGAACAGTCACCGGCTGGAACAATGCACAGACCGCATCTGACGGCGGGGCATCAGCCTTGCTAAATGAATCCATGACCCCTTTTATCCCTGCAAGGAATAACTACACCTATGTTACATCATACAGTGCAGCAAGCGGTACGATCTCCAACTTTGCGAAAATGCAGAATGCTGCCGGATTTGCCAATCTGTTAGAGGGGGGCACATCGATCGGGGGTGGAACGTCGAATAACATAACGAACAGCAATTTTAATATTTTTAATGCAGGATGGTATTACTCTGAATCGGATCCCAGAAATTTTATGGTCAGGTCTTATGATGGACTCACAGGGAACTCGGCAGCAGGGGGCACAGGTCCGGGCTCAGAGCGTTTCTATTATGCTGATACTAGCAACAAGCAACCCACAGCAGGGACAAGTGATTATGCCAGTATCATCTCGACACGTTTCACCGCACCAGCGAATATTATAGCCATCTCATCAAATTTTGCATGGAACATTGGCGTTTCCAATATAGGGGCCGCGAAATATACCGTGACATATAATATCCTTAATAATGCTACTGGTTTGAAGGTTGCAGAGGTTTATAATTCAGCCCCCAAGAATACGAATTCACCGTGGGCATTCTATACGAATAATTCCATACCGGTATCGACTCTGATACCCGGGAATTCATATAATGTTCAAATAGTATTAAAGATCGATGTAGACAATTCAGGCAAACCCATTATAGACTTCCATACAGACGATATCTACTTGAATATCACAACATCGGGCGCCACGAACTATGACATGAACATCACCACAGACACGGCATCCGTGCCGCTTGATGCGAATCATTACCTTGAGATCAATTACAGCCGTGATACGAGCGATACATACAACATTTCTATTTACAATGGAACGATATGGAATGCCAACAGGGGCACCCTGAACGCGGCAGCCGGAACATGGGCATTATTCAACGTCTCTCTGACAACTGGAGAATACAACAACGGGAATCCCCGCATCAAGTATATAGATGCAAATCCGTCGGGAACTTCGCAAGGCAACGTGTCCATAGATTACCAGCGCATCCACGGCTTCACGTCAGCCGTTCTGGCAGGTTATCATCTCGATGTCATTACAAATACTATGGGTGTGCCTGAAGCAAATATTCAAATCCTCCAATTGAGATATAATGTTTCAACGGCAGGAGATAACTTCACACTCCTGTTGTATAATGGCTCAGATTGGAATACCAGAGCCACTCTTAACCGGACCTCGATGACAACGCTTAACATTTCATTACAGAGTGATGAACTACTCCCGGATGGAATATTTTCACCATACACTACTTTTAGTCTGAACCGTTATTATGTTCAGGCGCACTATCTGGATGAGGACGAAATGAAGCAGGGCAGGTTGTACCTTGATTACCAGAGGGTGTACTCATCATGATCCCTGAAAACATCCTTAAACTCATAAAAAGGTGATAAACATAACACTTAACAGAATACCAACAGCGATCCCCACCCTGGATACAATAATCCGCGGAGGGTTCCCATCCGGTTCCCTCGTCCTCCTTATAGGGGAAGTGGGTGCAGGAAGCACAGAATTCGCATACACCTGTGCAGTCATGCATTCCATGATAAAGAAAAACCCTGATAAACTAAAGTCTCTAAGAGACCAGCTAAACATACTCCTGCAGAAAGACGAGAGCCTGAAATTTCCAGGGAAGATATGTTACATCTCTTTCATGCACTCAAAAGAGGACGTAATGGCAGAGCTGGGACACACATTCCCCCCTGAATTAGCATCTGGCCTTTCTGAGAACATGTTTTTCAGGGACCTCTCGCCAAATTCATTATTCCCATCCGGCAATAAAGAAGACTGGGGGAGCATTAACGCATTGAGAAGCGTTGATGAGGAGCGGGAGATAATGAATCAACTTGTCTCTACACTGGATGCCAATGCGCCAGGCAACCTCGTGATAATCGACTCCCTGACCTCTCTGTTCCATTCGTGCAACAGGCACATGACCTGGAACGACAGGATCTCTTTCCTTGAAGAACTGCAGCGCAAATCCAAGAAATGGGACGGACTTGTATTTTTGCTTCTCGGGAAAGGCATATTTGAAAGCATGAAAGAAGAAGAGATGATGGATGTGGCTGACGGCGCACTTGTGTTTGAGTGGTTCGAGGAGGGGTTTGCAAGGCAGCAGGCAATGTATATGAAGAAATTCAGGGGTGTAATGCCCCACATAGCCCGTGATTTCATAACCAGGTTCGATACGATGGTAACGAATACCGAAGGATATGTGGTGACCAATGTCAAGCGTATTTTCGGTCGGAAATAAGTGCGATATATGAATCTTAAAAAACATGCACAGAAGCTTCTGGTTGTAATCGTTCCGATATTCCTGATAGGATATTCGCTTGAGTTTTTCAAGAATTTCCCTGTTGAAGTTGGAGACTATTTTAAAGTATCAACTGAACTCCTGCCTCTAGTCATGTCATTTACCATATTCGTAATAACATGGTATGCCTATGGCAAAAGCAGGGACAATCATTCCCTTTTTATGGGGGCATCATTTCTTCTCGTCGGAGTGCTGACTTTTTACCATATGCTCTCCTATCCTTTCATGCCTGATCTAATAACACAAAATTCTCTTCACAAGTCTGCTTTTTTTTGGGGCATGGCGCTTATGGTCACATCGATCCTGTTCCTCATAAGCGCTTATGTCTATAGCGGCACTTTGCCCCAGTTTCTTAAAAAACCGATACTCATAGTTGAAGTTAACCTTATCTCGTTCATACTTCTGGCAGGCGGTCTGGTCTTTAACCATGAAATACCTTCGCTGATATATACGGACGGGAGTCCTTCAACCGGCTTCTTATATCTGGTGATCGTTTCATCAATGATTCTTGCATATTCAGCTTTTCTCTATCTAAAAAGGTTTCGAGAAAAACAGCAAAATTCTAATATATGCCTGATATACGGTCTTATCATCCTTATTTTTAGCAACTTTTCATATATATATTCGGACTATGCAGGTAACCTGCTTAAGGCTGCATGTTTTTATTTCGTATATCTTGCGGTGTACAGGTCATCCATAGAACTGCCCTATGAAACCATAAATAAGGCTGAGAAGAACCTTCGCGTGGTAGCAGAGGAGAGGTACAGGAACCTTGTGGAAAATGCCAACGATGCCATCATAACAACTGACCTTGAGGGAAGAATAATGACCTGGAACCATGCTGCTACGAATATCTTCGGGTGGACAAAAGAGGAGGTCGCAGGAAAGAAACTTTCCAGGTTATTGGTCCCTCGAGATAAGCAGGCAGAGAACGAAACGCTTATCCACAGCATCCTTATAGGAAGCAGAATATCAGGCATTGAATCGGTGTATAAGAAGAAGGATGGCAGTAAAATAGATGTCAGCCTCACGGTATCTCCCCTAAATAATGCACAGGTCAGGACTATCGGTCTTTCAGTCGTCATCAGGGATATTACAGACCACAAGCGGGCAGAAGAGATAGAGCATGAAAATCTGCGACTTGCTGTTGCTATTAAGGCGAAATCCGAACTTCTTCCCGCGATGAGCCATGACCTTGGCACTCCACTTAACGCCATGATAGGATTTTCTGAACTCCTGAAACAGGAAAGCCCGGGTAAATTGAACGAAAAACAGAAGCAGTATGTGGATAATATCCTGGCCAGCAGCAAACGTATGCTTGATATCGTCAATGACATTCTTGATCTGGGCAAGGCAGAAACAGGAAAAATAGAACTGATCATCGAAAAGATATCTGTGCCCGAGATACTGGATGAGACGATCAGTCTTTTTGGAGAGAACGCTACGAAACGCAATGTGGAGATTAAAAAGGAACTTGACCCGGACCTCGACTTCATAGAAGCTGACGGAAAGCGGTTCAAGCAGATAATGTTCAACCTGATATCCAATGCTGTGAAGTACAGTAAACAGGAAGGCGGGACTGTTACCATAATTACGAAAAAACAGGGTGACCTGGCAAAGTTCGCGGTCGCAGATACAGGAATTGGTATAAGAGAAGAAGACATGGGGAAACTTTTCTCAGCGTTTGAGCAGCTCAATCTTGGCATAGCCAGCAAATACGGGAGTACGGGGCTGGGGCTTGTGGTCACGCAAAAGCTGGCAGAGTTGCAGGGCGGGATGATAACAGTAGAGAGCAAATATGGCGAGGGGAGCACGTTTACCTTTAAGCTGCCGCTTGTGACGAAAAAATCAGGCGGGACTGATCGATTTTTGTGAAGCCCCTGAATGGAGAGTTTATAATGGATAATTTATCAAAAAACATTAAAATTGATAATCCAGATGAAGATGGAAAAGTCGATAAAAACTATGAACTTTATAAGTTACTTATCGAAAACACTTCGGATTATGTGTCATTGATCGACGTTACCGGACGATATATTTATTTAAGTCCTTCACACCGGCAACTGGGTTATGTTCCGGAAGAGCTGATAGGCAGATCAGCCACTGAAATGCTGCATCCCGATGATAAAGAACGTCTGCAAAAAAAATTGTTTGATGTAGCAAAACAGATTACCGGTTCAAAATTGAAATCATTTGTCGGGATAAAAGAAGAGCTGGATTTAATGAAAATCGATTTCAAATGGCCGGATAATTCTGGTAACTGGCATAATTTTGAATCAACCCCTGATATAGTTAAAAATCCTTTCGGGATTGGTTATGCCATACTTCTGGTAACAAAAGACGTTACAGACCGAAAACTTGCGGTGGAGGCACTCAGGGAATCCGAAGAAAAATACCGGAATCTCATAGATAATATGCAGGAAGGCGTTTTTATTATCCAGGATTTTAAAGTTCGATTTGCCAATGAGTCTTTTGCCAGATTGTGCGGATATTCGGTGGAAGAAGTGATCGATAAGGATTTTCGGAATTTTATAGCGCCTGAAGACCTGAAAATCGTGGCTTACCGATATTTGAAAAGGCTTGCAGGTTTTAATGTCCCAAAGGAATATGAGATCCGTTTGATGCACATTGACGGAAAGACAAAGATAACCGTCAATTTGAATGTCGGAATAATCAAATATGATGGCCGGGATGCAACAATGGGGACGGCCAAAGATATCACAGACAAAAAGCGGTCTGAAGCAGAAAAAGAAAAACTCCTGAAAGCCATATCAACATGTACAGAGGGCATCGCTATTACGGATGAAAATGACAGGTATATCTACACAAATGCGGCCTTTGCCGGAATTTACGGTTATTCTCAGAAAGAACTTATCGGAAAGACATGGAAAGATAATAATCAGCAGGAAATGATAGGTCATGGTGAAAAAATAACTCATGAGACATTTCAGGAAAATGATAATGGATCATTCAACGGGGAGTTATCTGCTATTCGAAAAGATGGAACAAAACTTCCAATAGATATGAGAGCAACTGCTCTTCCTGATGAGAAGGGCAAATATATGGGACATGTATGTGTCGTAAGGGACATAACTGAACGAAAAGTGGCCGAGGAAGTTCATATTGAAAATGTACGTCTTTCGCACGCAAGCACAGCAAAATCTGAATTTCTGGCCAATATGAGCCATGAACTGCGCACTCCACTTAATTCTATCATCGGTTTTTCAGAGCTAATGAAACTGAAGATATCGGGAGATTTGAATGCAAAACAGGAAAAATATCTGGAAAACGTGCTGACAAGCAGCAAACATCTTCTAAATATTATAAATGATATTCTGGACCTGAGTAAAGTGGAATCGGGTAAAATTGAATTGAACATAGAGAAAATATCAGTTCCTGACCTCATTGATGAATGTCTTATCCTTATTAAAGAAAGGACTACAATAAATAAAATAAAAGTGAAAAAAAAGCTGGACACATCTCTTTTATTCATTGAAGCTGATAAACTCAGGTTAAAACAGGTTCTTTTCAATCTGCTGAGCAATGCTTCGAAATTCATTAAACCAGAAGGATGTACGATCACGATAAGAACGATAAATGACGGTAATATGGCAAGGTTCCAGGTATCCGATACTGGAATAGGGATTCGGGAAAATGACATCTGCCATCTATTTAAGGACTTTGAACAGATAGATTCGGGTTTGACTAGAAATTATGAAGGAACTGGCCTGGGACTTGCGATCTCGAAGAGGCTTGTGGAACTGCACGGCGGTACTATAACTGTGGAAAGCAGGTACGGTGAGGGGAGCACATTTACCTTTGCAATTCCCATTAGAGCGAAAAAGATTGAATAAGTGAGTCTGTTATAGGTATTCCTTTATATACTCTTGAAACTTCTTTCACGGGGGCATACTTAGTAAACTATTTAAATCTGTCGGAGAAAGAATAGTGTGATTGTGCGGATGTTGGGATTTGAAATATCCTTTCATTTATTTTTCATTTCTATTCTTCGCAGCCAGATTCGCTATCCTTGCAGCAAATGCTCCGGCAACAAACCCTGCATCTATGTTGACAACAGCCAGCACAGAGCAAGACTGGAGCATTGAGAGAAGAGCAGCCTCGCCTTTGCCGCCTGCTCCGTAACCTGTGGATACAGGGACACCAATAACAGGCACATCAACAAGCCCTGCAACTATCGCAGGGAGTGTCCCCTCACGTCCTGCTGCCACGACAATTGCATCTACGCCCCCTGACACAAGTTTACCAAGTTCAGGGAAAAGCCTGTGTATACCAGCAACGCCTACATCATAAATGGTACTGACCGTGCAGCCCATCTCAACGGCGATCTCCTTTGCCTCTTCTGCAACCGGAATATCAGCCGTTCCCGCGGAGATGACACCAACTCTTCCTCCTGTCTTTTCAGCAGGAACACCTAACACAGCAACCCGCGCACGCTTCGACCATCGGATATCTATGCACATCTCTTCAGCCAGAACACGCAGCGCCTCGTACTTTTCATCGCTTGTCCTGGTGATTATAGATCGTCCTTCATTCTTTAATTGCACTCTTGCTATGGATACAACATCGTCCGTTGTCTTGCAGTCAGCAATGATCGCCTCGGGGATGCCGATGCGTTTTGCGCGGTGAATGTCTACCTTTGCTATATTGGACAAATCCTCATAACAGGCAAACTTAAGATGCTTTTCAGCTTCATTGAGACTTATCTCACCATTCTTAAATTTTTTCAGGGTGTCTGATAAATCCATGTACTAAAATAATCCTTCATATAGATTATTCTTATGCAACAAGAAAAAAAAAGCCTGGCAATACCCTCGTTGCCAGGCCAACGCCTTTAATAAAATTTTACGCCTTTAGTTCCTTGTCTTTATAGTTGCATTTTATAATTTCACATGATCTGGTCTATTATTGACCCGTTTAGTGCTCCCCTTACCATGGGAACCCTGGTTTTCATACCAATTGCAGGATAACTGCATGCTGAAGGCATTTTCCCGCTGCTTGGACCGATTATCTGGGCTGACTTGATGCCAGTCATTATAGCCATGCAGCGTACTTTACCCTCGTAATCTTTCCTTACTCTTGCACCCCATATTACATTGGCATGGGGGTCAAGCTCATAAGTTAATGAAGATGCTATTGCTTCTGCTTCGTGAAGTGACATATCAGGTCCGCCAGTTATGTGGAGCAGGCATCCGGTCGCGCCGCTGGTGTCCACATCGAGAAGCGGGTGATTCAATGCGGCTCTGACGACCTCTTTTGCTTTATCCTGTCCTTTTGCTTCCCCGACAAGCATTACAGCAAGTCCTCCGCCCTTCATTATTGCCCTGACGTCTGCATAGTCAAGATTAATGAGGGAGGGCTGTGTGATGGTTTCAGCGATACCCTTTACGGTCTCTGATATTAACTGGTCCATAACTGAGAATGCCTGGTCAATTGGAAGATTCGGCACATAGTCAAGTAATCTGTTATTATCCAGCACTATAACTGTATCGGCTGAGTTTCGCAGATCTTCAAGTCCTTCTTCAGCTTTTACCATCCTTGCGCGCTCTACCCTGAACGGGCTTGTTACCATTGCGATCACTATTGCGCCCTGGTCCTTGGCAATATCAGCAACTACAGGCGCAACGCCTGTTCCGGTTCCGCCGCCCATGCCAGCTGTGATAAATACGAGGTTTGCGTCCTTGAGCACTTCTTCAAGTGTTCCCCGCGCAAGTTCAGCCGCTCTTTTTCCTACTTCAGGGAATCCGCCAGCTCCAAGGCCTCTTGTAATAGACTTTCCAACAAGTATCTTTTTGTCAGCCTGGATGATGTCAAGGTGGATCTTATCCGTGTTAATTGCTATTGTTTCCGCGCCCGCTACTCCAATATTATAGAGGCGGTTCACAGTATTATTGCCGCCCCCGCCGCATCCAACTACGACGATCTTGGGCGTTCCGAAATCTTCTATATCCTCAGCTATGTTTGAGACTGATCTCTTCATCTGCTGTTCTTTTTCAGCCATTTTTAATGCGTCTTGTACAAATGATTCCATATTCTTCCCCTCAATTAGTTTTAGTGCCCTTGCTTCATGTGCAGGTAACTTCCAGCGACTTTTGCCTGCTCCTGCGCCTTTTCAAATAATTGGATCCTTCCTGCCAGTTTCTCGCTTCTGTGATCGATTAAATCCCTGATAGCCGTCCTGATTGCTTCACTTGCGGACGGAAATTCACCTAATTCCACAAACCTGTCGATCATTTTTAATTGCTGTTCCGGGAGCCTTAGTGTTACTCTTTGCATTTCCATTATGTTATCTCCCCCTGGAAGGAGGCTCTATGGCATACGGGTGTCATGCATTTAGCAGACATCTGTATGCCAAGTGTCTGACACTAAATCGGACACTAAAGTATATAAATCTATCGCCGGGATTAATATATTTAGTGATATTTAAATTTGTGTCATTGGAATTTGTGAAGTTTATGGATTTTTCAAGGGCAACCGATAGAACTTTAAGCATAGTTGCAGTTTAGAATCTCGAAAGTGATACGATGCAGATACTGCTTATTCATTCAGATTACATAGAATACGAGACAAAGAAAAGTACGCCGGTTGCTGAAAAAATAGAGGAAAGCCTCAAGAAAGGCAGGATGGAAGAGGCTTTGACTGTTTTTGTGGCTGTTGAAAAGGGCGATGAAGATAACATTGAATATACATTACAGCGGACATTTGTTGAAATAAAGAAGGTAACAGACCAGGTCAAGACTGACAGGATAATGTTGTATCCCTATGCACATCTGAGTTCAAGCCTGGCATCTCCAAAAGCGGCGGTCGATGCGCTGAAAAAACTGGAAGAACTGCTTAAAGAAGCCTCTTTCGAGGTAAAACGCGCGCCTTTTGGATGGTATAAGTCGTTTACCATAAAATGCAAGGGGCATCCTCTTTCTGAGCTTTCAAGGACAATAAGACTGGGTGAGCAAAAGTGCGTTACGGTAGTTAAAGAGAAGGAGGAAGTTGTTTCCGAGGCATTGAAATCAGAAGCTAAAGCCACTTCATACTGGCACATTCTTACACCTGATGGCGAACTCACAAAACCCGATGATTTTGATTTTACAGGTCATGATAATCTTAAAAAGTTCGTAAATTACGAGATACATAAGAGCAGGGCTGTTGATAAAATACCACCGCACGTTGAATTGATGAGACGGCTTGAGCTTGCGGATTATGAGCCGGGTTCT
>CBFFLL010000037.1:2247-6847 GCA_965642175.1 Candidatus Methanoperedens nitratireducens | reverse complement strand
CGGGAACATGCGCTTTTACCCGAAAGGAAGGCTGATAAAGAGCCTGCTTGAGAACTATGTGCTTGAGGAGGCGGCAAAAATGGGAGCCATGGAAGTGGAGACGCCCATAATGTACGACATGAACCATCCAACCCTTAAGAAATATCTTGACCGCTTCCCTGCGCGGCAGTATTCCATAGAGGCTGATAAGAAGATGCTATTCCTGCGCTTTGCTGCGTGTTTCGGGCAGTTCCTTATGAATCACGACATGACGATTTCTTACCGCAATCTCCCGCTCAGGATGGTTGAACTTACGCGCTACAGCTTCAGGAAAGAGCAAAGCGGAGAGCTTGTGGGCTTACGCCGTCTTCGCGCTTTCACCATGCCTGATATGCATACACTGTGCAAAGATATGGACGGGGCAGTGACACAATTCAACGACCAGTATAACATGTGCATAAATGTGCTGTCAATGATAGGGCTTTCACTTGACGATTATGAAGTCGCTATACGTTTCACCCGGGATTTTTATGAGGAGAACAGGGATTTCATAGTTAATCTTGTAAAAACCGTAAACAAGCCCGTGCTTATCGAACTGTGGGACCAGAGGTTCTTCTATTTCGTGCTTAAATTTGAATTCAACTACATTGATGCAATGAACAAAGCAAGTGCCCTCTCAACAGTACAGATAGATGTCGAGAACGCGGAAAGGTATGGTATAAAATACATCGATTCGGATGGTGGAGAAAAAAGACCCTTTATCCTTCACTGTTCACCAAGCGGCGCTATCGAGCGGTGCATCTACGCCCTGCTTGAGAAAGCGAGTATGGAATCTGATAAGGGTATAGTGCCCATGCTGCCAGTCTGGCTTTCACCAACGCAGGTGCGAGTTATTCCAGTTACGGAAAAACACATGGAATATGCGAAAGAGGTGGCATCCAGGTTGAATGGCAGGGTGGATATTGACGACAGGGAGGAAACCGTGGGCAAGAAGATCCGCGACGCAGCAAAGGAATGGGTTCCTTATGTGGCTGTTGTCGGGGATGAAGAAGTAAAAAGTGGAGGCATTACAGTTACAGTAAGGGGCGAATCACAGCCAAATAAGCCCCTGAATGTCAAAATGACTGTGCAGGAACTCAACGAAAGAGTATCTAAAGACATTGATGGATACCCGTTCAAGAGAAATCCGCTCTCGATCAACCTATCTGCCAGACCAAGGTTTGTGTAATTCGGGGGCATAAGTTTTTATTATATTACTGCGTCAGTGAATAAAAATTGAATTAATGATTTTACAATTTAAGAGGATCAATATATGAGATGGCAAGGCAAATCAACACGTAAATACACAAGTGGCAGGATAATAAGCGCAAGAAGCAAGAAGAGATTTGAACTCGGTGGGGATGAGGCGAACACTCATCTTGGAGAGACTATCAGGAAGAGAGAGAGAACCCTGGGCGGAACAATAAAAATGAGATTATTGAGGGACTCAACTGTAACAGTCACAGATCCAAAAACAAAGACGGCAAAGAAAGTTAAGATTCAGACCGTTTCAGGAAACCCTGCAAATATTCACTACATCAGGCGAAATATTCTTACGAAGGGCGCTATTATTAAGACTGAACTTGGCACTGCGCGCATTACTAACAGGCCTGGACAGGAAGGCAGCATCAACGCTATGCTTATTCCAGATCAATAACGTAACCGACAACCTGTCGGGAACATTTTTATTTTTTGGATTTTGTTTGAATATTTTTTTGAATGTTTTGTTCCGTTACGCAATAGATTTTTCTAAATCTCGTTACGTAATTTATTCAATAATATCCCGTTACGGGTTTACTCAAATGATTTTTATTCAAACCTCTTATTTTAATTTATAGGCCGACTTCTATAGGAGGCTTGAGTATTTCTACCTGGAATATAATACAGGCTTAATTATAAAGGATTTATCCAGGTATCAACCTGATAAATCTGATAAAAACCCGAAAAATCTGAAATAAAATGAAAAAAATTGTCGTATAACCTACATTATACGACAATTTTTATATACTCTTAAATACAAGCATGTATAAAATATATTTAGAAGAGGGATTATCATTGAAAAAGACATTCCTTTAGAATTGAGGAAACTGGTAACCGAATTGAAACTCAGGGGATTTTCCAGGCAGACCTCTAAAATGTATTTGTTCTATAACATGAAGTTCCTTGAGTTCATAAAAAAATCCCCTGATGATATTGAGGTAGACGATATCAGGGAATTCCTGGCATACAAGATGTCTGATCATTCGCTTTCCAATTCTTCGATCGCATTGATCAAGGCTTCGCTGAAATTTTTATATGCTGACATGCTTGGGAAGAACCTCACTCTTATAAGAACGCCTAAAGCCTCGCAAAAACTGCCGGTCGTCCTGACCCGTAAAGAAATAAAGTATCTCATTGAAAATACAGAGAACTTCAAGCACAGGCTTCTTATCGAACTTCTTTATTCCACAGGCTTGCGGCTCTCTGAATGTATCAACCTGAAATACACAGACCTTGATATTAACGAAGGCACAGGATGGGTCCGTCTTGGAAAAGGTAGCAAGGACCGGCTTTTTATAATATCAGAGATGTTCGGTAAAGATCTTCTGGACTATAAAGAACAAAGCGGCGCCGACGGGAAGGGATGCATTTTCACGGTGAACGGAAGGAAAATGTCACCGCGCGGTATCCAGCATGCGATAAAGACTGCTGCGAAGCGCGCCGGGCTCGATAAGGAGGTGCACGTTCACACCCTGCGCCACTCCTTCGCAACGCACCTGCTTGAGAACGGGGTAGACATCAGGAAGATCCAAAAACTGCTCGGGCACTCGAATTTGCAGACCACCCAGATATATACGCAGGTGTCGAGCGAGGAGATCAAGAAGATAAAGAGCCCGCTGGATATGCTGTGAGATATTGCGTTACGGGATTTTATATCGAAAATACCGTTACGGGAATATATTACAATAATACCGTAACGATATTATATGTGATTATTTGCGTAACGGTATACATAATTCCATTTTATATACTTCATTACTAAAATTATTTAATATCAGTATATTTCATAATACGAATATTTTTATACTCGAAATACTTTACTACGTATGTGATACGGAATGGACGAAAAGGAAAATATAACACGTATTCTGGATGCTTTTGACGGATTCAGCAAGTTATTTGCTGCAATGGAGAGCTTTTCTGGAAATGTGAGCCTAAGCAAACCCGAACTGCTGGCTCTTGAGGTCATTTCAAGGGAAGAGGGACTCATGATGAGCGAACTTGGAAATAGGCTTGATATCAGCCTGAGCACAGCCACGGGGATCATTGACCGGCTTATCGAAAAAAAGCTCGTGAAGAGGGAAAGGAACGGCGTTGACAGGCGTGTTGTGAGGGTCGTACTAACAAATAAAGGAAAAAAGACCAATCAGGCATACCAGAAGCAGAAGAAGGAACTCTTCGGTAAGATGCTCGCCGCTCTTGACACTAAGGAAAAGGGAGAGTTGATCAAGATCTTAGAGAAGATAGCCGGAGCAATAAAACAGGAGTAGTGTGGTGAAAAATATGGAAAAGGTATCGATAGTAAAATGTGAAAACTATGAACAAGATAATGTTAAAAATGCAATTAAAAAGAGTCTCGACCTTATTGGCGGACTATCGAAATTCGTAAAACCAGGGAATACAGTGCTTCTAAAAGTGAACGCTATCATCGGTTTTCCTGCTGAGAGGGCGGCGACAACGCATCCAGCAGTCGTACGCGCCATGGCAGAACTGGTTAAAGAAGCAGGAGGTGTCCCACTTATCGGGGACAGCTCTGGTGCCTTTGGTTTTACAGGTCAGTCACTTGAGATGTGCGGTATCGCAAAAGCCGCAAGAGATGCAGGAGCAAAGCTTGTGAACTTTGAATCAACCGGAACGTATTCCGTGAAAGTCAATGGTAAAATCCTCAGAACAATAAATGTCGCAAAACCTGTCATTGATTGTGATGTACTTATTTCCATGCCTAAGCTTAAGACCCACCAGCTAACGAAATACACAGGCGCAGTAAAGAACTTCTACGGAGTTATACCAGGTACAGGAAAGGCGGCGATCCACCAGCTTGCGCCTTCGGAAGAAAGCCTCAGCCATGCTGTTGTTGATGTTTATTCAACTCTAAAGCCTGCACTTGCCGTAATGGACGGGATAGTAGGGATGGAAGGCGAAGGAGCGACCAACGGTACTCCAGCAGAATCCAACGTCATAATTTCAGGCGCCGACTGCGTTTCTGTAGATGCCGTGGCTTCGGAGGTCATTGGATTTTTCCACAAGGATATAATGATCACTCGGTTTGCCCATGAACGCGGGCTCGGTGTTGGAATTCAGGAAATATCTTTTCGGTTTTGCTGAAAAATTTTCAAGCGTTGCGATCTCTGAAGATGTATGCAAAAAATGCAAGATATGCCTTAATAGCTGTCCTTCATCTGCGATCACGCTTGAACCTGACGCTTTCATCGACCAGAAAAAATGCATCAAATGCTACTGCTGCCATGAGTTATGCCCGAACGGCGCTGTGGAATTGAAGACATCATTCATCGGAAAACAATTGTTGAAGCGGATGAATTAT
>CBFFLL010000037.1:1088-2237 GCA_965642175.1 Candidatus Methanoperedens nitratireducens | reverse complement strand
ATCTGAATATAAGTATAGTGGGCAGGGGGGGATTATGGTGGTTGGTGGTATGGAAAAAAAAGATTTTTTCCTGCCCACTATAGTTCGTATATATGCGAATCATTGGATATATACTTTACGGTTGGTGTAAACAATTTTTTATAATCCCGTTACGTAATTAAACAAAAAATTTGCGTAACGGGGTTTGTATTAATATTTCCGTAACGGCATCTTTATATTCCCGTAACGCATAAAGAATAATTATGGCTGAGAGAAAATATACGCGATGGAAAAAATGCCTTATATGCAGCGATTTTGTGAAACTGATGTTCCCTGAGGATTCAAAGGACATGCTTATAGTTTACGAACCACAGGAAGGAATGAGCAACGAGAGCAGGAACTGGAAAAAAAAGCAGCTTGGATACATCCACAGAGCCTGTCTTACAAAAGCAAATTCCATGCTAAGGATTAAGTCCATTGAAGCTGACGAGGGTGTGGCAGAGGTCGTATAGTGGCTTACAAAGATCTACGAGAATTCATAGAAGTCCTTGAAAAAAAAGGCTTGCTCAAACGAATAACAACAGAGGTTAGCTCAGAGCTTGAAATAACTGAAATACTGGACAGGGTTGTTAAAAAAAATGGTCCTGCGCTCCTCTTTGAGAACGTTAAGGGAAGCAGGATACCTGTATTTGCCAATGCCTTTGGCACGATGGAGCGTATGTGCCTTGCGCTTAACGTTAACGACCTTGATGAAATAGGCTCCCGCATCCAGAAACTCCTGGAGTTCGAAGCCCCGAAGAGCATCTGGGAAGGAATTAAGATGCTTCCGATGGTGGCTGAACTATCATCTTTTCCCCCAAAGCATGTAAATACCGGACCATGCAAAGAAGTTATACTAAGGGAAGGTTTTTCGCTTAATGATTTCCCAATACTGAAATGCTGGCCAGGCGACGGCGGGCGTTTTATTACGCTTCCTCTTGTTTTCACAAAGAATCAAAATACAGGAAGGCAGAACGTCGGAATGTACAGGATGCAGGTCTATGACGGGAAGACCACAGGCATGCACTGGCACATCCATAAACACGGAGCCAGGGATTATGCAGATGCAAAGAATGATGGAAAAATAGAAGTCGCTGTCGCCATAGGCGCCGACCCCTCAATTGTATATTC
>CBFFLL010000037.1:0-1078 GCA_965642175.1 Candidatus Methanoperedens nitratireducens | reverse complement strand
AGATGATGTTCGCAGGTTTCCTTCGCAAAAAGAACGTTGAGCTTGTCAAATGTGAGACAGTTGATCTTTTTGTTCCCGCGCATGCTGAGATCATACTTGAAGGATACGTTGATTCAAAAGAACGGCGCACGGAAGGACCTTTTGGCGACCATACGGGATACTATTCACTTGCTGATGAGTTCCCTGTGTTCCACATAACATGCATCACACACCGGAAAAACCCGATTTACAATGCTACTGTTGTCGGTATCCCGCCAATGGAAGATGCGTATCTGGGAAAAGCCACAGAGAGGATATTCCTGCCTCTCATGAAGGCACAGCTTCCAGAGATCGTTGACATCAACCTTCCGGTCGAAGCGGTTTTTCACAACCTCTGCATAGTATCTATCAAAAAGCGGTATCCAGGGCATGCAAAGAAGATCATGTTCGCTCTATGGGGAATGGGCCAGATGATGTTCGCAAAGACCATCATAGTGCTGGATGACGATGTGAACGTGCAGGACCTGGGGGAAGTGCTGTGGGCTACAACAACGCGCTTTGACCCTGCAAAGGACGTAACGATAATAGACCGGGCCCCGACTGATACGCTTGACCATGCCTCGCCGCTTTCAAACCTTGGTTCCAAGATGGGAATAGATGCCACGCGAAAAGGTCCAGATGAGGGCTTTGACCGGGAATGGCCTGAGGCTTTGAAAATGGATGATAAAGTAATAAAGAGGATAGACGGGCTATGGAGCGAAATGGGGCTACAGTAGAGGATTATACGCTAAAAAGCTGATTCATGTGCGGACGGGGTGGTCGTATCTTTTTCCACAAAGCAGCGAGCCTGTCTTCAAGTAATTTTGAGTATAAGTATGGGATTAAAAGCAGAATGAATATTACAAGGAAAATCTGCAGAATTGGGTGAATTGGGTATTGGGGATTCCACTCAGGATAGAGCCTTCTCAATAGCTCATAGTTTACTGACATAAAGAAATATTTGTTTTCCCATAATATATAATTATCTGTAAACCGTATGCATTGAACATTAGATATCTCTAAATGTTAGATATCTATAAATCTGATAGGGTATTTAATG
>CBFFLL010000036.1:0-18725 GCA_965642175.1 Candidatus Methanoperedens nitratireducens | reverse complement strand
CTTTTATAAGGCGAGCTGCCTCCACGAACGGTTCTAGCGATGCGGCGCGCACATTGACCGCGATCCTCGTTAAACCATGGGAAGCCTTAAGTTCTTTTTTCAGGAGATCCATTGGTTCGTCAGAAACGAATTCTTTTCTACCGCGCGAAATTTCTTTCCTGGCAGCATCGTTCGTCTTTGCATCCAGATTGTAACCCCCAAGCACTACCAATCCGGCATTGCCAAACTTTGCGGCGAACCCGGAGTCCGTAATTCCTGCCATCGGGGCAACAGCAATGGGGTTTTTTATAGATGCATAGCCGATCTTAATATTGAACAACTGTTTTATCACGATAAATCCTCATAGTTTATTTTCAGGATTTTCCTTACAGATGTCTGATTATTTAAGAATCTTACGCAAATACGATCAAATCTTCTCCAAAAACAATTTCATAAACTTTTTATATCTATAGTCCTTTTTAAACGAATAAATAGAAGGTGGTCATATGACAACAAATGGATTTCTTGATAACTATTTACCGTTCGCGATACTGTTAATAATCGGTATCGTCTTCGTGGCAATCGCTTTAATGATGTCAAGGATAGTCAGACCGAGCAATAAGACAAAGGTCAAACTATCTACGTATGAATGTGCAGAAACACCAGTCGGAGACGCCAGGATATACTACAATATCCAGTATTATCTGATCGTAATCGTCTTCCTTATTTTTGATGTAGAGGTCCTGTTCATGTACCCCTGGGCCGTGCAGCTGAGGAAGCTGGGATGGTTCGGGTTCATTGAGATGGTGCTCTTCATAGAAGTCCTCATAATCGGTCTTGCTTATGCATGGAAAAAGGAGGCGTTAGAGTGGACCCAGTAACGATAGACACAACAAAGATCAGGATGACCAAGAGGAAGCCAGAGACCGCTCTGGAGAAACTTGAAGATACCGGGATGATCAACACCATCCTTGCCGCAAAGGACAGGGAAGGGTCCATCCTTTTGACCACGATCGACCAGTTCATAAACTGGGGGCGGTTAAGCTCTTTATGGCCTGTGACTTCAGGTCTTGCCTGCTGCGCCATCGAGATGATGGCTGTTTCCATGGCGCATCACGATATCGCACGTTTCGGGATGGAAGTTTTCAGGGCAAGCCCGAGGCAGGCTGACCTGATGTTCGTCGCTGGCACTGTAACAAAGCGGATGGCTCCCAGGGTAAAGCAGCTCTATGAGATGATGGCTGAACCAAAATGGGTGATCTCTGTAGGAAGCTGCGCCAACACAGGAGGACCATATCACGAATCATATTGTGTGTTAAAGGGCGTGGACAATATCATTCCCGTGGACGTCTATATCCCGGGATGCCCCCCGCGCCCGGAGGCGTGGCTGTACGGCATCATTCAGCTCAGGCAGAAGATAAAGAACGAAGGATATGGTGTAAAATGGGGGCTTAATAAATGAATCCGGCAGAGGAATTAAAATATTTGCTACCTGCTTCAGTGATCAGTGTGGGTGTCCAGACCAACAAGCCGCTTGCGGTCATCAAGAAAGAGGATATATTACAAGTGGCAGAGAAAGTAAAAGAGATGGGATTTGACAATCTCTCTGTGATAACAGGCGTGGATCGCGAAGACAGGATAGAAGTGATATATAATTTCTTTTCATATAAGAAAAAACAGAACCTTGTCCTGAAGGCGATTCTCGACCGCACATCTCCATCAATCGATTCTGTTGTATCTTTCTGGAAAGTAGCGGACTGGCTGGAACGAGAAACTTACGACCTTGTCGGGATAAAGTTCAACGGTCATCCGAATCTTAAAAGAATACTTCTCCCAGAAGGATGGATGGGGCATCCGCTAAGGAAGGATTATGATATGAGCATCGAGCAGTTCGTGACGGTCGGCGAGGACGGAGAAGATATAGTAAGTACAGACGGGTCGAACCTGTTGAGGGGTGAGTAACATGGAAACAGAAACGTTTCTTTTGAATGTGGGTCCTGTGCACCCGGCCACACATGGTGTGCTGCGGTTCAAACTGAGAATGGACGGCGAGACAATCAGGGACTGCCAGATAGTGGTAGGCTATCTCCACCGAGGTACAGAAAAACTCGGAGAGATGAAGACATATCTTCAGTTCATCCCGTACACGGACAGGCTGGATTATATCGCAGCCATGCCCAATAACTATGCTTATGTCAGGGCGGTGGAGGAGCTTGCGGGGATAGAAGTCCCGCAAAGGGCAGAATACATCCGGGTGCTTGTGATGGAACTTAACAGGATAATTAACCATCTCGTAATGATGGGCTCGCTGCTTCTTGACCTTGGCGGCTCAACCATGATAATGTACGGGTTCAGGGAAAGAGAGAATGCTCTGCAGCTTTACGAGAGTCTTTGCGGCGCAAGGATGACATTCAATTATATCAGACCCGGCGGGGTAAGGGAAGATCTCCCTGACGGCTTCATACCAAAACTCAATGAGTTCATAAAGGACATGGAAAAGCGCATCGTGGATTATGAGGAACTGGTCAACGGCAACGAGATATTCCTCATGAGGGTGAAGAATATCGGAGTAATAAGCGCCGAGGAAGCCATCAATTGCGGGATGACAGGCCCGTCAATGCGCGGTTCTGGCGTGGACTATGATATAAGAAAAGAGGAGCCCTACTCCATATATCCAGACCTTGATTTCAAGGCATGCATGCGAAGGGAAGGCGACAGCTTAGCCAGGTATCTTGTAAGGCTGGATGAGATCAGGGAAAGTATGCATATATTGAAACAAATAGTTGATGCAATGCCTGTTGGAAAGACCGTGAACCAGAAGTACGGGATGGCGCCCAATACAGGCGCTCCAACTGCTGTCACGTCATATTTCCCGCGAATATTCACGCCCCCGGCTGGAGAAGTGTATTGCAGGATAGAGGCGCCGAAGGGAGAGCTTGGCTTCTACGTTGCCAGCGACGGCACAACCAAACCCTATCGCGTAAAGATACGTTCACCTTCTTTCTGCAACCTGGTAGCTTTACCAAAGATGGTCGATGGTCTTAAGATAGCTGACCTGATAGCGGTTTTTGGTACTATTGATATTGTTCTTGGCGATGTGGACAGGTGATATTATGACAACGAATGCTTACGATTTGATAGTAGCTATACTGAGCTCGATTGGATTATACGATATGATACTGGGTTTCTTCCAGGACATAGGAGCAGAGTATGTCCTGAGGATGATAATCGTCCTGGTGGTAATTGCAGTGGTCGTTGTTTTCGTGCTTCTTACTGTGATGTTCCTGTCCTGGCTTGAACGTAAAATGTTCGCTGTGGTGCAGGCAAGGTACGGACCGATGGTAACAGGTCCTCGCGGACTTTTCCAGCCTATTGCAGACGGGGTAAAGCTTCTTGGTAAGGAAGATACTATCCCGGCAGGCGCTGACAGATGGATATTCACCCTCGCCCCATACATTGTATTCGTATCTGTATTGCTTGTTTTCATCCCGCTTCCTTTTGGGAAATCGCTTATAGTATCTGATCTGAAGGTGGGGCTGCTCTACATCATAGCAATATCAGCCATCACGCCGATATCGATACTCCTTGCTGGATGGGCGTCCAACAACAAATATTCTTTAATTGGCGCCATAAGAGCTGTGGCGCAGGACATCAGCTACACCATACCGCTGGCAATTACTGCGATCGCGGTCGTTGTATTCGTCGGGTCATTGAGCACAGTGGACATAGTCAATGCCCAGAGCGGCTACTGGTTCGGAATAATCCCGAAATGGTTCATCTTTTTACAGCCGCTTGGGTTCATTTTGTTCCTTATCGCGTGCATTGCCGAAATGGGACGCATACCTTTTGACTTCCAGGAGTCTGAACAGGAACTTGTAGCTGGTTTCTTCACTGAATACAGCGGCATGAAGTTCGCCATGTTCTTCCTTGCAGAGTACGCGCATCTGTTTGCGGTCTCAGGGATAATAGTCACAATCTTCCTGGGAGGATGGAATGGACCAGTTATTCCCTTAATACCCATCGAGTTAACATCGCTGGTATACTTCATAATAAAAACATACGCTGTCATTTTATTTACCATGTGGTTGAGGGATACGGTCCCGCGAGTCAGGATCGACCAGCTCCTTAACCTGGGCTGGAAGATCATGATACCACTGGCATTGTTGAACCTTCTGGTAGCTGCATTTGTGGTGACAGCAGGAGTGATCTAAATGGCATGGATAAGCAGGAACTGGGCAATGATCGGAATAATGAAAGGGCTCATTGTCACTATGAAACACATTCTCCAGATAGGGAACAGAAAGACTGTGACCGTGCAGTATCCCTATGAGCGGATGAAGGTTGCTCCAAGGTTCAGGGGTAGACAGGCTGTGGATGAGGATGCGTGCATAGGATGCGGGATATGCGAAACGAACTGTCCCAATTCCACGATACAGATAGTAAAGTACGGGACAAGATGGTTCCCTGAGTTCAATCTTGGGATGTGCCTGTTCTGCGGCCTGTGCGAGGATGCATGCCCGATGAACGCCCTGAAAATGACAGGGAATTATGAACTGGCTGATTATACAAGGGAGAGCCTGATCTATGGTCCTGAAAGGACTTTGTTCAAGAAAGAGGTGAGTAAATAATGGATGCTGTATTTTTAATAATTTCTATAATCACTATAATCTCGTCGATCATGGTGGTATTCTCAAAAAAATTAGTCCACAGCGCCGTATATCTGGGTGCCGTGTTCATGGGGACTGCGGGGTTGTTCTTACTCCTCAAGGCAGAGTTCGTTGCATGGGCGCAGGTGCTTGTGTATGTAGGAGCGGTAGTGACCCTGATACTATTCACAATAATGTTAACCAGAAAGGGAGAGGAAGAAAATGCTGAATAAGATATTTAATTTAATAGTGGCTCTGCTGTTATTCACAGCGATGTTCATATCTATCAATGACAGTTTCAGTGTATGGTCAGGAAAAGACCAGGCAAACGAGATAACTGTCGAGACACTCGCAACCGGCGCAGGCGGTATATTCAGTAATTATATCTTTTCATTTGAATTGCTGTCGCTGTTGTTAGTAGCCGCCCTGATAGGCGCGCTGTATATCGCCAAAAAGGAGGCATTGTAATGGTAGATCTTTACATGTATCTTATTGTATCAGCCGTAATATTCACCATTGGGGCTTATGGAATAATCACTCAGAGGAGCGGTATAAAGATCCTCATGTGCATCGAACTCATGCTGAATTCAGCGAATCTTAACCTTGTGGCGTTCTCAAGTTTCAATGACAATGCCTCAGGTCAGGTATTTGCCCTGTTCTCGATCGCTATAGCAGCAGCAGAAGCAGCTATTGGGTTTGCGATTCTTGTTGCGCTGTTCAGGGTTCGAGATACTATCAATCTTGATAATATCAATATTCTGAGGTGGTAATATGTTCAGTGAACAAAATTCAATTTTTCCAGCATTAATTGTGCTTTTGCCAGTGCTTGCGTTCGTACTGACGCTTTTCCTGGGCAAGAAACTCCCCCATGGGGGGGCATATTTCCCGATAGCTGCGATCGCAGGTTCATTTCTAATCTCACTCGGGGTTTTCCTTGAGATATATCCAGACGGTCTTGTCCAGCAATCATGGCCGTGGTTCGCTAACATGAACATAGGCATTCTCATCGATCCGCTGGCAATAGTTATGCTGATGATGGTCACTTTCGTGAGCCTGCTCATCCACATCTATGCTGTTGGTTATATGTCACACGACCCGGCAAAACCGAGGTACTTTGCAGAGACCTCGCTGTTCACGGCAGCCATGCTGGGCGTTGTACTTTCTGATAATATCCTTCAGTTCTTTATTTCATGGGAACTTGTAGGGCTGTGCTCATTCCTGCTCATAGGGTTCTGGTACCACAAACCTTCAGCCGCAGCAGCGGCAAAGAAAGCGTTCCTCGTGACGCGTGTGGGAGACGTGCTCTTCCTGGCAGGGATAGTTCTGCTATATACTAACATGAACGAACTGATCTCAAAAGGGCTTTTCACCCCTGAACACGGGAATTTTCTTCTCCAGTTCAAGACCATGTTCGAGGCGGCAGCGCTTATCGACCCCACGCAGCTCACAATTATTACACTGCTGTTCTTCGGGGGAGCAGTTGGAAAGAGCGGCCAGTTCCCGCTTCACGGGTGGCTGCCTGATGCAATGGAAGGTCCGACCACAGTTTCAGCATTGATCCACGCGGCAACGATGGTTACGGCTGGCGTGTATCTTGTGGCAAGGACGTTCCCCATGTTCGCGCTGACCCCTGCCACACTTGGTGAACATTATCCTTCATTATTCCCATCCCATGTGCCGGACGCACTGCTCATAGTGGCATATATCGGCGGATTTACTGCGCTTTTTGCAGCAACGATGGGACTGGTGATGAACGATATAAAAAGAATTCTTGCATACTCCACAGTCAGTCAGCTTGGCTACATGATGCTTGCTCTTGGCACAGCTGGCGCGGTGCTCGGTGCAAAAGCAGTCGGGATATCCATGTTCCACCTGATAAGCCATGCCTTCTTCAAGGCACTGCTCTTCCTGTGCGCAGGCAGCGTGATACATGCAGTGGGCACAAATGACATACGCGAGATGGGCGGACTTTTCAAGAAGATGAAGATCACAGCTACCACGATGATGATCGCGGCGCTCGCGCTTGCAGGTATCGGCATACCGTTTGCAGGCCTAGGTCTCCCGTTCATCAACATAGGCACAGCAGGCTTCTTCAGCAAGGATATGATCATCGAAGGCTCATTTGAATATGGAGAAAAAACCGGAGATATGATACCTTATGCATTTGCTGTAATAGCAGCCCTGCTTACATCCATCTACATATTCAGGCTCTGGTTCATGGCATTCACAGGGAAACCGCGTTCAGAGAGGCATCCACACGAATCCCCGAACACAATGACGCGTCCCCTGATGATACTGGCAATTCTTGCACTGTTCTTCGGGTTCACACAGGGATATTTCTACGATTATCTTGAACCGAACTTCGAACTTATGGGTGTTGAGGTGGCAGGACACGAAGGCGCAGCCCCACACATACCTGTTATCGTTATCCTTCTCCCCGTGATCGTGGGTGTGCTTGGTTTCCTGATCGCGTATGCGATATACTATAAGAGAATGCTTGATATGAGCAAGATAATATCTTCGAACAACCCTCTCTACAAACTGCTGCTGAACAGGTATTATGAGCCTACCATTGGTGCGAATATTATCGGCGTTAAACTGACCCACGATATCGCGGCGCAGTCCGGAGAGTTCGTGGACAGGAAGATAATAGATGGACTTGTGATCGATAATATTATTGGCAAAACAATATTCTGGCTGGGCGAAGTTGCAAGAAAACTGCAGACAGGCGTGGTGCAGAACTACGCTTCCATCACCCTGCTGGGAGTAGGCTTGTTATTGCTTATTCTCAAACTCGGAGGTAACTAAATGACCGCTTATATTTCATTGATGATCGCGATAACACTTATCGGAGCGCTCATAGCTTTCCTGACAAAGACAAGGGAGCAGGCGCGCGTGGTGGCTCTTGTGTCATCCGGCTTCGCGCTTCTTATTTCCTTGATAATGCTGTCAAGGTTTGACAGTTCATTGACAACTATGCAGTTTGCGGAATCGTATAACTGGATACCAAGTCTCGGGATAAACCTCAGTTTCGGCGTTGATGGCATAGGAATGCCTCTTCTCCTGCTTTCCTGCATCGTCATACCGCTCACAGTAATTTTCGCTTGGGGTGAGACAAAAGAGGCGAATAAGTTCTACGGTCTCATAATGCTTGAACTCGTAGGAGTGCTCGGAGTATTCACTTCGCGTGACTTCTTCGTGTTCTACATATTCTGGGAGATAGTGCTCATCCCCATGTACTTCCTGATAAGCATCTGGGGCGGTCCGCGCAAGGACTACGCTGCCATAAAGTTCTTCATATACACGCATGTGGCAAGCCTTGTGATGCTGCTTGCGATATTCACTCTGTATTTCAATGCATGGCAGATATCCGGCATACCCACTTTTGATATGTCATACCTGCTCCAGAATTACCAGTTGATGGATGGATGGCTCATAACCAACGTGATCACAATAAAAGATGCGATATTCGTCGCGCTGTTGTTCGGTTTCATAGTAAAGATGCCGGCAGTGCCATTCCATACATGGCTTCCTGATGCGCACGTTGAGGCGCCAACAGCAGGTAGCGTCATTCTGGCAGCACTACTGCTCAAGATGGGCGGCTATGGTCTTTTCAGGATAATAGTCCCGCTGCTTCCATTTTCGGATTCTCCCAAAAAAATGATAACTTTGCTGGCAATAATAGGTGTGTTGAGTATCCTGTACGGGACATTCCTTGCCCTTGCGCAGCGTGACCTCAAGAAGATGGTGGCATATTCAAGCATAAGCCACATGGGGTATGTGACACTTGGCGCAGCCGCTCTTGTTCCGCTCTCTGTTAGCGGCGCAATGTTCCAGCAGTTCTCGCACGGTCTTATCACATGCGTATTGTTCATGTCGTGCGGCGTTATCCAGCATTCTGCAGGTACAAGGATAATTGGAGATCTTGGCGGGATAGCAAAGCACATGCCCAAACTCACATTTGTCATGCTCGCAGGGTTCCTGGCATCGCTTGGATTACCTGGCATGAGCGGCTTTATCGCAGAGTTACTGGTGCTTGTAGCTTCGTATGCTACCCTGCCGACATTTGTGATACTTGCTCTCTTTGGCATCGTGTTCACAGCAGGTTATCATCTATGGGCAATGCAGCGTGCCGTGTTCGGTACATTCAACGAAAAGCTGGGGCATATCCACGATGGAGCAAACTATGAGATAGCTTCCATGGCTGTGCTTATACTCTTGATAATATTCTTCGGGCTTAACCCGAACCCTGTGCTTGAAATGATGACAACAAGCGCAACGCTGCTTGTCAGGGACGCGGCTGGTCTTGTAGGAGTGATAGTATGAGTTATGTTTTACTTGCGCCAGAGATACTGTTAACGGTACTGGCACTGGCAGTCATATTGATCGGTCTTCTGGTAAGCGACAGGTCAAAGAATATATTGGGATACATCTCGGCAGCAGGACTTGCTGTATCTCTTCTATTGACCATCGGCACCAGGGGGGGAGCAACTTTCTTCTTCAATGCCATTGTGGTCGATCCGCTTTCGCAGATATTCAAGATAATATTCTTAGTGGTCTCGCTGCTTGCGGTAATAGCCTCTATACAATATTTCAAGGACAACCGGAACCAGGACGAGTATTATGCACTCATCCTCTTTGCCACGGTCGGCATGATGGTGGTAGCGTCGGCGAATGACCTGCTGTCCCTGTTCGTAGGATTCGAACTTGCCAGCATGGCAACGTATGTTCTTGCAGGCTTTGAGAAAAAGAACCCCTCATCTCTGGAAGCGGCATTAAAGTATTTCATAATAGGTTCTGTCTCATCAGCGCTGATGCTTTTTGGTATGTCGCTGGTATACGGTGTTTCAGGCAGCACGAATATCCCGGAGATACTTGCGTTCTTCAAGACAAGCTCTGTTACAGGTCTTGATATACTTGCCATGGTCTTCCTTGTTGCAGGCTTTGGTTTCAAGATGGCGCTTGTGCCATTCCACATGTGGGCACCCGATACATACGAAGGCTCTCCTACAGTGGTCTCATCTCTCCTTGCAGCAGGCTCAAAGAAGATGGGATTCGTGGCAGCCTTCAGGATACTTGTGCTGGCTCTTGTGGCAGTCCGCGGCGACATACAGATAGTGTTCGCTATCCTGGCAGTTATTACGATGACATACGGCAACATTGTAGCGATCTCCCAGAAGAGCATCAAGAGGATGCTTGCTTATTCATCAATAGCCCAGGCAGGCTACATAGCGCTTGCATTCGTGGTCATGACACAGATGTCCATAGCAGGAGGCGTGCTTCTTGCCCTTGGTCATGGGCTTATGAAAGCCGGGGCGTTCATTGCAGTGGCAGTGGTCGGCTACATGGTGCTGTCTGATAATAAGAACGCAAAGAACACTGACGACATTTCCCACTTCGCAGGGCTGGGGAAGCGCGCGCCAATAACCGCGTTATCCCTGTTCGTGTTCTTCCTCGCTCTTGCAGGCATACCCCCATCAGCAGGTTTCATAGGTAAGTTCGTGCTGTTCTATTCTGTCACGATAGAGGCTGTGAGCGCGGCAAGCACCGCATGGGGCACATGGCTGCTTGTGATCGTGATAATAGCAATACTGAACAGCGCTCTTTCCATCTACTATTATGCGCGTGTGATAAGGTACATGTATGTGCTGCCCCCTGCAGGGGAAAGGATACATGAGCCTCTGCCCTATGTGGTAGCTCTCCTGCTGGCAGTGATCGGAACAATAGGTATAGGGCTGTATCCTGAGCCTGTCATCAAAATGGCAATGGATGCTGCATCTGTTTTAGGAGTGATATAAAATGGCAGATTGTGAACTTTGCGGTGTGGCAAGACCCACACTTTGTCCTGTGAAAGTGAATGCCCCCTCTGTCAGGGCTGCGTATCCCACGGGCACATGGCGCGGTATTAATGAAGAATGTCTTGACATCTGTCTTCAGGCCAACCTTAACAGAGTACCCTCGGAAGCGAAGAAGTGCGACCTGTGCGGTATAAAGAACGTGGCATTATTCCAGGTAAAGGTCCAGGTGCCCATCTTCCAGGAGCCCTATCACAGGGAGGTCAATAAAGCCCTGTGCGAGAGCTGTTTTGAAGCCTGCAAGGATACCAAGAAAAGGCGGGAAGCAGAGAAGGAAGAGGGGCATCATCACTGACTTAAAAAAATAAACGATAAAAAATAGAAAATAAAATCAATGGTTATCAAAAAGAGATAACCATATTCTCTTTTTCAGGTTTTATTAGTATCCACAAGCTTCTCAGTTCCCTCATACTTTGAGGTACATTTTGTAAGCATCTGGTATGCTCGAACACATCGTTGTTATCAAATACCTCTCCTTAAACCCTTCTTTTCTTTTCCTGTTTTCTTATCCTGAATTGTAAAGTCCTGAATACTGTTTAATATTTCAGCGGATAAATGAGATACAATGCAATTACATCTCATAATCTTTATTGCGTTCTTCATAGCAGTCCTGTTCTCTCTGCTCGGTCTTGGAGGCGCGATAATTTATACCCCGCTTTTCTACTGGAGCGGTCTTGACCTCCTCACAGCCATCCCCATGGCTCTCTTTTTGAACATGATAACCACAGCCTCAGCCTCCACCACTTATTTCAAACAGCGAATAGTGGACACCGGGATCGCACTGCCCATCATCCTTGCCTCTATACCGGGGGCATTCGTGGGCTCAAAACTTGCCCGGATAGTTGACATGAAGCTTTTGATCCTTCTACTGTCCGTATCCATTCTATTTGCAGGCATAAGGATACTGTTCTTTGAGATAAAAGGTACACCCGTCATCAGCACGAATAAAAGAGCGATTGCAGGAGGATTTGCAGGATTTGTCATAAGTGCAGCCTCATCCATGGTAGGCATTGGAGGGGGCACTTTTATCATGCCACTGCTTCTTGTTTTTGGTCTTGAGACAAAAAAAGCTGTCGGGACATCAGCATTGATAGTCGCTTTCATCTCTCTCTTCGGATTCCTGAGCCACATGAGCCAGGGGGGGGGGCGTATTGATATAAACATTATGATATTCGCCGGGATCGCGGCGTTTGCAGGGGCCCAGGCAGGTTCAAGACTTATATTCAGGAAAACGTCACCCAGGACGATAGAACGTATGTTTGCGCTCTTGCTGCTGCTTGTTGGGGGCAAACTTCTATACGGACTTTTCTAAAGTTCTATTCGAGCTTCCTCAAGTCCCTGAAGTCCACAATTGTCGATATCGGATGAGTATCCACACTTATGCCCATCTCTTCCACTGCAGCCATACCGTTCACTCCAGCGTATGCTGCAACGCCCACCCTGCCGGCATCCACAGGAGCATTCAGCACTGCTTTTCCAGGTTTTCCTATCTCTGCTATACTACCAATTCTTAGATCCATGATAGTATCAAGCACCTTTTCTGCCTCGGACAAAGCGGACTCTGGTATTTCCCTCAGGTTAGAAAGGAGCGTTCCATTCCCGATGCTCACTGCATCAAGCACTCGAGTCATCTTACGCGAAATGAATATCCGCATAGGATCGATGGTGGTTCCTGTATAAGAGATGATATCTTCAAAGCGCACAGGCTTTTTATTTTCCACTCTCAGTATCCCGCCGTACCTTGTATTCACCGGTATGCCGGTCTTCATCAGTATTCCGTCGATCGTGATGCTGCACATCGTATCGATACCGATTTTTCCCATGGGTATCTTAATATCAGGAGTGATCGTGCCTTCCTCAATTATTTTGATATATGGACTGATGGAAAATCCGCCATTTACTACGTCTCTAAGTATCTCTATTGTCCTGTCAAAATCATCCTTGTCTATTATCGAGGTGTTAGTTATTACCTTTCCCTGCCCGGTCTTCAGGTCAAACGTTGTGTCGTAGATGAATTTTTCTATTCGCGTAATAATGAAACCCAGCCTGTCGCCGACAAGCGCATTGTTGAGTTCGTCGATCCCGCGCTCTGTAATAACGCGCCCGTCATAGCCCTGCCTGTTGGTCAGGCCGCGTTCATCCAGGATGCGCAGATGATAACGGACGCCCCGCTCTCCTATAGGGTATCCGTGCTCGTTCATCCTGTCCGCTATCAACCGCGCGCCTATCGGTTCGTGGTTATCATGGAGTATCCTCAGTATCTCTATGAGCTTTCTCTGCACCATCGAATCGATAGTAGTTGTTGTCATTTTACCTTTTTTAGATTATGTTCAGGTAGCGGTTTATTTCCCAGTCATGCACGCTTATCCTGTATGCATCCCATTCAGCCCTTCCGAGCCTCATGAAGTCTCCAAATACGTGTTCTCCGAGGGCATCCCGTATAACGCTGTCTGTCTCAAGATTATCCAGAGCTTCTGTCAGGCTGCCGGGGAGTGAATCAATTCCGTGTTTCTTCCGTTCTTCATCGCCCAGGTGGAAGAGGTTGAGCGTTGTTGGCTCGCCTGGATCTATCTGGTTCTCAACACCGTCAAGTCCTGCCATCAGGATAACTGCAAAGGACAGATATGGATTGCATGAAGGGTCAGGGCTTCGCAGTTCGACGCGCGTGCTCATGCCCCTTGCAGCAGGGATGCGTATCATCGATGAGCGGTTCGCGCCAGACCATGCAATATATACCGGGGCTTCATATCCCGGAACTATTCTCTTATATGAGTTCACGATCGGATTTGTGACAGCAGTGAAGGATTGTACATGTTTTTTCAGGCCGCCAATGAAATATCTTAATGTATCGCTGACTTCCATATCCTTTGATTCATCAAAGAAAGCATTATTTCCATTCTCGAATAGTGAAATATTCGTATGCATACCTGACCCATTTATCCCAAAGATGGGTTTTGGCATGAAGGACGCATGCAGGTTATTCATCCTTGCGATAGTTTTTGTGACGAACTTGAACGTGATGACATTATCCGCAGTTGTCAATGCATCGGCATATTTGAAATCTATCTCATGCTGGCCATTTGAGACCTCGTGGTGGGATGCCTCTATGTTGAAACCCATATTCTCAAGCGCCACAACTATTTTCTGGCGGATATCTTCAGCCTGGTCAACCGGCGGGAAATCAAAATAGCCTCCAAAGTCATGCGGTATGTTGGTGGCCTGGTCGTTGTTTCTCTTGAAGAAAAAGAATTCAAGTTCAGGACCGGTGTTCATGACAAAACCGCGTTTTTCCGCTTCCTTAAGGGCTCTCTTTAAAACGTAGCGGGGGTCGCCTTCGAACGGTTTACCGTTTGGTTTGTAGACGTCACAGATAAGCCTTGCCACCTTTCCTCCGTTCACGTCCCAGGGCAGGATCTGGTATGTATTGATGTCGGGTTTCAGCAGCATGTCCGACTCTTCTATCCTGACAAAACCTTCGATCGAGGAGCCGTCAAATGCAATGCCTGAGTTCAATGCTTTCTCTGCTTGTGAAACAGGTATTCCCACATTCTTGACCATGCCCCCTATATCCACGAATTGAAGTCTTAAGAACTGAACCTGGTTTTGTTCAATTGATTTTAATACATCTTCATTTGTTCTGATCATATTGATGCTCCAAATAATGCATATTTTTACTTGTTTTTTATATTCCTTTGATAAACGTTTATTTACTTAATAGTTTTTAAGCGGTTTTTGAATTATGGGTTCCGGTTTGCCCTGGTAGTTCTTCAAAAGTCATGCTTTTTATGAATTCCTGAATCTTTTCCGTTGTCGGTTTTGCCATTGTCGTATCTCCTTTGAAGTTTATGGTCCCGCATACCTTGCTTAAGCCTATTAAGTTTTAACCTTTACAATATTTTTCCCAACTCGAGAGTAGACTCAAGTGAAGGTATGCGTGACCGACTATAGGCTACCGTTTGTATACATATATAGTTTTCTATGCTGTCTGTTTTTTAGCTATATATATCCCGTCCACCACCCTTTCCATCCTCACATACACCTCGCTTCCCACAGGGATCCTGTCAGCATCCACGATAGTGAGCACCCTGTCCCGCGCCACCGCAAGCTTCTCACCTTTCATCCAGCCAGGCCCAACGACATTCACTTTGACTTTCTCATATCTTTTGAACATGCGGGGAACGGCTTTACATTCAAAACTCCCAAAGTCTTCAGGCTTAAGAACAAGTTTTATGCCGTACATTTCTTCCCATCTCCTCAATCGCAAATAGAACTCCTCCCAGTCCATCGACCTGATGCCCTGTCTTCGTCCGTACTTGTGGGGCAGGAACTTCTGTATCCCAAGCGCTGGCCACCGTTTGCCTGCGCCGATACGAAGAGCGAACTCGATCAATTTTGGCATCTCGTCATCGTTTATTCCTGGCAGCCACACAGGCGCTATAAGAAGGTCGATGCCTGTGTTCCTGGCGATATATTCAGCGTTCTTAAGCACACGTGTAAGGTTGTATGCATCCGTACCAGCTATTCTCTTTGCAAGTTCGGGATCAAGCGATTCTATGGACATATTGATACGCGAGAGCCCCGCAGATTCCAGTTTGTCGATAAGTTTTTCTGAGAGCAGCGTCCCGTTCGTCTGCATCGAGACCGTCTTTACATGGCTGTTCTTCGAGAGCCCCCCGACCAGTTCAACAAGCTGCGGGTACATCGATGGCTCCCCCACAGTATCGATATGAGCCTCGATGTCATTCGTCTCTTTATAAGAGGCGGCCCATTCAAATGCTGCAAGCAATTGCGGCAGGTCAACCATATACTCCGATATCCTTTGCTTCGTGCGGGAACCTGCGTCAGTGGAACAAAAAATGCACGACAGCGGGCACTCGCTTATCGGGCGGACCTGAAGGACGTTCGTTCCGCGGTCGATTATGCCAAAGGCTATGCACCCGAAAAGGGGAATATCGCGGATGAGGATATTATTGCATTTTGCCATTTTCAGATAGTTTATGAACCCGATAACATATCAATCCTTTTTATGTCTGATAACAAAACCTTCCTCCCCTAAAATGTTGGAAATGATAGAGATGGGTTTATATGGAAAACCTGATAAATCACAAAGTTAGTTTATACTCAATATGGGGTATGAAGCAGCTATGTTAGAATCTGGCAAAAATGGTGAAAGTTCGTATTGGGATAAAGAATACGAGAGCAACCTGCGCATCTGGGGAGACAGACCGGGTGAACTGGCGATTATTATGGTCAAATATCTACAAGATCATGGGTTGAACGACAGGTTTCTGAGCATATTAGATATCGGCTGTGGTTATGGTCGGGATTGTTTATATTTGGCGAACCATCTCAATTGTCGCGTTTTGGGGATTGATACTTCTCAAAAAGCCATAGAAATCCTGGCAAATTCCATAGACGATCCCTGGACAAAAGCAATTCAATTCAGGTGCTGTAATTTTATGGATTTGACACAGGACAAATTTGACATAGTGTTTGCTTCTAACCTGTACCAGATATTACAAGGAAAACAAAGAGAAGAACTCAGGGAGAAAATTACTGGTCTCCTCAAGCCTCAAGGTCTGCTCTTTCTAAATAGTCTCTCCACGAATGACCCGGAAGAATATGGCAAAGGCGAACCCTGTCCAGACGAACTCCATTCGTTTAAAGGCGATAAGTTTCTCCACTTCTGCACGAGAGAGGAGCTGGAGGAGGATTTCCACTTTCTCTCTATTAAGGAACTGTATGAACACAGGTACGATGAACCCAGGGTTCAGGGCAAGACACACCATCACATTTCATGGATACTCATAGCTGGCGGCGGGTAAAGATATTAAGGGGCATTTATTGAAACTTTTTCGATCTTTTAAAGTTTTTTCCAATGCGCTGCGACGAGGCGGCGACCCCTTCTTTTCGGGGCACAATGTAGTTTCAATCCCTCCAAGGGCTGATTTTAACAGGCAATGCTTCACGAGTTTATACAATTCAAATCTTATAACCGTACTTTCAAAGAAGACATAAAAACCAATAACTATCGCCACATTTTCCCTGAGACCTAAAAAAATCTAAATACCTTAAATCAGAAACTCATTCAGCTCCAAACGAGAAAACAATTTTGCCTGAACCGGATTCATCTCTTCAACGACAAGACTGATTTTGGAAGTTTCATTATTCTTAACAAAAGCCATCCTTATACCTTCAAGTTGATGCTGCAATTCTTTGATACTTAACCCCATATATTTCACCTTTTTTGCCAGATACCTATAAAATAACATTCCCATGACACAGAGAAATACATGAACCCTGATCCTGCCATCTTTTCTCATGAAGAATGGCGGGACAGGAATCAGCAATTTATCCTTCAAGAATTTGAAGTCCTCCTCAACCAGATTCTTCGCAAAATAAGTCCTGGCAATATCGGCTGAACTTGAATCATGAAGATCTGTAAAAATCGCGATTTTACCAAAACTGTTTTTGAACTCTTCTTCAGCAGTTTTATCAATCCAATATTTAAAAGTAATTTTTCCTTCTTCCGATATCTTATACTTGAATATGGTACTCAGATTGCTGTAAATAATTTTGTTAGCATTTGTACAAAGTCCTTTCCGTGTGATCCTTTTCCCTTTGCCATTTACCTGTTCAGCCTTCTTCTTTAATTCCGCAAGTCCCTTAAGAATTTTTATTTTGTTTTCTTCATATTTTTTCTCCTTCTTAACCTGACTTTTGGAGTTATACGAAACAACTATCGTAAAAGTCTGTCCGAATACCTGTTTCTTTGTTCTGTAACCATATACTTCATTGACCTTCGAGCTTTTATAGAGAAAATCATAATCGGACAATGGTACCTCCATCAAAGTTTTGACTTGATTGTGTTTCAAAGAACCGATCACATGCATATTTTCAAGATATATTTTTAGCTCCTTTTTTTCACTCTTCACAATGAATTTGGCGGTTCTACCATCATCGATTTTTAAGTTTACATTGGTTTTGTCATCGTTAAGTGTTAGCGAAAGAAAATTTGTTTCACTAGTTAATATTATTGTCTTACCGTCATCGTTTTTCTTGATTTTTGCTGTTTTTGCCCATTCAATACCAAAGTTCTGTGTCAGATAATCTATAAGTCTTAAGTTATCGTTTCCCGGGATTTTTTCCCAGCTAAACAAATACGTTTCAAGAATTTTATTAATATTATCATCTGAATTATTACCCTTATCAAAAACAACTGTCATATCGGATGACTTTATTTTGAGATTTCGTAATCTTTCGACAAGTTTATCAATCATTTCGGGGAATGTTTTGGCATCATGGACGTTTCCAGGGTATGTTTCATGTAATATCGGTATATTTTCATTGCTTTCTGCAATTCCAAATGTCACGATATTTTTATCATACCTTTTTTCTTTGCTTCTTCCTTTTTGAGGGAGTTTTTCACCTGATTCGATATACGAGAAAACATTTGTTGTGTCCCAGAATATTGTTGTTGGCTTAATGCCTTTATCAATTAACTTTGCTGCAATGTTTTCTTCTATTTTTCTGATTGTTTGTTCAGTTAAGAAATCCATATTGTTGAGAAAGTTCTGGCTGTTTAATTTATGTGGAAATTTCCACTGGAATTTCAAGAATGATTCATTGAACCATTCTGCTGTTGCCTGTTTGCTTAAAGGTCCGTTGGTTCTGCCAAGAATTATTAAAAGCATGTATTCTCCAACACTTAGCCCTTCGATTTCTTTTTTTGTCACATTCTGGTTTACGCATTGACAAAATTCTAATTCTTCACTTATTCTTAGAATGGCTGCGGTTTTTCCAAATTCAAATGAACTTACTTTTACTGAAGGGACTTTTTCGTTTTGTTCGAATACTTCTTTGATTTTTTCTATGGTGCCAAGATATTTTTGCCAGATTACTTTTGATTTTCCATCTATCCATTTTGTTTCCCTCAGATACCAATAATCATTCCCTTTTATCTCTTTCTTATGAAAATGAACCATACTATCTAGTTAGGTCTTTATTATTTATATAATTTACTATGTATTTAGTTTATAGATGCTTGTTTTTAAATAAATTTTAGTTAGGTCTCATGAATTAGATAAAAATAATTAGTATGTATTAAAAACAAACCAGTACGTATTAGTTAATAAAAGTTAAAATATAATATTCATATTAAAAAATAACCCTATTTCTTATAAACTACGGTATTATCTCCGAAAACTTAATATGATATCAAAATGATATCATATTGTTATGGCAG
>CBFFLL010000035.1:1231-18815 GCA_965642175.1 Candidatus Methanoperedens nitratireducens | reverse complement strand
GCGATTCTCATTTCTTAAAAGCCCGTATGCAGCACACAAAACCCATAGCGCTGTGGATATCTATTACGGCGATTTTGGAAGCGATGCTCTTTCGCCGGTTGAGGGGGAAGTGATCGATGTCAGGAGTTTTGACGCTCCGACCCCTTTCAAAGATTGGGATTCAAAGGAATACGTTATAGCCATACGCCATAATGAGTGTGTTATAAAGATACTGCACGTAAAACCCGATGTCTCACCCGGCGATGTGGTTTCAAAAGGCGATAGTATCGGGACGTTCATATACAACGGTTATTTTATTTTCTGGAATGATCCGGTGATGCATGTCGAAGTAAGGAAGCCGGGTGATTACCTTCGCGCCTCAAACAACATGCGGCTTACCCCGAACATAGAATGGGGAAGCCTTCCATCAAGCAAGACTCTTGATATTGAATGCCGGGTTGAGGAAACGAATAAGAGATATTCTCTCCTCAGTTCACACTTCCATACATGCGGCGATGCAGGGGGGTTTGCGATGGACGGCGGGTTCCTTGATGGATATATTTCCTCTTCAGGTGACGGTTTTTTTGGGATAATCAAACCCGATGGGTTCTTCCATCCCGCCGTATCGCTTGAAGTTACAAAAGAGAAATCAGAAATAAAATGCAGCGGCATTGCTTTTCGTCTCTCGTTCATAGCGCCGAAAATAAAACTTATCCCTCTGAAATATGGCGAAAGGCTTTTTGAAGCTGGCGAAAAGGTCAGGATCAGAATTGGAGTTCAATGACTTTCCGCAGCCTCCCTCTCAAAACATCTGCGGCGCTGCTCAGGTCCTTATCATACATATCTTTGATCTTTGAATTGTACAAAAAAGCGTATATTTTTTTTAATTTAGTCTCTTTCCTCTCCTTTAAGATCGTGTTTTCAGGCGCAAGAAGAATAATGAAATCATGCGGGTGGTCAAGTATGAAATTCCTTAAGTCTTGCGCGGTCTTCATCTCAGGCAAAACCCTGAGCATCCAGATTATGGGGGGACCCCTTGTTCTTCGATGCTTTGGGCCGTCATGGATGTATAGGCCGAACCTGAAATCCTCTTTTTTCAGAATAGCGGTCAGGGTCATGGCTCCCGCGCCGCTGCAAACTTCAACCTTTTCGCTCATTACGGTGTAGCCCATCTCAGATAATTCCTTTTTTGCAAATTGCAGCAGCGAGAGTTCGTACTCATCGTCAGGGACATCCCAGTAATCGCTCATTGTATCAAGCAGGTATACATGGATATTTATAGATATCCTAAAGTTGAAAAACTTTATTTTCTCGCCAGTTCCGCCCTTATTACCCTCATCATCCCGTAATCCCCCTTCCACACCTTCTCTGTCTCGATCAGGTTGATCTTCTTCTTGTAAAACGGCGCATCAAGTACCAGTGTCTCGTACTCCCCGCCCTCCCCTGCAAGATGCACCCTGTACTTCCTGTTAAGCGCCAGCAGATCCTCTATCAGTTTATCATCAAAGCACCGCCCTAGCCATGATCCATCCATTCCTCCTGCTGCGACCTTAACTATCCTGATATCCATCAACCCTATCATTTCGCGAAGCAGAGATTCAGGCTCATTGTGCCAAAGTGGCGCATACATCGAAAGCCCGAGTTCATCACAAATCCGCTGCACGCGCGATGCCTGGTACTCGGAAGCTATGGCCCCCACGGCGACGCCATCAACTTTTACACGATTGAGCGCTTCTTTCAGGTCATCAAGTTCCTTTTCCTTCTCACCCGATGAAGCCACAGAAGTCAGGGGTATCCCGCAAGCCTCTGAAATAAGCTCCGTAAGATGGATGTTCGCAGAATGGAACATATAAGAGTCTTCATTCTCAGACACTATTGTTACCAGGTCTGTTACTATATGGCCTTCCTTAAGCGCCCTGTATATGGCAAAAGACGAGTCTTTACCGCCTGAGATCAACGCAGCAAGTTTCATTCATCGTATTCGGATCTTTTCTTCTTTTCCTTCTTCTCTTTTGCGCCCTCGATCTCCTCAACGTCCACAACGTCAAGCGGAGCGCTCTTCAGGGGCTTGCCTATGGTAGACTTTGCTATTCTTGCGGCGTGCTCCTCGCTCTCTGCATCGAATACCTTCATCTCAAGCAGGACTCCCACAAGAGCCGTCCCTGCTGCCATGAAAACGCTGTCAAAAGCCTCGCTGCATGCAGGGCAGGTAGTTGAGCCCACTTCTATCTCCACGAAATTCAGGTCTGGATTGAGAAGCTTTCCAACTTCTGATATCGCTATGTTCATCGCGTCCTCGACGCTATCCACACTTTTCACAAGCCATGCGGTTTCCAGTGTAACTCTGTAATTTGTCATTTTATTCCTCTTTTAGATCGTAAACAGGTTCTCATCACTCACTTTGAAAACTCCAAGTTTCACACCTGCATCAAGCCAGGCGTGCCCGTAGCTGAAACATGCAAGGGCATTTACTTTATCCCCCTTTTCAAGGAAAAACCTGCCGTCTTCATAATATGCCTTTGCCATAGTTGAAAAATCTTCTGCGACTTTCCTCAAATGTGACTTATCCTGCGCTGCAACCTCAAATGATGATAATGCCCTCCGTAAGAGGGTCTCATATCTATTTACTTTCTCATCAAGAACAGCAGGTTGAGTCATTTGTATGTATAATACCGGCACAGATATGTAAATGTTTGTGAAATTAATAGAAAAGGGTAGAGGAAATACAAGATTGTTTGGATAGGATAGGAAGTGAATCTTATAATAGTTATTTATCCTCTACCTACACCTACTTTGTTTCTCCATATAATAGGATTTTCCCAGATTTATACCCAAATTTATTCCAAATCAAGCAAAATAGATAAAATATTACTGCCCCTCAAATGGATTACCTATACTTGAAAATAACGCAATTATCCTGAGGCGCCCAGTCATGCTTTCATCCACTTTTGCCCCCCAGATGACGCGTTTTGTGTCAGGCACATGCTTACTCATCAATTCCCCGATCTGGGCTACTTCATCAAGTGTCATATCTCCCCCACCTATAATATTTATAAGCACACCGTAAGGAGATGATATCTCAGGTGTGTCAAGAAGAGGCGTTGCTATTGCGCGTTTCACAGCTTTCTCAACCCGACCAGCCCCCTCGGATTCACCTATCCCGAACGAGGATATACCCTTATTTTCAAGCACCGCTTTCAGGTCTGCAAAATCAAGGTTCATCAGGCTCGGTTGCGTGATGGTCTCCGTGATACTCTTGATAAGTGCTCCGATAAGGGAATTCGCCAATGCAAAAGCGGTCTTTAGAGGAAGTTTTCCTGCAAATTTGCGAAGTCTTGTATTATCGATCAATACAATGGAATCACATGTTCCCTCCATGGCGCGGATAGCGTCTATCGAATTCTGGCGTCGCATGGATTCGATCTGAAATGGCAAGGTCAGGCATGCGATCGTAACTGCTCCCTGTGCATGGGCCACCTCAGCAACCACAGGGGCACAACCCGTGCCTGTCCCTCCGCCAAGACCAGCAACTATGAAGACGATATTGCTTCCAACAAGTTCTTTTTTTATCTCTTCTAAACTCTCTGTGGCGCACTGCATCCCAGTTCCTGGAAAACCCCCGCATCCCTTGCCGCGGCATGTCTCCTTTCCCAGGAGCATGAGTTTGTCCGCTTTCTGCAGCACAAGATGATTAATATCGGTGTTGGCTCCTATGATTTTAGCGCCGCCTACCCCCTTTTCTGATAGATATGTCGTAATGTTGCAGCCAGCGCCTCCAAGCCCGATGATAGACACAGTGGGTCTTGAAGCCTCCAGAACTTCAGTAAATTTTTCCATAATTCAAACATTAATAGATTCTTATTGATATAAAATTATTGTCAAGATACCTTTTTATATCTTATATTTTTGAAACCTAATGATTTATATCCCAGTCCAATTATTCAGGATGCATGCGCATCGGAGTTATCGCGATACAGGGAAATGTCCAGGAGCATGTGAATGCTATGAAAAGGGCGCTTTATCTGGCAGGTCAGGAAGCAGAAGTCATTAAGATAAAGCATAAAGGACTTGTCCCGACATGCGATGCGCTTATCCTTCCAGGTGGTGAGAGCACGACGCTTGGAAAATTGATGGAAAAGGAAGGCATCTCAGGAGAGATAAAAAAGGTCGTACATTCGGGAATTCCGATAATGGGTACATGTGCAGGACTCGTTCTTCTTGCAAAAAATGGCGATGATCAGGTAAAAAAGACGGGGCAGTCACTTCTTTCCCTGATGGATATCACGGTCAACAGGAACGCCTTCGGGCGCCAGAAAGAATCGTTTGAATGCCCGGTTTGTTTCAAAGGGCTTGATTCTCCTTTCAATGCTGTGTTCATCCGGGCGCCCAGCATCACAGGGTTCGGGGAAAATGTGGAAGTGCTCTCAGAGTACAAGGGTGTTATTATTGCAGCAAGACAAAAAAATATGCTTGCCCTTGCATTCCACCCGGAATTGACTGATGATCCGCGGATACATCATTATTTTTTGAAAATGATAAGAAAATGATATTAAACTGATATGAAAATGACAGGATAGAATTATTATTCTATCCGTCTTTCGATTTTTTTAAGTTTTACCTGATATGAATTCCGCAGTTCCTCATATTCTTCATCTATCAGGTCACCTGAAGCATAGTCCTTCTCAAGTTTTTTGAGCTTTGAAAGCAATTCATTTTTTTCGGTATTGAGTTCGTCATTTGTCTTTCCTGAGATATCTTCATCTTCCCTGCCGGATTCTTCTTCCGGCTCTTCTTCATCTGCGTCCTCATCAGAAACTTCTTCATCAGTTTCCTGCTGTTCTTCGCTCTGGGGTTCTCTCTTCAGGGAATTCCTTATTTTCTCTTCGATCTCCTGGAGTTTTGGACTCTTTTTCCTGATAGTCGGATATGCGAGAACAAGTACTATAATGAGCAAGATGAACAGATAAAGCGCGATCTGTGAAAGGTCTAATGCAGATTTTGAAAACTCGATATTGATCTCCTTGAATTGAGGCGTCTCGAAGTTGTATAGAACGCTATTATCTTCCATCGGTTGCCCTGATGATTGAATATTGTTTCCTTTTTCATCTTTTATAATTAAGGTTTCCTGATCTCCTTTTGTTACCTTGATTATGATGCTTAAAGGAACTTTATTGATCAATGTGGGAAATACGAATTTTTTTGAAAAATGCCTTGATTTAGTGATCGACCCTTCGGCTTGCGCAGGAAGTACATATTCCAACGCATACATCGGAGGAAGTGGATCATTTCTCATAATTGTATCCTGCCAGCTTATTATGTTCCCATTCTGGAGGGCATCAAGGGGTATGACGCTCCCGCCCGTCATCATTGCAACTTTTCCGACTTTTATCCCTTCGATCCCATCAGGCACCCATATCCTGAGAGAGCCTGAGAAATGCTTATCCCCGATATTCTTAAAGAGGAGGGTTTCACGCACATATATCCTGTTTTCCTCTTCAAATTGGGCTGCATCCACCTCGATCAGATACTGCATTAAAATGATGTCCTGGTCAGATTGTGTTGTATTAGCCGGGTCAATGTTTTGTTCTTCGATTTGAATGATGTCACCCATGTTTGCTCCGGAATTGTTCCCTCCCATTCCGGCATATCCAAAAACGGGGTTGGTCAATAGGGCTATCAACAAAATTATTATTATGAACGTGTTACTTTTTTTCATGGCTTCACGTCTTTTAATATACTATTTGGGTAGATATATTTTGTTATCACTAAAGAGGAAATTATTTCAGAGTCTCTTTTATATCCTTTAAACGACCTTAAGACGATCATGATCAAGCTAGAGGCGCTCTATTCAGGCAAGGCAAAGACGGTATTCAAAACAGATAACCCGGAAAAGTTCATAATGGAGTTCAGGGACAGCCTGACTGCTTTTGACGGCAAGAAAAAGAGTGAAGCGCAGGGAAAAGGATACTATAACGCGCAGATATCACACACTCTCTTTAAGTTTCTTGAGGAGAAAGGCATTAAAACGCATTTTGACCACATGCTCTCTGACACCGAAATGGTGGTGGATGCTGTGGAAATTGTCCTGATAGAGGTCATCGTAAGGAATATCGCAGCAGGTTCGATCACAAAAAAATACCCATTCAAAACAGGTCATAAACTTAACCCACCCATCATCATTTTCGATTACAAGAGCGACGAGTTCGGCGACCCGATGATAAATGATGATATGGCGCTTGCCATGGGACTTGCCACAAAAGCGGAACTTGAAGAGATTCGAAAACTCGCTCTTATGATAAATTCGTTACTTGTTGAATACCTTGCAGGAAAAGATCTTCTCCTTCCTGACCTCAAGCTCGAGTTCGGAAGGCGCAAAGGAAATATTGTTCTTGCTGATGAAATATCCTGCGACACCTGCCGGTTCTGGGACAGGACGACAGGGGAATCGCTTGACAAGGACGTGTTCAGGTTTGATAAGGGGGACCTTGTTGCTGCTTACAGGGAAGTGGCGAAGAGGATAGTGCCAGGGATAAAATTATAGCTCAATATTCTTCAGGGAAGATAGAACTGCCTTCAGACCCATCAGGTCAACCAGTACCATACTGGCTCTTACCAGGATAGAGAACGCGGCAGCCAGATCAGCGGGAACTCCGAATATGGATAACACCCCGATAGTCCCCAATTCCATAACTCCGAGACCTGCAGGAGTGGGTGCGAACATCAATACGCTTAATAAGGGATGGAGTAAAAAGAAAACATAATACGGAAGCTCGATCCCGATAGCTTTACCAAGATAGAACCAGTGTAAAGCTGCAAAAAACCAGCCAGTCACTGTCAATAATAAAATGGCATTCATGCTGCCTTTGATCGCAATACTTCGCTCCTTAAATGGCAAAATTTTGTCAGTAAAATTCCTGAGAAATGGAATTCTTTTCAGGAAATTCAAGCTGACATTTTCATCTTTCCAGGAAATAACCAGCATCATGATACCCGCGAAAAGGAGTATAGAAGCTCCAATAGCGACTGAGATCAGTATGTCCCTTCGAATACCTGAGATCGAGGAAATATATATTATGGCAGCGAATGCCCCAACGACCTTAAGAATGAGTTCGATAGCCTGAGGCGCAAAAATACAAGCCATCCCGTCTGTGATCGGGGTCCCGGCTTTTTTTTTCAGGAGGGAGGGGGTTAAGAAATATCCGCTGCGTCCCGGAGTGATATCGCTCAATATCATCCCCCCGACATGCGAAAAAAATACGGTTACAAATTTTATCTTATATCCGATCTTAGCAAGCAGGAAGCTCAGGCGCGAGGTGAGTGTGAGGTTAAGGCATAAATATGCCAGGCAAGCCATGATAAAATAAAAAGGGACTGTTTTCTTCAGGGCAGAAATTACATCGTATATCCCGATCTTATACAGAATAATACCAATAATAACTATACCAATAATTACCTGAAGGATCATCCGGTATTTTTTCATCTGGTGGCATAATATCGTATGGTGGCATAATATTATCTTTAATGTTTTGAATTATTTTCATAAATTAATGGTTATGTATTCATTCAGTCGATGAAAGTATCGGCATCGATATGGCAGGGAATTATTGAGAAAAGAAATGAAAAAACAGATATAATATTAAGTCCTTGAGAATATCATGAAAATAGAGCCTTTTCCTATCGAAGAGACCGCTAAGGGAAAGATGTATAGGGCAGGTCTGACTTCGCTTGAAAATGATGTCAGGAAATTGGTATTGTTGGGATTTGCGCGAAATGGTAAGGCCCCGGAATATAGTGAAATCGCAAAGAGGCTTAAAATATCCTCCCTTGAAGTTGTCCTCTTAACAATTGAAAAACTCAAAGTTTCTGACCTTCTACAAATGAAGGGAGACGCGATCATTGCATCGTACCCTTTTTCATCCCTCAGGACCCGCCATAAGGTGATATTTGCTGATGGTCATGAGGTCTATGCTCTCTGTGCCACCGATGCCCTTGGAGTTCATTTTATGTTGAAACAGGATATAACTGTGCTTTCCGATTGTCCTCAATGCAGTGGAGAAATAAGGGTAACACTGAAAAATGGCAGTATCCATTTCTGTTCCCCGGAAGAGGTCGTTGAATTTTTTGGAAAAAGAGAACGGAGTTGCTGCACCGCAAAAACCCTGTGCCCTTATATTAATTTCTTCTGTTCCAGGCAGCATATTGAAGAATGGAGCAAAGATAATACGGAGAACAGAACCGGCGAGATATATTCCCTGACCGATGCCGCAGAATATAGTAAAACCATATTCGGGGATTTCCTGGAATAAGACTATCTTCTGACCTGAGCTATCAGAATGATAGTATCATACGTGAAACCGAGCTTTCCGTTTTCGAACTTTACCCACAAGCCCGTCCTGTCACCGTCAATACTCTTTAACATCATACTTTCTATCATTTCTGTTTGCGCCTTATCAGTTCCAGCCCGCGTCATCCACTCCTCAAAATCCTGGGGTATCTCCCAGTGCGTTATATCTGTGATATCTGCTCCTGCCACATTGAACATATCCTCGATCTCACTGAGCGAGTATATCCTGACGTGCGAAGGGTCGCGCATCTTCTCGATGCTGTTGTGGAAAAGGCTCTTTTCTACATCTTCTGACGAAACCCCGTCCACAAGCACAAGCCTGTGCCTGGATACGCGAATCATTTCGAGGAGGGCTTTTTCCGGGTTCGGGAAATGATGGAAAGCGAACCTGCATGAGACGATATCGAAACAATCATCAGGGAAAGGGAGCGATTCCACATCTGAAAGAAGGAATCCGGTGTTTTTAAGTCCCAGAATTTTCTCCTTTTCACGGGCTTTCAAAATCATATTGCGCGTCAGGTCGCAGCCTATCGAAATGTCAGATTTTTTCGCGAACTCAAGCGCAAGGAATCCCGCTCCTGTGGCTATGTCAAGCACGCGATGGTTTTTTTCTACGCCGCTTCTTTTCACCACTTCGGATAGATGGACAACGTCAACGAATATGTTGCCTTTTGCGTACGCTTCTGCCTGTTTTCCGAATTGCATTATTGCGCTTTCTTTGATACCCATTCAGGGGAGAAGATACTGATACTGATATATAAGGTATGCAGAACTCTAAAAAGGTTTTCCATAGGAAAAATTTATACGCTATAAAACAGGAATGACTATTCCTTATAATCCCATTTGAGAGAATAAAATGAATCATTCAGAAGTTTTCGCCCTCAGGAAAGCATTCAATTCCGTAAAGGAAAGGCAGGCGCAAAACCCACCCAGCGACTTTGCAGAACGGAAAAAGAGACTTGCCGCTTCAAGGGAGATGTGTGTGGGTAATGAGGAGCTTCTTGAAAGGGCTGTAGCAAATCTCAGGAAAAACGGGATGAAAGTCCATCTTGCAAAAGACAGGTTCGAAGCAGTCGATATGATCCTGGATGAACTCGGCGAGGAAAAGATCATAGTAAAATCCAAATCCAACGTCACAAAAGAGATAGAAATTACAAAGGCGCTTGAGAAAAAAGGTGTGACCGTTGTCGAGACAGATATCGGTGACCGTATTTTACAGATACTGAAGGCAAGCCCTTCCCACCCCACAGGTCCTGTGACGCATCTCTCTGCAAAAGAGATAGCAAAAGGACTTTCAGAATATTATGGTAGACCTGTAAGAGATGACCCTGATGATATCGTAAAGATAGTCAGAGAAGATGTGATATCAAACCTCAGTAAGGCAAGAATAGGAATCACGGGCTCAAATGCCATTACAGCAGAAGAGGGCTCTATCGTGATGACTCATAACGAAGGGAACATCTACGAGGTCATGCGAAAAGAGAAACATATAGTTGTAACTTCGATAGATAAAATATATCCAGACCTCGAAAGCGCAATGAACATGCTGAAGATATTGAGCTACAATGCCACAGGCGCGATAATCCCTTCATTCGTTGAGATCATAAGCGGGGTGAGTAAGACCGCTGACGTGGAAAAAAAGTTCGTAAAAGGCGTACACAGCCCTTCTGAGATCACGGTCATACTTGTAGATAATAGGAGAAGCGAACTTGCAAAGAACGACGCCAGGGAACTCCTGTACTGCGTGGGATGTGGGAACTGCCTTCTCCACTGCCCTATGTACAACACAATAGGCAATGAGTTCGCGCGGGGCAGCCACCTTGGCGGGAAAGGCATCGCCTATCATTCCCTGTACAGCAATGAGAAGGATGAGAAGCTCATGTACTGCCTCACATGCGGAAAGTGCAGGAAGAACTGTCCGCTGGGACTGGATATACCTGGGATGATCAAGAGGATACGGAGTACAGGTATGTCATCAGATGTATATTATTTCTTAAAATCGCATACGCTGTGGCTGTATTACCAGAGCTTGCTGAGGCTTGGGATAGAAGAGAAGTAGAGATACTGATAAGCAATTGCAGAATCCTGATAAGTATTAGAAAGATATATAACGGTTATTGTATATAAGTATGGTGTGGTATTAATAATATTGAAGGAGATGAAATGATGGTAAAGAATAGAAATCCAATACTTGTGATAATATTTTGGATAAGCTAAATTTTTCTGCTATAAATATGGGGCAGCCCAAAATCCAGGTGATGTGAAATTTCTGCACCAGATGTGTGAACAATCTTAAAACAGAAATTTCACCATCTACTTTGCTAAGGTTTCATTCTCTGCCGATTTCTCTAAAAGGACTTCACTCATGAAATAACAGGCATACAATATTTTCAGATTTGCCATTTTTTAACCTCATTTTTGCCTCTTCGCAAACCATTATTAAACAAAAAGTCATTTAACCCCAAAATTCGGGATTACAATGACTCAAATCAAACCTCACGGCGGAAAGTTAATCAACAGGACATTAACTGAACAGAAACGAAAAAATATAATTGACCAGGCATCTGAATACCAGAGCGTTCAGATCAGCGTCGACCTGATGAAGGACGTGGAGAACATCGCCTCAGGGCTGTTCAGCCCCCTCGAAGGCTTCAACTGCCGCGAGGACTACGAGAGCATCCTCTACAAAAAACGACTTTCGAACGACCTTCCCTGGACTTTGCCTATAGTGCTTGATACTGACAACGGCGACATAAAAGAAGGAGATGACATCCTCCTCAAGAGCGGCGAGCATATTGTGGCAGTGATGCAGGTGGATGAGAGCTTCACATACGATAAAAGAGCATTTGCAGAGCAGGTGTACGGCACGAACGACGCCGGGCATCCCGGTGTGTCAAAGACATATTCCATGAAGGATACGCTTCATGGGGGCAAGATCAGCTTGCTGAACGAGTCGGAAACGCCTTATTTCAAGTATGCCATGAAGCCTGCGGAGACGCGCAACCTCTTCAAGGAAAAAGGATGGGAGAGAGTGGTCGGGTTCCAGACACGCAACGTGGCACACCTGGGTCATGAGTACCTGCAGAAGAGCGCGCTTACCATGGTGGACGGGCTGTTCATCAATCCAGTGATCGGGAAAAAAAAGAAAGGAGACTTCAAGGACGAGGTCATACTTGAGAGCTACGAAGTTCTTATCGATAATTACTTTCCAAAGGATAGGGTCGTCCTCGGCATCTTCCAGACGGAAATGAGATACGCAGGACCGCGTGAAGCTATTTTCCATGCCATCGTGAGAAAGAACTACGGGTGCACGCATTTCATCGTCGGGAGAGACCATGCTGGCGTGGGGAGCTACTACCACCCCTTCGCAGCGCAGGAAATATTCAAGGAATTCCCTGATATCGGCATCGAGCCCATGTTCTTTATGTCCTTCTTCCACTGTCACAAGTGCGGAGGGATAACGAATGATAAGGTCTGCCCGCATACTGACAGGATCGACTTCTCTGGCACGAAGATGAGGCAGATGATTGAAGCTGGAGAGAGACCGCCAGCGGATTCCATGAGACCTGAGGTGGCCGATGTTATATTGAAGTCAGGAAAGCCATTTGTAGAATAACATGTAATACATTGTATTACACCTCATCCCTCGCAGGCGATCCCCGATAATTATGAAAGAATCGCCTGCCCCTTCATGAACTCCCTCAAAACCACTGTAGCATAACTCCCCTTGGGAAGCGTGAATTCCAGTACGACCTTTGTCTTCCCTGTATTAACCTCATCCTCCATGACCGAGAATTCCGGTTTTACGACAAGCACTATCTCCCTGCGAAGCCCTTTTGACGCTATTTCAGGCATTCCCGGAACTTTAAAGCCTTCAGTGTCAATTTTCAATTCCCTGATCACCTCTCTCTCTATCTCTCCCTGCCTTCCCTCCGAAAACTGTGTATCATACCCAATAAGCGGCGCAGTCACGAAAGCGCGCCCCCTGATGATGAGATTGTTTATTCCGTCAAGGTTGTCAGCATTGACCTTCTGAAGCCGTGAAGTATCAGGCATCCCCACCTCGTTCTTGAAACACACAACGTCCCCATCGTAAGCTTCATTTATCGACAATCCTGCCTCGATTCGCCTGCTCAGGATAATATTGAATACATATGATTGATACGCATGCAGGAACATCTTTTGAAGGTTCGGGGACAGCACCCTGAACGCACCTGCATGATCATCTGGATTGGCGATCAGGTAATTCATCATCGCCCTCTCGAACTGCAGGCGCAGGGGATACATATTCAAACCCGCCTTAAAATCCCCGGTATCCTGCACATACTTTCTGGCTTGCCGAATATCTTCGGACTCATCAGGGAATGGTCTTGCGATATAAGTGAGCGCAGCATCTTTAAGATCCCCTTTAGCTATTGCTTCACCCACCACATGGGTCACAGGCCTGTTCTCCCCGAACCTCTGCACACCGAAGAAGTCTGGTACCCCATTCTCTAATTCCCCGGTTATGGTTTTCACCCTGTCAAGTGTTTCATCCACCTGTAGAGCGATATCCCTTATCGTTATTTTAAAACGGTTGCCCCACAGGTCGCCAAGACTTATCTTCTTATTCGATCGTCCCACATGAGTAAGTTCCACATCCTTCAGCCTCACCCGCGAAAGCTCTTCTTCGCTCATATCCCATATGCTTATCCTCTGTTTAGTGAGTGCGCGTTTATCTTTCGTTCCTGCCCAGCCGAACCTGTCCTGGCTCACCCTCAGGATACGCGAGAGTTCCCGTATTAAACGATGTGTGTCCCAGTTCCGTTTTGTAAGCTCCACGATAAGATAATTACCGTTCGTGGTCTCTACCCTGTTCGTGATCTCCTCTACCGCGAAGTCATCGACCAGCTGCCGTATCCTGCCTCCGGTTCCCAGACTCCCGGAATAATAGGAAAAGATGCCAATTTCATTATCGTTAATGATAATTCCCCTGTATTTTCATACAGGTAATATGGCGGATATATAGTTTAAAATAGCGGTCGTTATACCTGCTCCCTCAACACGAACACGAGATTTATATGGCGGTTATCCTTTATCACTGGAGAACACTTTAGGGTCATATTAAGCTTGATCCCATGCCTGTTCACACTTACTAGGTTTCCCTTCCATTCATGTTTTGTGTCCTGTATAAGGCTGTCTTTATCAAGCATCAGGTTGCTGTCAGGATGTTTTATCGAGCTGATATGCATCCTTGAACGTTCATCCTGCGAGTAACCGTACTTTTTTTCAAACGCAGGATTTGCATACTTGATATCTCCGCTCATGTTCGTTATTATCACGCAGTCGTCCATGCTGTTAAGAACAGAACTGAATATGAGAAGCTTCTCACGTTCTTCCATCAGGCTGTCATGGTATTGCTTGACACGCAGCAGCGATTTTACCCTTGCGTTCAATTCATATAGATCCACAGGCTTGCTTAAAAAATCATCCGCGCCAGCTTCAATAGCTTTTATACGATCCTCTTTTTCCTGCAGAGCGGTCACCATCACAACAGGTATGGACATCGTACTGGGGCTGCTCTTAAGATTCTTGCATACCGCGTATCCATTCATGTTGGGCATCATTATGTCAAGAAGGATAAGGTCTGGAAACGTTTTCTCCACTTTTATTAAAGCCTCAGTTCCGCTCATGGCTGTAACTACATCGTAGTCCTTCGAAAGAATCCCTTCCAGAAGTTCAACGTTCATCTGCTCATCATCCACAACAAGGATCTTCGATCTACTCATCCAATTACTTCCTGTATTTCTCCATTTTTTTTATGAAATCCTGGATATCCAGAGGTTTGGATACGTAATCGGTAAAGCCTTCATTTAGCAGTCTTTCCTTGTCTCCCGCCATTGCGAACGCTGTCAGTGCAACAAATGGAACATTTTTATATCCGGGCTTGCTTTTTATTAACCTGGTAGCTTCAACTCCGTCAATGCCAGGCAGAGCTATATCCATAAGTATCAGGTCATAGGAATTTTTTTCAGTTATTTTAATGGCTTTCTCTCCATTATCAACTGTATCCACAACGAAATCCCGGGCTAGAAGTATTTCGAGTATCAGTTCCATATTCAGGGGATTATCTTCAACAACTAGGACTTTTACCATTTTAAAATCATCATTCTGATAATTAGTATGAGGTGTTATATAAAGTTGTCCTCAAAAAAAAATTTTACAGTTTATTAATAGTGTTTATATCTTCATGTACCAATTTTAAGGTGATGCGAATAGCTATGAAAGTCGCCTATATTGGAACAGATTATCACGGTTTCCAGGTACAGCCTAACGTCAATACCATAGAGAGTGAGCTCTTCAGGGCCTTTAAGGAATTGAACATTATCAATAATCCTCATGAAGCGAACTATATCGCCGCAGGTCGTACTGACAGCGGAGTACATGCGATCGGGCAGGTCATAGCGTTCAATACAGATAATCCTGATATTGCCCTTCCCAGAGCCGTGAACAACAAGCTTCCCCCGACGATATGGACATGGGCAAGCGCTCGCGTACCAGATGAGTTTGACCCAAGGCGTGACGCGTTGGGCCGTGAATACAGGTATATCATGTGCGGGCAGTACGACATATCACTGTTGCGGAATGCTTCCCGCCTGTTAAAAGGTGTGCATGATTTCACCAATTTTTCAACGCCAGACAAGGACAGGAGCAGGATATCCATGGTGAAATCCATCAATGTGAGGGTGGAAAGAGAGTTTATGATAATAAATATACAGGCAAACCATTTTGTCTGGCATATGGTAAGAAAAATCGCAACAGCACTGAAACTTGTGGGAAGTGGCGCCCGCGACCTGGCATGGCTTGAACAGATGCTCTCTCCCGGAGAGTATAATGAAGGATTAGAGCCTGCTCCCGCATACGGTCTTGTTTTCAAGGACGTAGAATACCGCAACATGATCTGGTGTGAGGACGCATATGCAAAAAAAACCATAACCGAGAAACTAGATAAGTTGTTTTTATGGCACGGGGTCATGGCTGAGATGCTAAGAGAACTTAAAGAAAGCCTGGCAGCATAGGCTATGTTGATCGCATTTGAATTGTCAGGTGAACACAGTACCCTTCCTGGATCCGAAGTGCTTGCATGTCTTGAGTCTGAGTGTGCGGATTTCAGCGTCGTTCTCAGGCTTGACGGGTGTCTTATGATCGAGATACGAAAAGACGCATGCAAAATAGCAGATATCCTTGCAAAAAAACTTTCTATGACACATTATATAACTGAAGTCCTCGGGATAGGCGGAGCGAGCGAGGAAGATGTTCTCAACACTGTAGAAAAAGCAGGTTTTGAAATTAAAGGTACATACAGCATACGGGTCAAAAGGATAAGGGAATATTCCACAATAGACACGGGATCGATGGAGAGGTGCATTGGTGGGATTTTCTTTAAAAGAGGGGATCGGGCAGACCTGAAAAATCCCGAAGTGCAGTTAAGGGTTTTGCTTACGGAGGATAAAAACATCTTCGGACGCATAATGTATTCTATTGACCGCAGCGCATTTGAGGCGCGAAAGCCCCATAATAAGCCTTTCTTTTACCCTGGCGTGATGATGCCCAGGGCGGCGCGGGCTCTTGTGAACATCGCAAAATCGGAAGCATCTCTGCTTGACCCGTTCTGCGGGACAGGCGGTATTCTGGTCGAGGCCGGCCTTATTGGCATCAGGGTCATAGGCGGTGACATGCAGCGCAAGCTGCTTCTGGGCGCTAAGATGAACCTTGACCACTACAATATCGATCATTCCCTGATGTATCAGGATGCATGCGGCATGGCGCTGCGGGATGAGAGCGTGGATGCAGTTGTCACAGACCCGCCATACGGCAGGTCAGCGGCGATAAAAGCAGAATCACTCGAACATATGCTTACCGGTTCCCTGCGTGAGATATACCGCGTTCTGAAAAAGGGAAGACGGGCAGTATTTATTTCTGAGCGGGAGATAGAGACACTGGCAAAGGATGCGGGTTTCAGGGTTGTTCAGAGCCATCTGCAGAGAGTTCATAAAAGTCTGACACGAAGGATCAGCGTCCTTGAAAAATAATGATGTATATAATTATTAAAAGTTCTTGTCATCCTTTCTGCTCTCTGCGATTATGATGTTAGAACGACCTTTTCTGATTTTTTTGATTAAACCCCTGTCTTCCAGGTCATCCAGCATCAGACTGACCTTTGCTTCCGAGCATTTCATTTGTCCCCTCAAATCTTTCTGGGTCACCCTGCCTCCCTTTTTTACGATAAGACCATAGAGTTCATGGAGGTCTTCAGGCAGTTCTGTAGTTTTTGACTTGGCTGTGGGCTGCTGTGTAATAGGTTCATTGTAAACCTCAACAGCCGCAGTAGTTTTTTTCTTCCATGACCTGTAATAGATAGCAATTCCTGCGGCTATCAGAATTAAAAAGAGGATAATATAAGAAGTCGTGTCACTTTCGCCTTTTATCTCTATGTTTCCTGTCAGGTTGATATCGCCGAGATACTCTAATTCAGTATCAGTGGGCGGAAAAAGAAGGAGGTCTATATTGAATTTCCCCTCACTTCCCACTATCTGGATCTCCTCTTCTTCTGCAAGTTCAAGTACATTATTCCGGAAATATTTTGCCTTGATCGTATAATTTCCCGGGGGGAGATTTTCAAACACATACGTTCCGTCAGTTGAAATCCTTGACTGGACAGGGATCGAGTTGAGCTCAATTATGACGTTATTCAGGGGTTTTTCAAAATCAGACCATGCATAAATGGCGCCTTGCACTGTTGCAGCGTGAGCCCCTGAGATCATGGCAATAATAACCAGAATTATTAGAAGTCCCCTTGAGAACCATAGCATACGTTCTTAATCCTGAATGACGGTATATATAGTTTATTATAAAGTTAAAGCGGTAATAATAAAGCTTTGTAAAAGGTTCTGAAGCCTAATAAATATTTAAATATTATTCATATAAAAATATGTTTATCTATGCCGCAAATATAGTATTGGGTAAGCAATCGCCGATTGTGCGGTTGGAAAAATACGGAGGAAAAAATATGAAATACACAAACCGGATCATGGTATCGCTTGTAGCTGCGGTGTTCATACTGAGCCTGTTCTCAGGTGTCGTGGCAGCAATACAAACATCTGCTGAACAGTATAAAACAGATAACAAGCAAAATCAGTTACAGGAGCAAAATCAGTTACAGGAGCAAAATCAGTTACAGGAGCAGAATCAGTTACAGGAGCAGAATCAGTTACAGGAGCA
>CBFFLL010000035.1:0-1131 GCA_965642175.1 Candidatus Methanoperedens nitratireducens | reverse complement strand
AAAATCAGTTACAGGAGCAGAATCAGTTACAGGAGCAGAATCAGTTACAGGAGCAAAATCAGTCAAAGGAGCAGAATCAGTTACAGGAGCAGTATCGATTGCATAAGGAAAAATACGATAATACAAAGAAAAAATTCGAGGAGGCAAGAAAAATCTTCGAGAATGCAAGGGAGAGATTAAGAAATGCGAACGATAACAGGTCAAAGGAAGAACTCGAGATCAAGACCAAAGATTATCTTATGAGGGCTATTGACCAGACAATTTCACATCTGGAGATACTGAAGTACAGGGTGGAACTGCGCGAGAATATAGGGGTCATCAAATTCGATGCTTCTGGAAACATAGAAGCGCACATTACACAGCTGGAAGAGATGAAAGTAAAAGTGGAGCAAGCTGAAACCGCCAGGGATTTCACAACTATTCACAGCGAATTGAAAGACCTGTGGGTCAAGATAAGGCTTGAGACGCGCTACTATGTCGGGATAATACTCAACTACAGGAGTACCGCCTTCCTGTCAAAAGTTGACAATGTTTCGGTAAAGATGGATGAAGCGATCACCAGGCTTGAGAATGAGGGCATAGATACTACCAAACTCAAGGAAGAAGCTGCGAAATTTGACAGAATTGTGGCTGATGCAAAGCAGAACCAGCAGAAGACAGATGAATTATTTGATGTACATGACGGTTTCTCTTCAGGCGGCACAGTATCAGATGCTAATGCAGCAAGGGAATTCATACGCCAGGGTGATGGCATGCAGAGAGACACTGTCAAGAAACTGAAGGACGCTGCAAGCCAATTGAAGAACTTTGTCAATGAATTCAGAAAACTCTCCCGCGGGCTGGTAACAATTGAAGGCAGCTCCACTGAGACCCTTTCAGGAAATTAAAGGAGGCTAAAATATGAAACTCGTATATATCCTGATAGTCCTTGTGGTAGCGGCATTTACCCTGGGATGCATAGGGAATAAACCGGCAGAACCCTCAACAAGTGCACCTATTGCACCGGTTGAGACATCCATGTCCACTGGTGCAACAACCGCTCCTGCCAGTGAAGACCCATTCGGGACTGATATGGACGTTGCTGATCTGGATTCGATGCTTGCAGATTCGAGCATGGATATCTCCCTATTG
>CBFFLL010000034.1:10081-19245 GCA_965642175.1 Candidatus Methanoperedens nitratireducens | reverse complement strand
GTGCTATGGTGTACTTCAGCATCTCCTGTCAGATGAACGGGAGCTTGCGATCTGCGAATTCAGGAGGATTCTGAGCAGCGGAGGCAGACTGTTCCTTGAAGTTTTCGGGGACGAAGATATGAGGTACGGTGGCATCGAGATCGAACCCAATACCTTCAAAAGAAAAAAAGGCATCATCTACCATTATTTCAATATAAATGAATTAAATGGGTTGCTGGGCGGTTTTTCGTGCAGGATAACTGAGTCAAAAAAGGAAAAGTGGTTCGATGGGCGTGTTTACATACGGCATATGATATCGGTTGACGCTGAAATATCATGAACAATATATGAAGATTCGGCAGAAAAATATATATCTATCGGTTGTATATTGTTTACTGAATGAAATCAGCATTAATAGTCACAGTTTTCCTTATCATTGTCTTTGCGTCATTAATACCGTTTTCGGTCGGGGCGTCAGATAAACGGTCAATTGATATCACCTCTCTCACTATAAATTTCGATAAAACAGATGCCACATTCACTGTGTATTATGACATTGGTGCACTGCCAAAGATGTTCATACTTCTTCTGGGAAGCAAAAGTCTTGAGCCAAAAATAAAATCTGTGTTCTTCGAATTCGATTATGATATTATTAAAATGGATCCTGATAAAGCCGTTCTGCGAGTAAGGAATATCTCACGTCTGGATAAAGGATATTATTTACATGATGCGAAAAAGTTCGGGGAATATATAGACACAGTCTATATTTATTCACCCGACTCCCCTCGCCCCAGGGAATATTCCTATATCAATACGACCCAGTACACCTTCTACCGCTCATGATGTCTCTTTTTCTGGAAGACAGAAGGCAAATGGACGATATATGTGCCATCCTCCTTTAGCGCCATAACGATCTCATCCCGTTTCATTATTGAGTCGAGATTCAATTCATACGAACCCGGCGATAGTATCCTTACTGATTCCACCCTTTCTCCGATCTCCTCTTTTTTCTTCTCAACTTTTGATTCTTTTGGTTCAGGCTGATCCGGTTTAATCCCCAGCAGTTCATCCACTTCCTTGATGAACTGTGTTGCAGCAGGGGGAATTAAAGTATCTCCTGTTTTTCCCGCAGACCCGGCAGGCTGGGTCGTTTCATCCCTTACATAAAGGAACTTATTCCACCCGCATTTCGGGCAGCCGTTCAGTATTATGGCTGCGCCATCCCTGAAAATACCTTCGCATCTGGTGCATTTATGTGGCATGACCCTACGGTGAGACCATGGCGCTTATCAGGTCCCTATCCTTTCTAATGGTCTTTAACTGCGCTGCAGGACCTATAACTGTAAGCCGTGTCTTGAGGGTGGACTTGCCCAAAAGCTTGCTAAAAAAGGTATCGTTATGCTTTACAGGGTAACTCTCTATCTCTATCCCTGAGAAATTATCCTGCGCGATCTCTGTCATGGTAAGTTCGATGAGCTTATTCTGTTCGGTCGGCGTAAGACCTTTTTCCAGAACAAGTATTTTCCCCATCCTTACTTCATCAAGGATCAAACGCACTTTTTCCATTGGCGTCATACCATCAAGCTTATCCTCTGAGATTAAATCCAACTGAATTCCTTTCATAATTATCACCCGAAATGTTGTGCAATTTCTTTATAGAGATGGTCTATGTTCTGCCCTTCAAGGGCTGATATTGGAACAAGAGGATGCTGCGGGAAAGCGCTGTGAATTCGCGCAGGGGACGAGGTGGGAAGGTCGATCTTATTTGCTGCAATAAGAAGCGGAAGTTTCCGCGCTTCCATATTACCTATCACGGTAACGTTAACTTGCGTGTAGGGGTCTTCCGTGGCATCCATCACAAGTATTACGCCGTCAAGGTCGTCCAGCCATTTTACCGCCTCTATAACCCCTTCAGTGGCTTCTTTTGCGCGCCTCTTTGATTCCTCTTCATTCATACCGAATGCCATGAAATCGTGAAAATCGATCCTCGTAGCAAGCCCGGGCGTATCGATGATGTCCAGCGTCACAGAGGAGCCGTTTGATTCAATGGTCACGCCCTCGCGCCTCCTTGCTCTGCGGGTCTCATGTGGTATCTGCGAAACCGAACCCATGGCATCGCCTGTCCAGTCGCGGATTATCCTGTTTGCCAGAGTGGTTTTTCCAGCATTGGGAGGACCATATATCCCTATTCTTGCTCTCTTCTTCTTGAATAAATGTCTTAACCATTTGAACTTTAGCCCCATATTTTTTATTATGCCCATAGTTTTGCCTCAGTATTCTATCTCACTATTCTAATATCAGTACCCTATATTTTAGTCTTCCGTCAGAACTCGGACAGCTTCAACTGTCTCCTTGAACACTTTTCTCCGGGTATTTCCACCGGGTACGCGCCTGTCAGGCACCCTATGCACAGGTCATCCTGTGGAAGCCCTATTGAGCTTACAAGGCCCTCGATGCTTATGTACCCGAGCGAGTCTGCATTGATCACAGCCTCAACGCCTTTCACGGCCTTATGCGCTGCAACGAGTTCCTCTCTTGTCGCCATATCGATACCCAGGTAGCACGGTGAAATTATCGGGGGACTTGCGACTCTCATATGGATTTCCCTTGCTCCTGATTTTCTCATCAGGTCAATTATGCGCCGCGATGTTGTCCCGCGCACTATGCTGTCGTCCACAAGCACTACGTTCTTTCCCTCTATATTGGGTTTTATCGTGTTGAGCTTGAGCCGAACAGCCGTCTCTCTCATGTCCTGCCCTGGCATGATGAAAGTCCTGCCTATGTACCTGTTCTTCATCAGCCCTTCCATGTAATCTATACCTGATCTCTTTGAGAAACCTATGGCTGCGGTTATCCCTGAGTCGGGAACAGGAGAAACGATATCAGCTTTTACCGGATGTTCGGAAAAAAGTGTCTGTCCGATCCGCATCCTTACGCTGTAAACGAGTTCACCGTCTATGACAGAGTCCGGCCGTGCAAAATAAATGTATTCAAAAACGCAGTGGGCATAGTTCTTCGACCTGACAAGCTGCTTGCTTTCATATTTACCGTCTTTTATTATCAGCATTTCACCCGGAGCGATATCCCGAAGAAGTGTTCCATTCAGGATATCAACAGCCGCGCTCTCTGAGGCTACCATATAACCATTGTCGATCTGCCCCAGGCACAGGGGTTTTATACCCAACGGATCGCGGACAGCAACAAGCACGTTATCAACAAGAATTACCAGCGAATAAGAACCCACAAGTCGCTTCATCAATTCCCTGACTGCCTCATCAAGGTCGCTGTGCATGAGTTTTTTCACAAGAAGATGAGCTATGACCTCGGTATCAGAATCCGAAAGGAATATCCGCCCCTCTTTTTCCAGTTCAGTCCTGAGTTCTTTTGAATTGACGAGGTTCCCGTTATGAGCTATCGCTATAGTACCACTTTTGAAACTTACGATAAGCGGCTGGCAGTTCTCAATTTTTGAGCCGCCTGTTGTAGAATAGCGTACATGCCCGATACCGACATGACCTTTTAATTTCTGGATGTCACCCTTGTTAAATACATCAGGTACCAGACCCATCCCTTTCAGGGTACTGACCTTTTTACCGTCGTGTACTGTTATACCCGCTGATTCCTGTCCCCTGTGCTGAAGAGCATAAAGCGCATAATAGATAGACAGCGCAGAAGGTGTATCATTACTGTAAGAAACACCTACCACGCCGCATTCTTCATGCAACCGTTCTCACCTTAATATCCACATTTTTCTTGCCATTTATATGATCTCATGTGTGCTGTCTTTCCGAAGCCGCATGATGCGCACATCTTTGTTCTGGTATTTAACGATACCTTACCGCATCTTCTGCATTTCACATGTGTCTTATGCTGGCGATGCCCCATTGAGGGCGTTCCTTTTGACATTTGTTATCACCTTTTAATTTACGGGGAGATGAATACGATATTATCTCCGCGTACAACTACTGTTCCAAGTTTTTTTGACTCACTCTCTTTTATTTCCTCGGCATTTGCAAGTACGAGATTCATATGCATGTCGTATCCCTGCAGTTCGCCTCTGAACTCTCTTGAGCCTTTCAGCCTGATCAATACCGATTTATTCAATGCATTGTTTAGAATGTCGAGGGGTCTGTTTCCCATATAATACTCCTGATAAAGTTTATTAATCTATTAACGCAATAGTGACCTTGAGTTGTCAAGAGAATATTTAAAACTATTGGTGGCACATGAAGATAAAATCACGGAATGTACTTAGAAAGACAGATGAAAAAGCCCTCATCAATGATATTGAAGAGGCTTTCGGGGACGCTGGCGCCTTTGTTGGAAAGAAACTCGAACTTGTCGAAAGTGAGGAGGCAGAGTTTATCTTCGTGGACGGTGAACCGCTTCTGTTCAGGACAGGAGGGAAAATATTCCCCACTGTAAAGGGCGCGCTTAAACTTGCTCCATCGCGTCGAAGGGTCGTGGTGGACCCGGGCGCTGTGAAGTTCATAATAAACGGAGCTGATGTGATGGGTCCAGGGATCGTTGAGGCAGACCCGACCATCAAGGAAGGCGACCTTGTTATCGTTGTTGAGCGGGCTCATGGAAAGGCGATTGCTATTGGCAGGGCGCTCATTCCTGGCAAAGACATGGCAGGAAAATCCGGCAAAGCCATAAAGTCGATACATTATGTGGGGGATGAACTCTGGAAGCTGGAACAGAAATAGATAAATAGAAATAGACCTTTAAAAGAAGATGTGATAATTTCATGGTTAAATTCATAGAAAACCTTTTCGGAAGCGGAAAAAAGCCGAAATCTGAGGCTGAGGAGTATGAGGAACTGGATCTTTCAGAATTCGAAGAGGGTTTTAAAGATGAGCCAACCAACATGCTGGTCCGCGTGGCAGAGCTTAATGGGCTTGACATAATGCCTGAATTAAAGAAACAGATATATGGGGGAAATATTGTTTTTATTGACGTATCTCCTGCAAAGCACGATAAACTCCTCTTTGACCGGGCAATAAAGGATCTGAAACAGGTAGTGAACGATGTGCATGGCGATATCGCGCTTGTGAAGGAAGACCAGGTCATTGTGACGCCGCGCGGCGTTCGCATTGACAGACAGAAGTTAAAGTGAATCAGGAATTTCTTCCCACGTTGACGATTACCCGCAGTACATGTCCCATGTGCTGTAAAGAACTCATAACGAACTGGGTCCCGGACAATATCCCTTTTTTTGGCGAAGTGATGCATATTACTACCATCTGCGAGTGCGGGTTCAGGTACTCGGACACACTGATCCTTTCCCAGCATGATCCGGTGCATTATGAAATGAAGGTCAGGTCAATTGACGATCTGGATGCACGGGTAGTGCGCTCAACTTCGGGGACTATTCGCATACCAGAATTAGGAGTTGAGATCGAACCTGGACCGGCTTCTGAATCCTTTATCTCGAATGTTGAAGGGGTGATTGAACGGGTGGAGGAGATCCTGGGCATGGTGACCCGTTGGGGGGAGGAAGATAAGACCGCGCGTGCCCTGGAACTCCTGTCCAATATTGAGAAAACGAGAGCCGGAGAGTATGAAATAACGCTTGTGATCGATGATCCTCTGGGTAACAGTGCCATAATCGCTAAAAATGCAATTTCCAGAAAACTTACAGATGATGAAGCGAATCTTTTGAAAACCGGCATGATAGTGTTTGAAAAGGGCGAGATCGAATTATAAGTTTTTGTAAACCCGTTTTTGTTACCATGTTTTTTATCAGGTCTGTTATCGAAAACTATTAATCGTTATAAATTAATAATACAAATTACCTTATACGGCTGTATAAGGTGCACGCTAAGATGAGCTAGCAAGGGATGAACAAAAAAACCTGATCGGAGAATAAAGATCAAATCTTCCAGGGCGTAAATACCCGGTGACCATTCAAGGTTTAAATGGAAGATGGTTCAAATGTATCTCTTCCATAAGGAGTGCAAAAAGAAAGCGCATGGAGCGCAATTTACAGCGAAGACAGCATATATTTAATGCTGCAAGGGTGCTGTGAGCCCAAGTGGGTCAGCTCATCAACCCGCCAATTATTTTATGGAAGCATACCCCATATCCATTAATTTCTTGTCTTCTTCTATAAACATGTATTCTCGCTGGTTGTGGTTTCCTTTTCGCTCCAGTATGTTATCCCTGTGCATCCTTGCCAGGTAGGTGGATACCGTGCTCAGGTTGATCTTCCCATAAACGCTTTCATAATGCCGTTTTACTTCAAGGGACGTGAACCATACCCGGGGGTATTCAAAACGCAGGAACATCGTAAGTCGTTCTTTTAGCGTAAGAGATTCCCCGGGTAATTCTTCGATACTTGAAGAAATGGCTGGCACAGGTTTGCTTTTTGCAGCCGATAGTATGAATTTTGTTGCCGACATGTTCCAGAACTCACCGGAAAATTCAGCGAAAGCTTTTGTCCCGTCTTCTTTTACTATATGAACTTCTACTTCATCAGCTTCAATGGAATTTAGATACATTGCAGCCATCTCTGCTGACTCGGGTCCGTTGTAACTCACGTTGCCTGCGTTTTTTCCTTCGAGTTCGATCCGTATTTTCATATATCCTCAAAAAATTGGAGCGCCGTCCGCCTTTACGGGCGAACAGCACGCATCCGGATTTCCCCTCCGATGCTTCCTTCTGGGTGAATTATTTATTGTGAACGTTGTGTGAACAAGACTGTTTTTATGCTATATAAACTATTCACTTGAAATGAAGGTTATAATTGATTATAGCTATTAAATACAAGATAATCACCTTTATTTTTAAAATAAAACCTTTCTCCATCGTTATACTAGAATAGAGATTGCCTAATGCTTAGAATCACTTGAAAATATCTCAAATTCCTCCGGTTTGATCTCCAGTAGAAACAAAGGGCAAGGTTTTTTTGGTTAAGCACTGTGATTCACAGATATTAACTCAATAAAAGGTCAAATAGTATCCAAATTTAGATATTATGCGTGCTACTCTAAAATATCAAATTTTAATGCAATTCTACACAATGTATATATATTATGACTATTTATATTAATTAAATACTGAGGTGAATTAAATGGCAAAAAAAGAAGTAAAAGCAAAGAAAACCAAAAAAGTAACCAAGGCAAAGAAATCAAGATAAGGTTATTTTATTAAAATACCCTTCTAATCTTTTTTCTATTTTGAATTTTTTTATTTTTTTTATTATTATTTTATTATTGTGCAGCTCTAACCATCACCTTTCCGTATCAGAAAATGGTAATGTTCGCCTTCTTTCCATAGCCTCAGGAACTGGTGCCCCGCCCTCTTTGCCCACCTGGGAATGTCCTGCACAGCAGCAGGGTCGTCCGTGAGCATCTCAAGAACTTGCCCGACCTCTATATTTTCCATCTCCTGTGTGGTGTTGAAAATGGGTATCGGGCAGAAGAGTCCGATGCAGTCAAGGACCCTGTCGGGTTTTGCGCCATCTTTATCATTCATTTTTCTACCTTTACCTCATACTTTTCATTGTATATCGCATCATCGATCTTTTTCCTGAGATTCTCATCATGTGCCGAAGGCGTCACTTCAGGATATCCGATCGGCATGACGGTGAGGACGAAATGGGTCTTTGGGACTTCGAGTATTTCCGCCACCCTGTCCCTCTCTATGCTCACCCAGCACGTCCCGATGCCTATCTCCCAGGCTGCAAGCATCATGTTCTGGACAGCCATCGCTGCTGCGAACCTGGGCTCGCCTATGCTTTCCACCCAGGAGAATTTAGGATTTATTGGCGGAACGATAACTGCGATAGCAAGAGGGGCTTCAGAGAGGTAACCCGAATACCTCGCATATTTTGATATTGCCTTTAGTGTCTCTTTGTTTTTGATTATTATAAATTCCCATGGCTGCGTGTTAAAAGGGCTGGGGGCCCATCTTGCAGCCTCAAGTATCCTGTGAATAACATCGTCAGGAATAACTCTGTCCCTGAATTGCCTGATACTACACCTTTTCCGGATAACTTCTGAAACGTCCATTTATTTCCGTGATTAGTTTGCTTCAGATGGGATTTAAACGTTGTGGTAAGGCTTCAGTTTGCAGATTATGGATATGATTTAGATATTCCTGTTGTTCTACAATCACCCTTATATAAAAGAATCATGCATGAACTCCATGACGGATCACTAAGCGTCAGCAAGTAAACTCATGGAATTTTCATCCCCATCTGTTCCTTGACATGCATGCTTTAATTCGATCATCGGAGTGTCAGTAGAATTATTACAACTTTGCAAAGGAGTTTCGATGAAATCAAAAAGAATTGGACTATATATAACTTTCAATCTATTATATCGAATATAAAGCTCTTCGATTTTTTTCATTTCCACACCATCCTTTAATAATCTTACTCTTTCTTCAGGTGTTCTTAGCATCAACCTATCATCTCCTTTAATTTCAGGTTGAATAATGAGAATGCTAACATTATACTTATTATCATTAATTTTTTAATACACAACAACTAATATAAACAAACCCATGGTTTTCAAAGTTTGTTTCAGTTTTCAGGATATAAAACGGTTTTTCTTGGTTTTCATTGTTCATTTTTTGCTTATAAGATCACACTGAAAAATTTGTGTAAATCAGTGTTAATATGTGTCTACATAGAGAAATTATGACAGGAGAAGCCATGGGAAAGCACTATCATTAGACACGGATTTCACAGATTAACCTGGATTATTGAAAGCCAAAGAAGTCAACTTATTATTTCAGGAAATGATAATTTCACTGGCGGGATCAGAAAATGCATTTATAGTTTCCTATGCGTAAAAAAAAAGAGTAAAAAATTAACGAGCGACTCCCTCTTTGAGAGAGGAAAGCCGCTGGATCCGTCTTAGCATGTTAGGATGGGTGCTGAACATTTCCATGAACTTGTCTGTACCACTGACCTTAATGGGTCTTGTTCGAAGCGCCATCAGTTCGTTCTGGTCAATAGACCCGCTTCTGTCCATGTCAAGCTGTGAAAGTTCCTTTATCTCATAGGCTGCGCGTGATGGGTCACTTGCGAAGAAAGCCTTCATGCCTTCAACCTGTTTAATTGAATCCTTTGAGACCCGCGCGCTGCCGTACACAAGTTTGTAAAGGGCAGATGCCATGTGGTGCGGGGAACTCCCAAGATTGACCGCGCCCTCATCAGCATAATATTCCCGTAT
>CBFFLL010000034.1:0-10071 GCA_965642175.1 Candidatus Methanoperedens nitratireducens | reverse complement strand
CCTTGAAACGTACAGGACAAGAAGGTTTGATATGAAATATATCACCATAGCTGCGATCCCGATAAGTACATTGTTCCCTCTGTCCCTTCCACCTGAGAACATGAAGCTCCATGCGATGTACCAGCATATCATCGGAATAACGCTGATCATCGTTATCACGACCACGTCCCTGTGCTTCAGGTGCGATATCTCATGCGCCAGAACTGCCCTGAGTTCTTTTTCGTCAAGCAGGTTCATTATCCCTTCAGTCACACACACGCGACCATCGCTTGCCCATCTGCCGAATGCGAAAGCATTGGGGATGTTGATTGCTGCGATGCCGATCCTGGGCTTGGGTATTTTTGCGTTCCTTGCAAGTTCAGTTACCATCTTATGCAGCGCGGGAGCCTGCGCTTCGTTCACATATTTCACATGCATTGACCATTCTACCATTTTCGGTCCTATCATGTACTGGATGAACATCATTACAGAAGCCAGTATGGCGTAAAACCAAAGAGTTCCCCCCATATTGAACATGTTCGCTACAACTACCAAAAGACCGTATATTATACCGAACAGTAAGGTCATTACCAGATATAATCTCAATTTAAGCCACATATTCTATCACCTTTATTCATTTCTTTTTTATTCTTAATATACAACTCAGATAAATACTTTATCAACCTTGCGCCGCGCTGATAAGAGAGCCTCACTCCCTGCCAACTCTTCCGCGAAACGGTCAGCCAGCTCTTCAAGCTCCCCTCTCCCGGGTGAAGAGAACGTCATGATCGCCAGTTGCTTCAGGTATGGCGTTCGTCCGTTATTCCTGATATGCCAGGCTTCGTGCGCAAGCACTGCCTTTAATTCATCATCGCTTAACAATTCAAGAAGCCCGAGCGATACAAATATTGATTTTCCTGCCGCAAAAGCCTTTGGGACAGCAGAATCATAATAATATACAGTTGCGTTTGCCAGCATGCCAGTGAATTCCTGCATCCAGCCGATCACATTACCGATGGGTTTTGCATTGAGGCGCCTTATCATGAGTCTGTCGTAAAACCTGAGCGAACCAAAGATAACGGCTGTAGAAATGACTGCATATCCGGAATAAAGATAGATAGTCAGCATACCGTCGCATTTCATCAGGTAAAATGTAGAAATAATGGCGAGAAACGCCGCAACTTGAGCAGATACGAAAGTCAAAAGCCTGTGTTTTGGCATTCTGACCATGAAACTTGCTGCAAGAAGACCAATCGATATCACTATGAGCAGCGCCACCAATGGTGCAAGCTCTGATACTTTCAGGCAAAGACCAAAACAGTTTATTTCACCGAGGATATTCATTTTTTATCACTGTATTTTGAGAAGTTCTCGATCGCCACGCGACCGAAAGTATCCACAAGGCTGTCCATGATCTTTGTCGTTATTTCACTTGCAACCTCTTCCTCTGTGTGGACCGGAGCGTACACATAGCGTACCCTGCCGTTCACGGTATCTAGCCTTCTGGCTGTGTAGCCAGCCTTGACCAGGCGGTCAAGAGTGCCAGCTATGCTTGTAAGAGGTATTTTTGTCTTTTCGGTCAATTCTGATGTCATCATCTCTCCTTCGACCCATAAGGTCCTCAGTATAGCCGCTTCTATCGGGCTGAAGAACTTAGTGAGACCATCGTTAGAAATGTTTATCTGATCCAGTTTAACCATGGGTTTACAATTGACGTAAAGAGTATTAAAGCTTGTGGGTGGGTTAAAAATATGGGACATTATAAAGACAAGTTCAAAACATTCAGTTCTAAACTATAATATAAGGACCCTACAAAGCCTCTATCTCAGGCTCGATGATCACAAGGGTCTTCATGGAGTTAGCAACAAGGCACCGCTTTTCTGCATGACCAAGGATCATCCTTATTTTATCTTCGGTCTCGCGGGCTTTTATCCTGGGTCGTATGATGATTTTTGTGAATACCTTCATCTTATCAACAGTCTCAAGTATCCCTTCTGCATCTGATTCATACGAGATGAGTTCCACACCCATGTTCTTTATCGTTCCAAGAAGCGTGGTCATGAAGCAAACGTTGGCAGATGATACGAAAAGGTCTTCAGGGCTTATTATGCCATCATGCCCGCCGAACTCTGGAGGGGTAGCGACCTCTATTTCCTGGCTGCTTTCAATGAACCTGAGGTCTGCTTTTTTCTCTCCTTTCCATTTCAGTGAATTATGATATAACCATTTATCCTGTTCCATTTGATCACCCGCCGTTTAAATATAGAATAATAGAGATTGAGCGACGGGGGGTTTATAGTTTTCGGTTTTATGGTGATCGTTTCAATTTGTGTTGTTGAATAAAAGTGGACTTGATAAGACACTATTAGTGTCCAACAAATCGTGACCTTTGACAGAATTTACAGGATCGACAGGATACGATTTTTGTGGCAAATCCTGTAAATCCTGTCGATCCTGTCAAAAACAATAATGATATAGCCACAGAGACGCTGAGGCACAGAGTTATTATTTCCCGGTACTCCCAAAATCATATTAATCCGCAGTGTCAATTAGAACCCATGATACCCCTGCACTTTTATCATGCAGACCAGTGCGACCCTAAGAAGTGCTCTGGAAAAAAGCTTGCCAGGTTCGGGCTAGCAACGATGCATGAGCGCATAGGGGCTCTTCCACGCGAAGGCCTCTTTCTTGACCCTTTTGCAGAGCAGGCGCTTTCGCCCGCTGATGATGCCAGCAGGGGGCTTGTTGTGCTTGACTGTTCGTGGGAGCATGTTGAACGAGTGTTCCCTATGCTGCAAAGGCGAAGACTTACGCACCGCGCCCTGCCATTTCTTGTAGCTGGCAATGCCGTGAATTTCGGAAAGCCCTTCAAGCTCAGCACAGTTGAGGCTTTTGCGGCTGCGCTTTATATACTTGGAGAAAAGGAGCAGGCTGCGCTAATTCTTAATAAGTTCAAATGGGGGCATACGTTCCTTGAGCTTAATGCCGAGCCACTTGAGAGGTATTCGAAGGCTAAGGACAGTACAGAGGTTGTGGGGATACAGGGGGATTATCTGGTATGAAAATACCATAAATTAAATAACACTGCAACCAATTAAGCCATGAAACCATGCCTAAAGTAAAACTCACAGACACAACCCTTCGCGACGCCCACCAGTCCCTTATTGCAACCCGCATGCGAACGAGAGATATGTTACCCATAGTAGAGAAGATGGACGAAGTTGGTTTCTTTTCGCTTGAAGTATGGGGTGGCGCAACATTCGATTCCTCGATACGCTACCTGAACGAAGACCCATGGGACAGGCTTCGCGCTCTCAAAAAGACTGTCAAAAAAACCCCACTCCAGATGCTTCTTCGAGGTCAGAACCTGGTTGGCTACAGGCATTATTCAGATGATATCGTCGTGAAATTCGTAGAACATGCGGCTGAATCCGGTATTGACATCTTCAGGATATTCGATGCAGTGAATGACATTCGAAACATGGAAGTATCCATTAAAACAGCAAAGCGCGTTGGCGCCCATGTGCAGGGAACTGTATGCTACACCATAAGCCCTGTCCATACCATCCCGCTTTACGTTAAAATGGCAAAAGAGCTTGAGGAAATGGGCTGCGACTCCCTGTGCATTAAGGATATGGCGGGTCTGATCTCGCCAAAGAACGCCTTTGACCTTGTCAAGGCTCTGAAAGAAGAGATATCTATACCTGTCGACCTGCACTCTCACTGTACGAGCGGAATGGCTCCAATGAGTTATCTTTTTGCATGCGAGGCAGGAGTGGATATCCTGGATACAGCTTTTTCACCCTTTGCATGGGGCACATCTCAACCTCCCACCGAGACCATGGTGGCAGCTCTGCGCGGAACGCCTTATGACACAGGTCTTGACCTCATACTGCTAACCGAGATCAAAAAATACTTCGAGGAAATCAAGGAAAAATACCGGGGCATCCTTGACCCCATATCCGAACGCATCGACACCAATGTATTGAAATACCAGATTCCCGGAGGTATGCTCTCAAATCTCGTATCACAATTAAAAGAGCAGAACGCGCTAGATAAATACGAAGCCGTGCTTGCCGAGATGCCAAGGGTGAGAGAGGAATTGGGCTATCCCCCGCTTGTGACGCCAACGAGCCAGATAGTGGGCACACAGGCAGTTCTTAACGTATTGATGGGTGAACGCTACAAGGTAGTCCCAAAAGAAGTAAAGGATTATGTTAAAGGACTGTACGGGCGTACACCAGCTCCTATCAGTAGTGAGATGATCAAGAAAATACTTGGTGAGGAAACACCTATAACCGTACGCCCGGCAGACCTGTTGCCGCCTGAACTGGACAAGGTCACGAAAGAGGCGCAAGATCTTGGTATCGTAAAGAAACCTGAAGATATTCTCACTTATGCGCTGTATCCTGCGATAGCCCCAAAATTCTTGCGCGGCGAGATAAAGGAAGAGGCTCTTGAGGCTCCGAAACAAGGCAATGGAAAGACAGTCCCAATGCCCACAGAGTTCAGGGTAGAAGTGGACGGGGACGAGTTCAATGTGAAGATCCTTTCCGCAGGCGGCGGTATGACTGTCAGTGCTGCATCTGGACTGGAACGTCCCAGGAATATTGAGGGCTCAATTACTGCAAGCATGCAGGGCATGGTACTCAAGACAAAGGTCAAAAAGGGCGACAACGTTGCCAAAGGCGATGTTGTAATGGTGCTTGAAGCAATGAAAATGGAGAACAACATCCATGCACCCAATGGCGGCACAGTAAAGGACATATTCGTAAAAGAAGGGAGCACTGTGGCCGCAGGAGATGCGCTGCTTATTATAGGGTAAACTATGTTCAAGAAAGTATTGATCGCAAACCGCGGCGAGATCGCGATTAGAATAATGCGTGCATGCAGGGAGCTTGACATAAAAACAGTTGCTGTATATTCAGATGTTGATAAGCACGCTCTTTTTGCAAAATATGCAGATGAAGCATACCATATAGGTCCTGCGCCAGCCAGTCAGAGTTATCTGAACATGGACAAGATCCTTGATATTGCCCATAGAACCGGCTCAGAAGGCATCCATCCAGGGTATGGTTTCCTTGCCGAGAACCCTGGTTTTGCTGACAGGTGCAATAAGGAAGGAATAACGTTCATAGGTCCCACAGGCGATGCCATCAGGAGCATGGGGAGCAAGATCGAATCAAAAAAGACCATGAAAGCAGCCGGTCTTCCGGTCATCCCTGGTAGCGGTGGGGGAATTTCCGATCTTGATAAGGCGCTTGATATTGCAGAATCGATCGGTTATCCGGTAATAGTGAAAGCTTCGTCAGGCGGGGGTGGTATCGGCATGAAGGTGGTACGAAAAAAAGAGGAGCTTGCCCAGACCATCGAATCAACCCGGAGGGTTGCCAAATCATCATTCGGGGATGCTACGGTATTTATAGAAAAATATCTGGAAGAGCCGCGTCATATCGAATTCCAGATACTTGCAGATTCGTTCGGCAATACGATCCATTTGTGCGAACGCGAATGCTCTATCCAGAGAAGGCACCAGAAATTGATTGAAGAATCCCCTTCTCCTGTGATGACGCCTGAATTGAGAGAAAGGATGGGCGCTGATGCAGTAAAAGCCGCCAAAGCTATTGATTATACTAATGCAGGGACGATAGAGTTCCTTTATTCAAAAGGTGACTATTATTTTCTTGAGATGAACACAAGGCTCCAGGTCGAGCACCCGATAACTGAGGTAGTGACAGGTATCTCCATTGTTAAAGAGCAATTGACCGTTGCGTCAGGTGAAGAATTGAGCGATAGACAGGAAGATATCCAGCAGCGAGGTTGGGCGATCGAATGCCGTATCAATGCAGAAGACCCTTTGAACAACTTTACGCCATCACCCGGAAAGATCAGGAGATACCGTTCTCCCGGAGGTCCTGGCGTCAGGGTGGACAGCGGTGTGCATACAGGATATACCATAACTCCTTATTACGATTCACTTATTTCAAAGCTCACGGTGTGGGGAAGGGACAGGAACGAGACTATCCCTCGCATGAAGCGCGCTTTATACGAATATATCATCGTCGGCGTAACTACCAACATACCTTTCCACAAGGCTGTGATGAACAACGAGTATTTCAAGCGGGGCGAGTTGACCACGCATTTCATAGAAGATCACAACATAATCGCAGATGTGGAAAAGGTGATCGAATCTGAAAAAGAAAAAGGAGTCACCCTGGCTTCCGCTCTTGGCATGGAAGATAAGAAGGTTGCAGCGATAACCGCTGCAGTCGGGACTTATATTCGCGCCGGTGAGAGGAAATGAGTGTCAGGGGAAAAAAAGGTACAATAAAAGATAAGATACTTGAGATACTTATATTGAAGGATATATGATAGAATCATCAACAAAGGAGGGGTACATGCTTGCAGGGTCGCCAGATGTACTTACTCCGGCAGAAATAAAAGCAGGACTCAAGACAAGTTTAATAGGAAAGAACATCCACTATTTCAAGGAAACTGAAAGCACGAACATAGTGGCCCGCGAGATGGCAGGCTCTGTAGAAGAAGGGGCTGTGGTCATAGCTGAAGCACAGACCGGAGGGCGCGGACGGTTGGGGAGGAAATGGCTCTCTCCTGAAGGGGGAATCTGGCTCTCTGTTGTGCTGAAACCCAGGATGCAGCCGCTGCACGCTCCGAGATTAACACTTCTTGCAGGCGTGGCCGTGGCAAAGACCATACGCAGCTATGGACTTCCCGCAAAAATAAAATGGCCCAACGATGTGCTCATAAACGGTAAAAAGGTTTGCGGGATACTCACTGAGATCGGGGCTGAACTTGACGCGATACAATATGTTGTGGTTGGCATGGGCATAGATGCCAACGTGGATATGGAAACATTCCCAGGGGATATCAGGGACAGTTCCACATCACTTAAGAATGAACTTGGGAATGACATTAACCGCGTTGAGTTCGTGCAGAGGCTGCTTTTAGAGCTTGAAGTTCTTTACCTGAAATTCCAGAAAGAGGGTTTTTCGTCAATAATGGAAGAATGGAGAATAATGTCTGCAACTATTGGCGAGTGGGTAAAGATCACGACACAGGCGCGAAGCGTGTATGGCGAAGCCATCGGAGTGGATAGTGAAGGCGCGCTGATCCTTGAGACAGGTGAAGGGAAACTTGAGAAGATAGTAGCAGGGAACTGTGAACACTTAAGGAGGGCACATGGCAGCTAAAATAGCAGTTGTTCTGCTCCTAATAGTATCTCTCCTTCTTTCGGGATGTTTAGCCAAAGACAATATTCCGGCAGCCAGTTCCGCCTTTGATATTAAACCGCAGGACGTGACAGTAAAAAGCGGGGAGAACTCACAGATAATGGTACGAGTTTCCAATAGCGGCAACTCCGTCATTCATCCATTTGTCCGCTTCAACCTTAACGCATCTGATAAGCAATACGTAAAGTTCAGCAACGAAAGCGGGAGTTACGATATGGGTGTGCTGCGGCCTGGAGAAGATTCAGGTTTCAGGATAGTGGATTTCAAAGCATATCTGGCAGCAGGGAATGAGATGAAATACCAGACCCGCGCCCAGGTGATATACGATGGGAAGGTTCTTGAGAGCAGGGATATTGTAATAACTGTGGGGAGTTAATGGAGCATGATATGGGTTAATGGGGCATAAATGGTTATTGGAGCATGGTGGTAAATGAGGCATGAAGAGTTAAAAGATAAGATCAACGCTCTCAAAACAGACTACAGCGTTAAGGTTTTTCGTGAAGTTGTCGAAATCATCAAGAGGGAAAGGATTAACGATGACATGATGCTGCAAGATCTGGAAGAACTTAGCCGAAAAAGGTTCAGTGAAAGGGTGCGGTTCACTCTGGGCGTGCCACTTGGCAATATGCTTGAGGGGGCTGCCACGATCACTGTCATTTTCATGGTTTTCCTTATCGACTCAGAATGGATGCTCTACATTAGCGCCCTTGCGCTGATGGCCACCCTGCACCCGCTTGCACATTATTTAACTGGCGCACTTTCTGGCATCAGGTTCACGCATTATTACCTCAACGGACCTGCGAAGGTTGAGCCTACCCTTCGGATAGACCAGATATCATATCTGAAGGCTTCGGGCAAACAGAGGGCGCTCATGCACCTGTCTGGTGTCCTCGGGACTGTTGCAGCGCCGCTTATAGCCGCTATCATCGCAGTCAATAAAGGCGCTAATGCTGTGGCGTTCAATCTTTTAATATTGTTCTTGCTGCTGATCATCTTTGAACTCCTGACCTCCACCAAGATAGGGGATTTAATGAAAGCGAAACGGGAGTATGGATACAGGTAAAAAAGGCAGTTTAATAAGTATGGTAAATGTCCATTCATCGCTCAGGGCACCAAGACCGCTTCTGTCCAGAAAAATCCGCACCCATTCCCCCTAGCATTCACATTTATGCCATAAAATTCATTGAAAACTCAAATAAACTGATAAAACTCTCGGCGTATAAGTATAAGAAAAAGCCTTTATACCTTAAAACGAATTCAGAGACGATAAATATGATAAACGCGAGGGATCGTCTTTTACGTTATTGAATCGCTCAGGGACAAGAAAATAAGCATTTTTGATACCACGCTTCGCGACGGAGAACAGACCCCGGGGGTCTCACTCACAACGGATGAAAAACTCCTCATCGCACAGCAGCTTGATAAACTTGGCGTGGATATCATCGAAGCAGGCTTTCCCATGTCATCTGACGGGGAGAAGGCATCTGTGAAAAGAATAGCTGATGCCGGGTTAAGCTTACAGGTATGCGGGCTTTCAAGGGTTATAAAATCCGACATTGACAAATGCCTTGACTGCGGCGTGGACATGATCCATACATTTGTTTCAACCTCTGATGTCCAGAGGATATCGACCATTAAGAAGACAAGGGACGAAGTGCATAAAATGGCTGTGGATGCGGTCGAATACATTAAAGACCACGGCGTAAAATGCATGTTCTCAGCAATGGACGCTACTAGAACTGATGTGGATTATCTTATAAATATTTATAAAGGCGTTGAGGAAGCTCACTGCGATATAATCAATGTCCCTGACACCGTTGGCGTGATAGTGCCTTCTGCTATGTATAAACTAATAGAGGAAATAGCAAAGAATGTGAAGATCCCCATAGACGTTCACTGCCACAACGACTTCGGTCTTGCGGTCGCAAACAGCCTTGCATCAGTGGAGGCGGGAGCAAGCCAGGTGCAGGTAACGATAAATGGTCTTGGTGAGCGCGCCGGGAACGCGGATCTTGCAGAGACCGTGATGAGCCTGCACTCGCTTTACGGCGCTAAAACAAATATTAAGACGCAGTACATCGTTGAAACCTCACGCCTTGTAGAAAGATTGACCGAAGTTCGCATGCCTCCGACCATGCCGATCGTTGGCGAGAACGCTTTTGCGCACGAATCCGGTATTCATACCCATGGCGTGCTTGTCAGGTCTGACACCTTCGAGCCAGGAGTGATGACCCCTGAGATGGTTGGTCACAGGAGGCGCATCGTACTGGGTAAGCATGCAGGCAAACATGCGGTAAAGCAATCGCTTGAGTGCGCGGGTATTCATACCACTGATGAGCAGCTAAACGAGATAATAAAGCGGATAAAAGACATAGGCGATAAGGGCAAGCGCGTTACTGATGCCGACCTTTATGCAATTGCAGAGTCAATTATCGGCACGACATCAAGGGGCGAACTGGCTATCGTGCTGAAAGAAGTATCTGTGATGACAGGGAACATCATTACCCCAACGGCTACAGTGAAAGCCATTGTCAACGGTAAGGAACGCCTTGGCGCAAATGTTGGTGTTGGTCCCGTTGATGCCGCGCTGAAGGCAGTAACAGGTATACTTGGGGACTATAAATTCAAACTGCGCGATTTCAGGATAGAAGCTATCTCTGGCGGCTCAGATGCCCTTGCCGAAGTGATCATAGGTGTAGAAGATGAAAAAGGAAGAGTAATTTCAGCGCGTTCCACGAACGAGGATATCGTCATGGCTTCAGTTGAAGCTCTTGTATCTGCGATAAACCAGCATCTTGCGAGATGATCGTTAATTCTGGCACGACGGTTTCATAAGGGATTT
>CBFFLL010000033.1:2800-19276 GCA_965642175.1 Candidatus Methanoperedens nitratireducens | reverse complement strand
TCCTCACCTGCTTTCCGAGAACAGAATCCAGGAATTCTATAAATTTTGGCGCAGTTCCTTTAGGGATCGAAGCGCCCGAGGCGACATCATGACCGCCCCCCATGCCGCCCACAGATGCAGCAGCCTCCCTCATCGCAAAAGCAAGGTCAAGCCCGGCAGATACAAGTTTTCTGGTACCGCGCGCCGATACCTTGATCCTGTCCTCAACTTCATTCAGTGTCACGAAAGGTTTGTCCGGATAGAGGTAGCGGGTCATTGTCCCTGCTATCGCCCCAGTGCCTCTTATATCATTAAGCATCACATACCTGATATTCTCACCCGACCTGATCTGGGCTTGCGCCATCCTCACAGTGTCGATTATCTTGCGCTGGTTCTCCCGCGCAGTCGCCATTGCCTCCTCCACCGCTGAAACATCCCGCATGCAAACCGAAAGACCGATCCCGGATTTTTCAGCATTTCCGCAGGCGTTCAGGATATTAACAAAATCGTATATATTAGGAACGATTTCATTGTTCAGGATGATAATATCCCCGATCAATGATCCAATAACAGAGACGCTTCCCTGTTTTGCAAGTTTCAACGCAACCAGGGAAGAAAACTTAATAAGTTGTTCTTCTGTAAGATCATTTATCCTTCCATTTATCCCTGCTTCATCAAGGAACGCCCTTATTTTCTCCTTATCTCCGGTAATATCAAGAAATGGCTCAAAACTGTACTCAAGAAGCTCTTCGATCGGGCCGCCGCCCATGCGCAGCCCTTTTTTAACACTCACTGCTTTTTTATCAACAGCTTCGTCCAGTATGAATTTATTGGCATTGTTAATTGCCTGCTTATCACCGACAGCGCCCACAAGAGCCAGCCCCGCAAGGTCGGTATTATCCCCCATGTGCCTTGCCACCATGTAAGCTCCGCATGAAGCGCACATCTCGGAGGAGCCATCGATCCCTGCAAGATGCGGGTTAAAATGTACATGTTCAAGCTTTCCAGTGGGTTTGTGATGATCAATTATTATGGCGTTCTTTATCTTTGAAGAAAGCTCCGCCTGACCGCTCCCCATATCGCATAAAATGACTGCCTCCTGTGGTGTCTTTTCGATCATCTCCACAGTTGAACTGTCGAACTGGCTCACTATCGTAGCATGGAACAATATCTGCCGCCTGTGCAACGCATTGCACATGATACCTGCGGCAGATAATCCGTCTGCATCGTTGTGTGATATTAGCCTGACGGCATCATATTCCAGAATAGCAGATGCTGCCTGTTCACCTAAAGATTCTAGTTGAACCAGGCTCTTATCTTCATCAGTCATTTCGACTTATCTTGAAATCAACATCTCGGCTTTCTGGGTGGAATACTTCCAGTCCTTCGGAAGAACGCCTTCCCTGCGGTAGTATTTTTCAAGCCGGCGTATCTTCGAAACCATGTTGTTAAGAGAACGTTTGTTGTGTAGATCGTTCTTGTTCTTATTAAGATGCTTAGTAAGATCAAGCACCTTTACGATAAGGTTACGCATGTCTTCCGGGACTTTTAGTCCCTTATTGTTCTCTTTTAAGATTGCTGTAATCTTCTTTCCGGTCACAAGAGTGACATCCGGAACACCATGGCGGTCTCTAAGGGTCATACCGATCTCGCTTGTAGATTTTCCCTTCTCAGCAAGCTGAAGAATCGTCTTTTCTATCTCATCTTTATTAGTGTTCGACCATTTGACAGGCTCTATCCTGTGGGGTTTTTTAGAACCCGCCTGTCCTTTTTTGCGTGTATGCATTCGTGCCAATTGAATTTCCTCCAATAATCATTATTTCATTATTATATGTTTTATTCCTGTTCTGTAATAGCGAAGGCAAACCTTAATGGAACATGTATATTAAATAACTTGTGATGCATCAAACTAAAGACCATTCCATCCATTTCCGATACTTCAAGAACAACATGCAAAGCATCGCAGTCCTGATACCGCTCGTGCCGGGTGCGGATATCGTACATGAACTCGGCGACGGCATAATGCTTTACAGCTTCGCCACCCAGCAGGCGCCAGATGTTTTCCATGAGGTCATGTGTTCAAAAAAGCGTCCCGTATTCATAGCCGGAGGACCGCATCCATCAGCGCGCCCTGAAGAGACACTTCGATTTTTCGATTACGTTGTAATTGGCGAAGGTGAGGAAACGCTGCCTGAACTGATAAAAATACTGCAAAACAGAGGTGATGTTCCATCTGTCAGGGGAATTGCGTATAAAGATAAAGACAGGATCGTTTTTACGGAAAAAAGAGAGCCCATCGCGCTGGACAGCTACCCGCCGTTTTGCAGCAACGGCATCCGAAGCGCCATAGAGATAACACGCGGGTGCCCGTTTTCCTGTGCCTATTGTCAGACCCCACAGCTTTTTGGTCACATAGTAAGGCACCGCAGCATAGATGAGATAGTGCGATACTCAAAATATCTAAAAGATGTCAGGTTCACTTCCCCTAACGCCTTTGCTTACGGCTCGGACGGTACCAGTCCGCGAATTGAAAAAATAGAGGCACTGCTAAAAAACCTCCCGCGAAAGAACATATTTTTCGGAACATTCCCCTCTGAAGTCAGACCGGAATTCATAAACGACAGGATACTCGAGCTCGTATCAGATCATTGCGCAAACACCACACTTAGCATGGGCGGCCAGTCCGGAAGCCAGAGGGTCCTTGATAGGATACAAAGGGGGCATACTGTTGATGATATCATTGCCGGGGTTGAAAAATGCCTTCAGCACGGATTCACGCCGGTTGTGGATTTCATCTTCGGGCTCCCTGGCGAAACAGAAGAAGACCAGCTTGAAACACTGCAGTTAATACAATGGCTCACCGGAAAAGGAGGAAAAGTGCATTCCCACTATTTCATGAAGCTGCCTGGAACCGGGTTTGAAAACTTCGATCCAGCCCCATTATCTACACAGGTAGAAAGAACAATGGGGAAACTTGCCCTTCTCGGAAAAACCACTGGCATATGGTCTAAAGCTTGATATCCTTGCTCTCAACAAGCAGCCTGAACTCATCAAGGCTCAGGCGCCCTTTCTTGCTCAATTTCTCCTTTGCCTGCTCCCGCTTTCCTTCGTTCTTCTGCTCATCTTTTGCAAGCTGGTATCCTTTCATCTGCTCAATATAGACTCCCAGCTCATCCCTGAGTTTTGGAATTTCAGCTTTAAGAGCGCCAATTTTTTTCCTGAGGGGGGATATGTTCTTGAATTTGTCAGACAACTGGGCATGGTAAGAATCCGCTTCTTTGCGCAGAGTATCGACCTCATCATATATCTTGATCATTTCCTCATGGTACTTCTGCGACTCCTGCGCAAGCACCTGTATCTGCGCATGCAGGGAATCCATATCAGTGTATATCACTTTTGCCTTGTCATACTCCACAGAAATCTCGCTATGTACCTCATTGGCCTTTTTCGTTGCTTCAAGCCTCTGGCTGAGTTCCAGCAGTCGGTTAAATACATTTATCTCATGCTCAAGCGGGATGTCGACGGTTAAAAAGATGTTAAGTTCATCGCTGTAAGCCTTCTCAAGCGTCTCAAACCTCCCACGCGCTGTGGTATTCAGGTCATCGCGCGTTTTCTTGAGTTCACCGATCTTCTCACTGAACTCCCTGCCTTTACCCCTGAGATTGTCTCTCATTGCTTTTAATTCAGCGATCCTGGCGTTTGTTCCATCACGCTTTTTCCTCAATTCAGCAGCTTTCGGTGATAGTTCTTTAACACGTGCGTTCAGGCCGTCGCGCTTTGCTTTCAGATCCTGCCCACCTTCATTGTGCAAAGAGATATCCCTGAAGATCGTTTTAAGTTCCCTCTCGTTCTGCTCAAGCCTCTGCCTCAGGAGATTTATCTTATCTTTCAATTCCCGCTCTGAAAGCTTTGGTAAGGCTTCGGAGGTTATTGGATTATCGGTGGATAAATCAGTCATCTGTTCATTCATAGTATTATCCTCAGTCATGATATTACTCCACCTTTTTGTTTTTCCCAGTGAGCAAGGGCATTATTATGGCTTTCTATCCTGTGCTTCAGCCAGTTATAGCGCCCCTTGATGTCATCTTTTTGTTGTTCAACATCCTTTGAAGACTCTGATTGCTGTTTGGGTTTCTCCTGAAGCGAAAGCAGTTCCATGTGTGAAGCGTTCGCTTCATTTAACTTATCGATGATCCCGTCAAACGCGATCATTATTCCGGCTTTCTTTCCAGCGGATGCAAGCTCGTAAAGAAGATTTTTTATTTCCGTTATGCTCTTATCCTCATCTTCAATATGCTTTGAGTTCTGTAGCTTTTTCTCAAGCTCTTCTATCCTGCTGCCAAGCCGCTGCAAATCATTCAGGTTCACTATACCAACCTTACGCATATTTTCAAAAAAAGGATTAAGGGTCTCCTCTCTTAGTTTTCTTGCCTGGTAGAAAAGCAGATGATATTTTTCAGCAAGAACTTCGATTCTGGTTCCCATAAACTCAATTTCTTTCTTAACTGAATCAGACTGCTGCTTGAGCGTGTTAAATTTGCTTTCGAGTTCTATAAATTCACTGCCATAGGTATCAAGAAGCTTTTTATGTTTATCAATGACCTGTTCGATCAATTTGCCGCTGTCTATTATTTCAATCATATTCGTATCATCTGCGCATGAGGGATACCCTCGATAAATATTACTGTCTCAGGTTCGATACAACCACACTCAACCGCGCAGGCAATAGCTTTTTCGCCTGCGATATTAGCGATCGTGGCGCATGAAAGGACTTCTTTAACTTCACTTTCAGACACATCTGAGCCTTTATAGAAGCTTGGTTCCAGCTTGAGCGTAAATTCTCCTTCATGGAATTTCTTCCCGAGGATCTCTTTATCGCATACCGCAACAATAAGATGCCTTTCCGTTTCGTATTTTTTCATGTACATATTAAACGACCCTGAACCTTTCGTTGCTTGCTTCAAGTATCTCGCCGGCTGTCTTTAACCTCTGTATCATATCTTCAACTGTATCTTTTTTGATGCCTGATTCCTCGGCCCTGGATATAATATCTTCTAAAGGAACCGCGCTATTATACTCGTCCTGGAGACCCCTTATTATATCCTTCAATATCCTTATCCTATCCCGCTGGCTTTTTCCCATGCCCACATTGATGATATCCGAATCAAGCCTGCCCGTCTCTGGATCGGTCATTACCTGTTTCAAGCTTGCCATAACTATCCTTATTACGCGGTCTGTATCATCCCTTGTGATAACACTGCTAAGACGAACACGTGCGCTTGCTTCAGCAAGTCGGATAAGCGCTTCAAGCTGCCGCGCTGTCACAGGGACGGGAGAATCAGGCGCTTCCCCCTGCTTTCGAAGACCCAGATAAAAATCGATCAAATGCTTCCTCGCCTCATCCTGTATGATGGGGAAGATATTCCTTTTGGTGTATGCTATGTATTTCCTTAGCATATCAGCCTTGATAACTGGCTGGATGACCTCCATTGCTTTTGTAATATCATCCATTGCAATGCCGGAGTTGATTATGTTCAATCTTCTCATCGCAAGTTCTCCTGCAAAATGCGCCTTGAGTATGTGCTCGGCTATCTTTGTGTCCCTGTCCTCCGAGGGTTCGTCCGTGAGAATGAAGATCAGGTCAAAACGCGATAGAAGCGACGGGGGCATATTGATCTGCTTTGCGATCGGCTCGTACCTGTCAAACCTTCCGAACTTTGGATTTGCTGCGCCAAGAAGCGCGCAGCGCGATTTCAGAGTTGCCATGATGCCTGCTTTTGCGATGCTGATCGTCTGCTGTTCCATTGCTTCGTGCATGGAACTTCTGTCGTCTGCTTCCATTTTATCAAGTTCGTCAATGCATGCCAGACCCATGTCAGCAAGTACAAGAGCGCCAGCTTCAAGCGTCCATCTTCCATCGCCGAAATCATCCTTTACAGCAGTGGCTGTAAGACCTGCTGATGTAGAGCTTTTTCCGCTAGTGTATATTCCGCGGGGCGCAAGCCGAACTGCGTAGCGCAGCAACTGGGATTTTGCAACACCAGGGTCGCCCACGAGAAGTATGTGCACGTCGCCCCGTATCCGCGTCCCGTCCGGCAGGGATTTAGCGATGCCTGAAAAGAGCTGCAGCGCCATGGCTTCTTTGACTTCATCATAGCCGTAGATAGATGGGGCTATAGAGCGGATAACTTTCTTATAAACCTCGGGGTCTGTACCTAATTTAATTATCTCTTCGATTTCTTCTTTTGATATTTCGATATCCTCGAATTCCTTGTCCTCTATTTCGATGGATACACAGTCAAGCACAAGGTCGAAAAATGTGCTCTTGCCCTGCTGTGTAGTTCTCTGGAAGGAACGCAGGATACCTGAGATGATAACCCTGTCCCCCGGGGAAACTTCACCGGTGAGGTCTTCGTTAACGTCAACATCCAGCGTCTGCGGCTGCTCTCCGCCCCTGAGGTCATCGGGCGATTCCTGCACACGCAATTTTTGCGCATCGATGAATTCCGACTCCTCGTGAACTATCTTAAAAGGCCCTTTTCGCCCGCACACATCGTTCTCACACTCAAAAGGTTCGACGAACTTGCCTTCTCCCTGGGGCATCATGGTCACATGGTCGCATCTCTGGCATTTGAATGCCGCGACTATTATCTTTGGCCTGACCTCGGTGGCTTTCCTGATGAGCCCGGTAACTGATATGAATTTGTTTATATTTGCGCTTCGAAGCTCTCGTATCTGGATGTGCTCGGGCAGGCCTTTTATCCTTACATGGGCTTTTTCGAAATCCACCTCTACTGGCAGGTCAATAGAACTGATGGCCTCGTTGGCATGTTTCAGTACGGCATCGGGGTGCTCGATAAGCTCCCGCGCAAGCTCCATATCAAAGCTCTCGATATCTGAGAAACGAACCTCAAGGCTTCGCTTTTCGGGGTAGTTTTCGGCAAGAACATTGATTTCGTCTTTGTAATAACGTTTGAAAAATTCTTCCCATAGCTGATGCGATGATTGTGCCATTTTTTACTACTAAAGACTGAAAGGTACATCAAGGTTTCGAGCCGTGATATTTTCAGAAGGATCATGATATTTTCCAAAATAAGATCAATGGCAGTGTTTTAGGGCTATGGGCCTCATGACAGATGACTGGATGCCAGTCGTCCGATGTCGTTTGTAGAAGGGGAAGTATACTCCGGGACAGGCAGTGAATTGTTAGACTGAACAGGAAAACAGGTGAGTAATCATGCAGAAAAAACATTACAGCAACCCCTTTATTTCGTTTGGAAAATATAAATGATAATGCTAATGACTATGATGAACATGTGCATAATCTAACCGTCGCTGCTATCTGATTTTAATAATCTATCCAGCACTTAATACCGAAATTATACTTCATGATTAATTCAGACACAGTAGAATGATACCCCAACCCCCACTTCCACTGGAAACCGGTTTTTTGAATTCTAACACCAAAGGATTTTACACACACGACTGATAGTAAAATTTATATACCCAACCACCAGTACCTTGCCTATTACTGGGCAAACTTTAAATACTATAATAACTATCGTCTACTTCCCCAACGAGAGGAAAAATGTATGACTACACGTTATTCTTAGGCTGTATAATCCCCGCGCGTTTTCCATTCATGGAAAAATCCACGCGCCTTGTTCTATCAAAGCTCGGCTGCGTTCTGCACGACCTTGAAGGGGCCACATGCTGCCCTACAAAAAGTATAATCAAACCGATCGGCGAAATGAGCTGGTATGTTACAGCAGCAAGAAATCTTGCTCTTGCAGAGAGGGCGGGATATGATCTGCTCGTACCATGCAACGGCTGCTACAGCACCCTGAAATCCGTTGAAATGGAAATGAGTATAAATCCTGGCCTCAGGGAAGAGGTCAATAAAGTCCTTGCATCTGCGGGGCTAAAATTCAACGGAAGCATCGAAGTAAAGCATCTTATTGAAGTGCTGCATGATGAGATCGGACTCGCCAATATAACAAAGCTCATAAAGAAACCCTTTGATGGCATGAAGATCGCCACCCATGCAGGATGCCACATGCTACGTCCCAGTTCCTCCATATTCTTTGACGACCCGAACAAGCCGAAGAAATTCGATGCACTGATAGAAGCACTTGGCGCAAAAAGCATCGAGTATGAGACAAAGATGCTGTGCTGCGGCGGAAATCTCAATACTGCGGATGAGCCAGACGAAGCCTCTGCCCTTGCGCGCATGAAGCTTCTTGAGGTCACAAAAAAAGCAGATGCTCTTGCCCTCACATGCCCGTCGTGCTTCATGCAATATGATTCGCGTCAGTATCTCCTGCAAAAGAGCGGGGAGAAATTGAATGTCCCCATTCTCTATTATCCTGAACTCCTTGGTCTTGCGATGGGTTTCACTACAAAGGAACTCGGCATGGACATGCACAGGATAGATGCTATAGAATTCCTCTCAAAGTGGGATTCAAAAAACAACTATCTAAAGACGCTGCGTGAGGTATTTGACCTCCCCTCTGTCATCAAGTGTTACGAGTGCGGTGCATGCGTTAATGACTGCCCTGTTGTTAAGGTGAATCCTGAATTCGATCCCAATGAGATAATAGGAAAATTGCTTTCAGGAGAATTCGAAGCTGTTATTGGATCCCATAATATATGGCGCTGCGTGGACTGCTATACGTGCTATGAACTCTGTCCGCAGAAGATGGGCATGAATAAGATATTTGATAAGCTAAAACATATAGCTATTGAGAACGGAAAATTACCAAAGGGGTATAGCGCCAGCATCGAGATGTTCAGGAAAGAAGGAAGGCTTGGCGAACCAACTTCAGTGAGAAAGAAACTAAAGCTTCCCGAACCGCCAAAAAGTGGGGCTGAAGAACTTAAAAAATTATTGCTTATAATAGAAAAAGGAGAAGAAAATGAAGTGTGATGGAATACCGTCTGGATGTGCGATATCCGGATTGATGAGTGAAGAAGGCAGACGCATTGACGGTAGCGTGATAATAAGATCCATCGCCAACATGCACGACCGCAGCAACGGTCTTGGCGGAGGATTTGCAGCTTATGGGATCTATCCAAAAAGGAAACACCAGTACGCTTTCCACATGATGTTCGACAATATCGAGGCAAAAGAAGCAACTGATGAGTTCTTCAAGGATGTATTCAATGTGGACAAGGACGAGCGAATTCCCACGCACAGGGAGAACGGCATCAGGAATCCCCCTATACTCTGGAGGTACTTCATCGAGGTGCCTGAGAACAAGCTTGAGTTCATAACAGAGCGGGATTATGCCATGAAGATCGTTATGCAGATAAACTCCGAAATAGAAGGAGCATTTGTTGCTTCAAGCGGCAAGAACATGGGCGCGTTCAAGGGCGTCGGATACCCGGAAGATATCGGCAAATTCTACAAATTAGAGGAATACAGCGCTTACATCTGGACATCCCACGGCAGGTTCCCGACCAACACTCCTGGCTGGTGGGGAGGCGCGCATCCTTTTACGCTTCTTGACTGGTCAGTGGTGCATAACGGCGAGATATCATCATACGGCATCAACAAGCGCTACCTTGAGATGTTCGGGTACAAACTCGAACTGAGAACAGATACTGAGGTCATAGCATATCTTTTCGACCTGCTGGTGAGGAGGCATAAGCTTCCAATGGATCTTGCAGTGAAGGCGCTGGCATCTCCTTTCTGGAAGGACATCGACCGCATGGAGCCAGAGCAAAAGAAGATCGCGACTGCGATAAGGCAGGTTTACGGAAGCACGCTTATGAACGGGCCTTTCAGCATAATACTCGGTCACAGCAGGGGAATGATAGGACTGAACGACAGGATAAAACTGCGTCCAATGACAGCAGCGCGAAAGGATGATATGCTCTACATGGCATCTGAAGAATCGGCCATTAGAGAAATCGCTCCTGACCTTGACCAGGTATGGAGCCCGAAAGCAGGCACGACTGTCATAGGTGCACTGAATGCGGAGGTGGAATGATGGAATCGCAGCTTCCGGCAGAGTTCGTAGTGAACGTTGATCATGAGAAGTGCAGGCGGTGCAAGCGGTGCGTGATAAACTGCAGCTTTGGCGCCATCGAGTTCAAGGATAAGGTAACGCCCAACAACAGGCAGTGTGTGGCTTGCCACAGGTGCGCTACGTTCTGTCCGGAGAATGCTATAACCATTACTGAGAACCAGCTTGATTACAAAGACGGATATAACTGGTCGCCTGAAATTAGAAAGAACATACTGAAGCAGGCTGAAAGCGGCGGCATAATACTTACAGCCATGGGCAACCCAAAGCCGTATCCTATTTACTGGGACCACATGCTTATAGACGCATGCCAGGTGACAAACCCATCGATTGACCCGCTTCGCGAACCTATGGAACTGCGCACATACCTGGGTGCAAAGCCAGAATGCCTTGATTTCAATGAAGATGTAAGTCTGAAGACAGAACTTGCCCCTCAGGTGAAACTTGATATACCCATCGTGTTCGCTGCAATGTCATACGGCGCTATCAGCCTGAGCGCGCATAAGGCGCTGGCAATGGCTGCGAAGCGCATGGGTACGCTGATGAACACTGGCGAGGGCGGATTGCATGAAGATCTTGCAGGTTATACGGACAGCATCATAGTTCAGGTTGCATCAGGTCGTTTTGGGGTCACGAGCAAGTACCTGAACAACTGCGCGCTTGTGGAGATAAAAATTGGCCAGGGCGCAAAACCCGGCATCGGAGGACACCTGCCTGGAGAAAAGGTAGGCGAGGATATCTCAAAGACGCGAATGATACCCATGGGCACAGATGCTTTATCCCCGGCGCCGCATCATGATATTTATTCTATCGAAGACCTGTCCCAGCTTATTTTCGCGATAAAGGAAGCTACCGATTATAAGAAACCGGTATCTGTCAAGATAGCGGCAGTCCATAACGTCGCAGCGATAGCAAGCGGTATCGTGCGCGCAGGGGCGGATATTGTTATGATTGACGGATTCCGGGGCGGCACAGGAGCAGCCCCGATGATCATCCGCGACCATGTGGGTATCCCGATCGAACTGGCGCTTGCTGCCGTGGACGAACGGCTGAGGCAGGAAGGCATACGCAACCGCGCATCCATCATTGTAGGTGGAAGCATCAGGCAAAGCGCTGATGTTGTGAAGGCGATCGCGCTTGGAGCTGATGCATGCGTCATAGGCACGGCTTCGCTAATTGCCATGGGATGCAGGGTATGCCAGAAGTGCTACACAGGAAATTGCGCATGGGGCATAGCGACGCAGAAACCCGAACTTGTGCGCAGGCTCAACCCTGAGGTCGGGGCTGACAGGCTGTGCAACCTGCTTACAGCCTGGGGGCATGAGATACAGGAAGTCCTTGGGTCGCTTGGCATAAACGCCATCGAGTCACTGCGCGGAAGTCGCGAAAGATTGCGCGGCGTGGGACTTAGCCAGGAGACGCTGGACATTCTCGGAATTAAACATGCAGGAATAGGACAGTGATTATAATGAAGGGTTCTTTTGAAAAAAAACCGCAGATGAACGCAGATGAACGCAGATTTATTGATTTGGTAAATCAGGTCTATTCTTGCATTGAGTTCTTGCATAAAAAAATATTGAATCTACGATTTGGAACACGGATGACACGGATCATACGGATTTTCGCGGATCCGTGCGTATCCGCGTCGACTGTCACGCCAGTCGATTGCGTGCACACGTATGCCAGTTCGCTGGCATACGTGGACGTGAACTCCGCGCAATCCGTGTTCTATCGTTGCCGAATCAATTATATATCTGCGTTTATCTGCGTTCATCTGCGGCTAATATTCGAAATGCCAAAAAATGCAGTATATGACACAAAAGGATGTGACATTTTATGAGAATCGACGCAAAAGGCATGCACTACAGACCTTTGAACAAGATGATCCGAGACGCTGTGGCAGCGGGCGAGAAGGAGTTCGAACTCGATAATATCGGCGGTCAGAGATACATCGGCACCGGATTGAACGAAAGCGTAAAGATCACCATCAATGGCACTCCCGGTAACGATCTGGGCGCATTCATGAACGGACCTAAGATAATCGTCAATGCGAACGCACAGGACGGCATCGCCAACACAATGAACGCCGGCGAGATAATCGTGCACGGCAGCGTGGGCGATATCATCGGATACGGTATGCGCGGCGGCAAGCTCTATATCAAAGGCGATGCTGGCTACCGTGTCGGGATACACATGAAGGAATACAAGAAGCAAATACCTGTCATAATTGCAGGCGGTACTGCTGGTGATTTCTTTGGCGAGTACATGGCTGGAGGGATAATGATACTTCTTGGTATGAACGGGAAGAGCCCGCTCGTGGGTGATTATGTTGGCACTGGCATGCACGGGGGCGTGATGTATATACGCGGCAAGGTTGACCCGTACCACCTGGGAAAAGAAGTGAGCTGCCTTGAGTTGAACGAGGATGATGTGAAGCTCATCGGGTCATATCTCAAGGATTATTGCGAGTATTTCGGGTTTGATTATAATGAAGTGATGGGCGGGAAGTTCACGAAGCTTGTACCGCTGTCACACAGGCCGTATGGGGATATGTATGTGTATTGAATTGCTCAGTTTTCTGCTAATTTATAGGGATTGTAACAATATTTGGTTTTTTGAATAAAATATTTATCGCATAGGCATGGATATTTTAAATCCATGTCCGAATTTTGGGTGGGAATCTTCATGTTTGTTTTTTCATCGTTAGACGGAAATAGAAGTTCTGATTTGGAGCTAAATTGAGTATTATGGAGTTGATCCGTTCGGAACTAAGCTAATTCGGAAGTACTGCCACATTGGGAAGAGTATTTGCTACTAAAAAACATATTTATGTGGATGGTTTGAATGTCCATAAAATGGTTGAGGATCTTGGTTACCTGATTCTAAAGAACGTATCTCGAACAGGCATGCCTATTGATGAAATATGTGATGCAGTTGAGAGGTCTAATCATTTGAAGAAAAAAGCGAGAATAGTAGAGGGCACAAGAACGAGGGTTGAGCCAGACCAGGCAGAATTATTGTTGAAATCAGGTGAATTGATACTTTTCATGCTTTTTGGTTAGTAGAAATATATAATTAACGGCATCTTTCACTCCTGCCGCATTTCAAGATAATGAAGGCACATTCGGTTTTCCCTGATATTACCTGTTATATGATGGGCTGAAGTCCTGCATCCTGCCCTGCATGATTTCCTATGTCGGCATTTTGAGCAGTATCCTTCCAGTTCAACATCTCCGCGGTTGTACTGAAATGCGCTATCAGACAGCCATATTTCATCGAGGCTCTTTTCCCTGATATTACCCTCGATAAGTTCCTGAGGCTGTATCGGGCAGCCTTTCACATTCCCATAGGCATCTATTGCGCAGTGCGTGATCCCGGCAGTGCAGCCTCCCCATTCCTCATCCCTGATGCAGGCTTTCCCGAAATATCCCAGGCTGTCACCCACAAAAACCCTTGTTCCCGTGAGTTCTTTTCGTATGCACTCAACTTTTCGCGCAAGTTCCATGAACTCAGACCCATCAAGCGCTTCGCTTTTATCGAGGTTGCCGACAGGTATCGCAAAAAAGATCTCCCATGATCTGATATTGTTCTGCTTTACGAATTCCCTGATATTATCCAGGTCATGAAAATTCCGCTTTGTCATCGATGTTGTGATCCCGCATGGGACTTTGTATTTTTGCAGGAGCTTCAATGACCTGATCGATGATTCAAAAACACCTGGCCTGTTCCTGAACGAATCATGGACATCCCCGACCCCGTCTATGCTGATATGCACATTGAAAGGCTCAAGGGTGCTTAATCTTCGCACGGTATTTTCATCAAGCAGCGTGCCGTTCGTTGTAACACCGATCTCTATCCCTTTTTCCCTTGCCCGTTCAAGAAGCATGAAAAAGTCATCCCTGAGGAACGGTTCGCCGCCTGAGAACGAAAGAATAAAAACCCCCTGCTCATGCATAAAATCGATAAGGTCAAGGGCTTCATCAGTGTCAAGTTCCCTGCCCTCAGAGACCATTGAAGCGCAGTGCGAGCATCTGAGATTGCATGCTTTCGTTATTTCCCATGAAACAATGACCGGAGATGAAAATACGACCTTTTTCTCTGATCGCGGAGGTTTTGGGGCTTTTATAACTAAAGGCAATGAGATAAAACCCTGTCTCTGGAAATCAGATAAATATCTTAGCGCCATGTATGATGCCATTATCCGGGGCAGTCCTGAGATCATTGCGAGTCTGTGGGCGATAGTGGAAATGTCAGACCCATCAACGAACTTGAGAATTTCTGCCGCGTTCTTATCCACCATGATTGTTTTGAGTGTGGCAGAATCAAATATTACTGTCCCCTGTGCATCAGTCCTGAAAAGCGGTGTGCAGTTTACCTCAGGCTTCATGGAGGCGTACTGTCCGAGAACAATACGGACAATAATTTCCTCTGTCAGGTTCAGCATTTTCATTCATTTTCCGGGCGGTGAACAGGTACTCCGTACGTCGGCTTCGGACCTCCGGGGTCAAAGTATAGGTACTGATAGGATATGAACATGAATGCAAGGGTCAGCAAAAGGAAAACAAGGGGGCGCAACAGGAACAGGAAATGCGCAGGAATGATGCCCCTATGGAAAAGATATTTTGCAATTGTCAATACTGCAAGTCCGACCAACATCAGGGCAATACTTCCGACAAGGCCAAATATGACCAGAATTCCAACAAGGTTGTCCTGGATGTTGATCATCAATATCATTCCCATTATCGCTCCTAGCCCCCCGGCAAGAAGCATTTGATAGGTCACTGAGAGCTTGCGTCTTCTATGCACCAGATACCCATAGACTGTCAGACCGATCATTATGACGACAAGCACGAGTATCACTAACTCAGGTTCAATATACGAAAACAGCCAGTGTCTGACCTTCCCGTATTGCTCCATGTATATTGTCGATATGGTGAAATCATCGTAGTTCGTCCCGTCCAGGTTCGATCCTGAAGTTATCATCAGGGTGTTTTCGCCCTCTCTGAGCAGGTCTGAACTGAAAATGAATTCCATCTTTCGAGGATCATAATCCTGCTGATCTGTGCCGGTCTTATCGTTCAGTTTTCCGACGATGACTCCATTTAAGTAAACAAGGTCATTATATTCGCGCTCATCTTTTGCAGCGGACGGCTGGACGTTGACGGTTGTAAGGAAAAGTCTTACTTCCTGTCTTTTTGGGCCGCCGTACATTGAAAATGTTTTGGTATATGAAAGACCGGTCGGAGCAGGAGGCATAAGATCGTTGTCTGTATTATCACCCAGATGGAAGTTCACGTCCACGGCAGATTCATAGTAGTTCCCGATAATTGGTATGTTCTGATAAGCCGAAACTGATGGAATAAGCAAGAGCAGGAACATTAGAGTGAATAATTTTATTTGTCTCATATTACCTTTACCTCCGTTTTACTACCTATTTCATAAATCCCCGATTTTTTTTTTGCAGCAGTAATGCTCTCTAACATAATGTACATTTTATCCCACTTATTTATATTCACCTTTTTCTATACTCTCCTTTATTGCAGATTGGGTACCCAGCAAATATCCGCCAAAGCCAATTAACCATAGAATAATCGGATATGCAACCCAACGCTCTACGCCTCCATCTCCCAAAATTGGAATAAATAGATTGCCGAAAAAAATGGCGGAAAAAATGCCAAATAATGTTATGGCGCCAAAAATGATGCCAAGATGACTAAACGGTGGAATAACTATCTTTGACGATGTTATGGCTGCAATTCCTCCCGAAATAAAAGTTAAAAGGGCAAAAAGTCCATGCCATGGAGCTACATTCCCAGGAAAAATACCTACTCCCAAGGCACCAAGACCTAATAATCCTAGAGGTATGCTGGCGAGTGGTTCTTTGTAAGCTTTCCTGACGAAGTACACGCCTGACAAAATCATAATGCCGGTTACAATCATAGTGGTATTAAAAATCACTGCTGAGGGCTGGTGGATAATGCTATTTGGCGGCCTTGTTGATCCCAGATCGCTAATCTCATTTGTGGAAGTACTATATCCCGCAGGGTAAAATGTTTCAGCAGTAATAATACCCATCAGACATATCGACCCTGCTAAGAAAAACAATACTCCAGCAGTTTTATAATACGGTTTTAACACTGAATTATTTTCTTCCATTTTCCTCCTCACAAATTACATTGTTTGTTGAGTATATTTAAGTTTTGATTTCGAGTTAGTTATTTTTTCCATTTTGCTTTCCATAGTAGTGCCACTCCTAAAATAGTAAGAATAACCATATTCCAATATTGTGCAAGCGGGCCAAAACCGACAGATCCTTCAAGAGAATCACGAACCTCGTCATATGCGGCGTGATACACCGTCGCCACAGCTAAACTTTGCGTGCTTGACCAAATGTAGGCAAACACAACCGCGTGCATAATTGTCGGTATTAAACTGATAAGTATAATAAGCGGGACTGAAACGAGAGGAT
>CBFFLL010000033.1:0-2790 GCA_965642175.1 Candidatus Methanoperedens nitratireducens | reverse complement strand
CAACTAAAACGGGTAAGTGCCAGAACCAGGTGATAAAACCATGTAAAAGCAGTGCGCGGCGGGTACTGTAACGCGCGAATAAGCGAGGCAACAAATATCCGCGCCAACCGAACTCTTCCCCAAAAGCCGGAATTAGCGTGATTGCAAAACTAAATAAAAAACCTGCCAGAACAGTTGTTGTGGTCACATCCTGAGGAGCTTTATGAATTCCCAACAGTTGTTCAATAACGGCTGGGAAAAGCCACAAAAATAATGCCAGTCCGAAAACATATACATAATGCCTGGGTTTGCCCCAATGCCAGCCTGCATCTGCAAATCCATCCCGAAATATGAACTTGCCGACAATATAAGTGCCGACAGCGACCATCATCATTGATATTAAAAGGATAGGTCTATATGCTTCCCCTAAAAATGAGTAGGCTATCTGAAATGGCCATGAAAGCACGATGATAATTAGCAAATAGATTTTTAATGAAAAAGGGCGATTGAGGATTTTGTCTTGCATTTATTTGCCTCCTTTTCGCTCCCATGTTCCGGACATAACTGGTTCCGTACCAAGTTCTACGACACCCCGCCATCGGTAAGTGGCAGGCCAGGTTCGAAACATAGGCATTAAACGCGTGAAGAGCTCCATGGAGAGGGGTAGAACGGATGGATTCCAGTGCTCAGTGACATCAAGCCCGACGGCGAGGCGGTCACCCTCGCGCGACGCGCTGTATGAGCCGCCCGTTATGGATACACCCGCGATGCGAATCGACCACCGCCCGGCAGCAGAACCGCCACTGGTAAGGTCAAGCAGGTTAGGGAAGCCGGGGAAAAAATCGATCTCAACTCGGTAAGGCTCTTGTCCGGTGCTGATCCTGGTGACACTTCCATCTCCGTCCAATACGACCGTCATCCCTTCAACCTCTATGCTACCAGGCGCGGGCAATTCGACCACCACGGGTCGACCATTGGATCAAAATACCTACTCTGATAGGGAGAATGATCCGGCGTAGGATTGGAGTGTTTATGGTCATCGCATCGCCCTTCCCAATTCCTGAGTCTCATTTATCTTTTCTGCAACATCAACATTATATTCCACATCCTCAACCGTCCAGTAAGACCAGGGACTCCCCTCGTCTTCCCAAATTATAGAGAACCGTGAAGGTATCTTAACATAATGGGACGTCATCCATTCAGTGATATTGATCAACCAAGGTGTTTTTTCTTCATTCTGACCTTTGTAACGCATAGCCGAGATCTGCGTTATCAGACCTGTTTCAGGATCAAACTTGAAATTCAGATTATCCTTCTGCTCACCATACGGAACAACAAGACGCGCCGAATCATTATCAACAGCCTCCCAGCGCGCGCGGGTATCTGTGAGAGATACTGATGGAGTAAAAACGATCTCACCCCAGAGAGCAAGATTTGAACCCTGATCTATTTTCTCGCCATTTTCAGTCTTATTTAGCAGACCTTCTATTTTTGTAAATCCATTTCCATTACTGTAAACATCACTGACTTTGAGAATTGTCCAGCCAAACCATGTTACTTCCATGTAGCGGTGAAAAGCCTGTCCTGATAAATAATATGTTTTATAGCGAACAGGCATCCAGATGCCATTTATTCGTAATTTTGCCTTACCCCATACAACTGCTGATCTTATTATTGGAACATGACTGCCAGAAGCAGCTTCATAATACCGCTTTACTGGTTCTGGAATATCTGGCGGTATATTAACTGCGCCTGCATCCTTTGTCTTTTCAGGATGAGGTGGAAAGCTATCGGGTTCGATCTGGAATCCCAGCCAGACAATGATCAGTAAAACTGCGACGATGCCGACCGGAACTATGGCTATTGTGAATATACTGTTCATTTTATTCACCTACCTTTATTTTACATCTCTTGCTGTAATTTCCTTACCAGACATATTTAAAAATTCGTTTACATTTTTTCTGACTTCATCCAATTGAGTCAACATTGCATGTCCGCCAGTTTCAAGTAATATTAATCTTGAGTGTTTTATTTTATCATGGGAATTCATCGCATGAGCATAGTTCACTAAAGCATCATCTTTGGAATGCATTATAAGAGTCGGTGAAGTTATATTATCAGTGGATATTTTCTCAAGATAAAGCATCTTTGCGTCGTTCATTGTCCCTTTATACCTCCGGGTCATTGGATGCATCACATCCAGCATCTCCTGAGCAAATTGTTTTTGTTCTGGATCGAAACTTTTGTAAACATCCTCAGGAACGCCCATTAAGTCAAGAATTGAAGATTGCATAAATTCAGAAAAAATCCAGTAGGAATAATCTGATTGTTGTATCAGATGAATTATTTTAATACTTATGGGCTCTTCACTTCCTTCTGGTTCAGGCCCGCTTACTGCAAATAATAATATTAGCGCCGAGGTTTTTTCAGGATAATCATTAGCGAACTGAATAGCTGAAGCACCTCCTGCTGAACCAGCCACTACTATGACTTTTGTTATATTTAGATCATCCAGGAGCGCAGAATATAATGCGGCTTGATTTTTAATTGATGCATTGTCCGGAATTGGTGAACGAAGATAACCATATCTTGACACCGAGATAAATTTATATTTGTTTTCCAGAAATACTCTGCTCATCCAGAGACCCTGATCAAAGCCGCCTCCAGCTCCATGTAACAGGAGAACTGGAGTTCCTTCACCTTTTACTGCATACTCGATTTCACCATCAGGAGTCTTTGAAATTTCACTTGTTATCAGACGTTCTTTTGTTAAACTCATTTCACGATGATAATCAGGGTAAGTTAAAGCAA
>CBFFLL010000032.1:5769-19347 GCA_965642175.1 Candidatus Methanoperedens nitratireducens | reverse complement strand
CTGTGTCCCTGATGTAAGAACTTACAAGCCCTGTAAGGTCGGGTACACTCTGCCCTCCTGTCATGGCAGCCACCTCGTTTTGCAGCACGATTACCACAAGTTCATGCTTATTGTGGACTGCATTGATAAGTCCCGCGACCCCTGAATGCGCAAGCCCGAAATCCCCCACTATCGCAATGCCTTTCCTGTTAAAACCGCAAGCTGTACTCACAGATGAGCCAAGTGCGAACGCCGCGTCAAGAAGTGACATTGGGGGCGCAGATGTAAGTATGGAACATCCCAGGTCACCGGCGACGGGAACGCCAAGCTCTTTTATAGCATTGTAGAGAGGCAGGTAGGGACAATCCTCGCATACCGGACGCATGCCCCTTTCTGCTATCGCTTGCGGCGTAATAGTACGTTCAATGGTATCCTCATCGAAATTCTCAATAGCCTTCAGTATACCGCTCACTTCGACAAGGCCATAAGGCATATGCCCCGTGATTTTTCCGAGAACTTGATCCGGGAGCTGTCTTTCGATAAAGGTTTCAGTCTCTTCAATGACCAGGACGCGTTCATGTTCATTTATGAAACGGTTGATAAGAGCAATTGGGAGGGGATTGACCACACCAAGAGAAAGATGTGAAACATTTTCCGGGATAACTGATTCGACAAGCGATGATGGGAAACCCGAAGAGATTATCGCGTTTTTTCCTCTCTTTTCATAATAATTAAGCGCGCAGCCTTCTGCATAACTGCACATTTTCGGGTAGGACTCTTTATGAAAACGCTGGTGCTTGCCAAGCATGGTAAGATGCCATATTTTCTTATCAAAGGATACAGATGGTGAAGATTTGCCTGTTCTTTCAATATTGCCACCGCTTTTCAGGAGCCTGTCCGTAAGCCTGATCATTACAGGGGCTCTTGTTTCTTCAGACAGCGAAAAACCATCAATGATGCTCTGGTAAAGCGACTGCGGAGTCGAAGGGTCAAATACCGGAACTTCAGCTACTAGCCCGTAAAACCGTGAGTCCTGCTCGTTCTGTGATTTCTGGATCCCCGGATCATCTCCTGCAAATATAATAACCCCTGCGCCTATCGTATGGGTTGTAGAACTGACGAGCGGGTCTGCAAGGATATTCATCCCCACATGTTTTGTGATAACTGCGCAACGCTTGCCGCTAATAGATGAACCGAACGCAAGCTCAAGAGCAACCTTCTCATTCACAGACCATTCATTTTTGATCTTTCCTGCAAGGTTCTCCATCAGGTCGGTTATTGGAAAGCCGGGAACTCCTGTAACTATCTTAACATCACAATCCGAAAGTGCGTGAACAGCAGCTTCCAGACCGCTCCCTGACTTTTTCACAGTACCACCGATTCGTCATTCCTTGAGAACCAGGGGAGCGACGCTAGAGCGCCAATTATGCCTTTACCATCGATGCATATCTCAACCCCGTGTTCTCTGCATGTTTTTAACGTCAGTTCCATCGTGATCATCCCGCTTCTGCACTGTCTGCTGTATTCCATAAGCGCTTCTGCATCGAAATCTGACAGCGCCACCATACCAGTCTCATTGGACACGCTGTATTTTTCAAGCCCCTCTTTAATCGCTTCAAGCAGTTCTTTTTTTGCACCGTCAGTGCATGCAAATTCAAGCACAGTCGCCGTGCAATTCTGCGTTTTATCAGGCACAGGATAAAGCTGGACAAGCGTATGTGAAATATATTTGCTATCCTGGGAATCAACAGCAACTGCAATGTTATGTGCAAGCGTCCATGTTGCTCCCACTTCTTTTGAGTCGGTATTGTCAATTCCAACAAGGACACGCTCTCTTTTCGGGACAACGATCGTACCGCTTGCTCTCTTGCCGCCTCCGGATTCAGACATCCGGCATCGCAGGACGCCGTCAGCATAAGCCCTGCACGTGGTCGCGCCTACGCCTCCTCCACCGAGGCCGCTGTACGTTATCTCTATCTCGTCACCGTTCACGACAACAGATTCAATACCCGCAGCAGCGACCGATGACTTCAGGTCAAGTGGGATGCGTCCTGTCCTGACAAGGTAGCGCATCATATCCCCGACAGCGCGTCCTTTTATCACGAGCGGGCTTTTGGAATAATGGTACAGCGCCCAGGCCGAGCCGCCATAGCAGCTTGATCGTTCCATTATTTCAACATGTTCGTTCTTCCTGTCAGCTACTGCGTATATGCCTTTGTAAGTTATGTTATAAGGGTCAGATAATTCCATAATTTCCACTGGTTTTAAGTATTTACTCTAATATATGAGTATTGTGACTAAATGATAAACAAATTCCTGAGAGTATTATTAATATTCATAGTTATTGCCGGAACCGCCCACGCGCTTGAAGACGGCGTCACTGTCCCGCTTGTTGCAGACAGCAGCACGCCGGATGGAGAACAGGGGACTCTTCTATTCGCCAGGGTGATAGCCACAAACGGCACAGGTCATGTTTTTGTAGATACAAGCCCCTACACACAGGTAGACCTTCAGGGTTCTGCAAGGCTTGCAGCCATGGTGGCATCTGATGTGCTGGGGATCGACCAGCGAACTTATGATTTTTATTATATCATTGATATAAGTACACCCATTATAGGCGGCCCTTCAGCAGGCGGGGCGCTGACCGTCGCGACCATAGCTGCAATAAATAACTGGACGCTAAAGCCTTATGTAGTGATGACAGGCATGATAAACCCGGATGAATCTATTGGTCCTGTCGGTGGGATACCATACAAGCTTGAAGCGGCAGCTGCGAGTAATTACACACTTTTCCTTGTACCAGAAGGACAGGGCACGGTCAAATTAACAAAACTCATTACAAGAGCAAAAGGGACGACTATTATCACAAGTGATGTGGAAGAAACCATTGACATACTAAAGCTTGGAAAAGACCTGAATGTCACTGTAGAAGAAGTGAGCACTATCCAGGAAGTCGTAAAGATATTTACAGGTCATGAAATCATAAAACCGAAATTTAACGGAACTGTGCTTACTCCAGGATATATTAATCTCCTTGAGCCGCTTGCCACGAACCTGAGAAATGAAGCCAATGATGCGTATAATGAGGCCGCGGCAGAAACGCCGCAGAGCCCGTACCTTGCACAGGCGAAAGATATCATTAGCCGGGCTGATAAGATGTATGACGTACCGAAATATTATGCTGCCACCTCACTCTATTTCAATTCGATGATAAACATTCGTACTGCAAGATGGATTTACGGTTATGGCAAAACGGCAGATAAAGAGAAATATGTAGATGACATTATCGCCATTGCAGAAGCCCGGATAAACCAGTCCGAGAGCGACCTTGATGTGTTCAAATCCATAGGTGTGGATGATGTTGGGGCTGTGGGAGCGGCAGAATCCCGCATAACCGCCTCGAAGATAAAACTTGATGAAGCAAAGAAACTAAATAATACGGATGAAAAGATATATGCGATCGCTTTCTCACATGAAAGGGCGCGTACTGCGCAATGGTGGATGACGCTTTCGACACCGAGCGGAAAAGTGGTGCCTGAAAAAATATTAAAAGACCGGGCAGGATGGTACCTTAGCCAGGCGCAATCGATCAGTACGTATATGCGGGAACTGCTGTCTCAAAGCGATGTGCATCCCATCATCATTAGCGGTTCGGCCGAGGATCTGATCCATGCACAGAAAGAGATGCAGCGCGGGTATTATTCAGGGGCGATCTTTGATTCCCTCCAGAGTTCTGTAAAATCCAGCACTATCATCGGGTTTATGGGAATGCTTGATGGGCAAAAGAAAGTAGACCAGAGCGCAAGCGATGCAAAGCTTGCAATAAACGAAGCGCGTCTGGCTGGAATAGAGCCTACTCTTGCCGTGAGCGCGTTTGAATATGCCGAAACCATGATAGACAACTATGAGAAGATCAACCAGTACGCCTATGCAAAAATGGTCGCAAAGACTTTAATTGTGCTGAATTCCCATGCAGTTACAACTGAGAAGATCCCTGTCAAGCCCACACTTACACCTTATGTGCCAGTGACGACATCTCCAGAAGCCGTCCCCACTACGGAAGCTGCGAAAGAAACTCCTGCGGTCGGGGCTGCCGGAGTACTGATGGTAATGCTGGTATTAAGACGCCTCTATAAGAAATAATATGAAGCAAGTAATATGAAGCACAGGATATACTTTTCAGTCTGCGGCGAAGGTTACGGGCATTCAAGCAGGGAAATGGCTATAGCCAGGATGCTATCAGATTCAGGCGCCGGTGTACTTATGGGAAGTTACGGTTATGTCCTTTTACGCCTCAAAGAGAATTTCGATACGGTCGAGGTGGAAAGGGAATTCGAGATGGTCGGGGACGGGGGGGCTTTTGATCTTAAAGCCACGATCTTGCAAAGCAAAAAGACTGCCCTGTTGTTTTCAAAAATTATTTCTGATGAAAAAAAGGCAATTGAGGATTTCAATGCAACATGCGTAGTGGCAGACGGCAGAAGCGCTGCTGTTATTTCTGCTTTAAAGCTTGGAATTCCGTGTGTAATAATTTCCAATCAGACAAGCATTGAACCTTTTTTCAGGGATTCAAGTTTTGTTTTGAAGCTTATCGGAAAGCCTGTGGATTTAACGCTTAAGACCCTGACTGCGCTTGCAGAGAATACTCTGATACCGGATTTCCCTCCCCCAAATACGGTATGCATTAACACTTTAAGCAATAACAGGCATATCATGAAAAAACAAATTTTTGTCGGGCCGGTAGTTTCTGATAATTTTAGGGATCCAGGGAAACGTGTTGAAATTGACGGGCCATTTGTACTAACGCTTCTTGGAGGGCATTCATACAGGCTTCCTATTTTTAACGGGATATTGAAAATAGCAGATAGGTTCCCTGATATGAAATTCCTCATATTTACTAAATTCAAGAGTGAAAATACCCCTGAGAATGTGATTGTATCGGAATTTGCGCAGGATATATCAGCTTATATGCATTCTGCGCAAATGATCATCACGCAGGCAGGGCACAGCACAGCAATGGAGATAATGACACTAGGGAAACCGTCCCTGATAATCCCGGATAAAGGGCAGATAGAACAGGAGAGCAATGCAGCGCGAATGAGGGAATTGGGGGTATGCGAGACACTGGATTATGGCTCCCTGAGCCCTGCCTCCCTTTTTGAAAAGATCGATATGCTGCTAAAAGATGGAAAGTACAGGGACAAAGCCGCGCAGTTTAGCGAAATGGCTAAACAGATGAACGGGACAAAAAGAGCGGCCGATATTATTATTGAACTGTCTGAGAGGATCCAGTGCTACCAGGTGAAAAATGATACTTGAATATCTTGAGACAGTTGACAGCGCTGTTTTCCTGAATATTAACCATAATCTCACAAATCCCTTATTTGATGCGGTTTTCCCTTCATTAAGGGAACTTACTTATGTTATCTGGCTTTTTGTTATCGTCTATTTCTGGAGTAAGAACGAAAAGAAACTGGCGCTGCTCCTGACAGTAAGTATTGCAGCTGGGGCGATTTTTACATACCCACTAAAATTCCTTATCGACAGGGCAAGACCGTATGAAACTATAGAGTCTGCAAGGCTTTTGACACCTGCCGAGTTTGACCCTTCATTCCCATCAGGTCATGCTGAGATGAGCTTCCTTGCTGCAACGGTCGTTTCGAGATTCCATCCAGAGTATGCAAAATATCTCTATTCGCTCTCGTTTATCGTAGTTCTCAGCAGGGTATACGTGGGTGTGCATTTTCCGGGAGACGTAGTAGCGGGTATGATAATTGGGATGATATTCGGGAGGGGTATGCTTATGGTGGCAAAGAGGAAGAAGAATATTTTTTGGGACAATGAGGTTTAACCGGGATTACCTTTTTTTATCCGGTTTATCAAAAAATACCTTGATACAAGAAGGCTTCCCTCGAACAGGATCACAAGCACAGCAGCCACTATCAGCCCTGAAAGCATATCAGGACCTGGTGATAGAAATAAAGCTACCGCAAGAAGAGCACCATAAATTATCTTCCTCTGCCCTTGCAGGGTCTCCAGATTCAGAAGCTTCATTTTCAAAGCTGCCATAATGAGAAGAGGGAACTGGAAAATGATCCCGAAACCCACGACCATCGTCAATATTGAATAAAATGTCGCTATAGCCCTGTTCTGCGGGATCGCAACGTCCATTGAATAGAACATCGCGCTCTTAAAAACGATCGGCACTACGATAAAATAAGCCAGCGCTGCTCCGGAAAAGAACAGGATGAACGAAACAGGTACAATTGTGATGAAAAACGTTTTTTCATTAGTATACAGCCCTTTCCCTACGAACATGAACGCCTCGTACATCATAAGCGGTATCCCGATAAAAAGCGCGCATACTAATGAGAATGTCAGTTCAGTGGTTATCAGCTCAAGCGGGGAGTATATGTACATGGGAACAGGCACTGCACTTTCCCACATCGACTTAAGCAATCCCCCTGAAAAAGTGAAGACTACTAATGTGATCACCACGATCGGGACTGCAACGATGATCATTCTTGAGCGCAGTTCCTCTATATGTTCAACCAGCGGTTGTTCTTCATCTCCAGGTACAGTGGTCATCGCATTTTACAGAGTCTTTATTGCTTATAAACATGGTGAGAGGGAAAATCCTACAGTAAATCCATTATAGATATGCAAATCCAACCGTAATTATTATTAAGGATTAAAGTATAGGTTAGGGCTAGATGAGTGACATAAAGGCATTCGATCTGGCGGGCAGCCCTATTATGATTGGAAGTAATGTGCTTTATAGCGCAACAGGGACCCAGGGCACAGTGACAGAGCTTATGTCTGATGAAGATGGTACATGGGCGCTTCTGGACAAAACGAACCTTTTTTATAAAACAGAAGTCCTGAAAACCATTGAAAGAAAGGACGAAAAAGAACTCAGTGAAAAACAATTCACTCTTGATGAAATAAATCAGGCATTAGAGAAGCAAAAGGAGTCCGTCCCGACTGAGATGGACCATTCTAATGTGGAAAGTGGCGGATAGGTAATAATAGTAAATAATATATGAAAGCGTGAAGCTTCGCCACGAATTATTTTATAATGTATTATCATGAACGATTCGTAATGTTTAAGTACTATCAGAGAATAAGTGAGGTGTACAAGGGATTGCAATGGCAGAAAGATACAATAAAAAAACAATAATCTGTGGTAGGAATGTTAACTTCTTTTTATAAGTTCTAACCCGGGTCGTTGTGAATCACTCTTATTGTTTCGCTGCCAAGTGACCAATTTCTTGGACAGAGACAAAATAAGGAGGTAAATAAACGTGGCTGACACAATAGACCTATATAGCGACAGAGGAGCAAAACTCAAATCAGGCGTGGACATCAATGCCATAAGCCCGATGAGAAATGCCGCTATCAAAAGTATAGTCACCGGCATAAAGCGAACAGCAGCCGTTGACTTAGCAGGAATCGAGAAAACCTTAGCAACATCAGCAATTGGTGGCAAGGGTAGAAAGATTCCTGGAAGAGAAATGAAATTGGACATAGTAAAGAATGCAGCAAAGATCCAGAGCGCCGTTGCCGATATGGTAAAGGTTGACAGCGGGGACGATACAGTTGTAAAGGCCTTAAATGGTGGAAAACAACTTATCGTACAGGTGCCATCAGCAAGAATCGATGTAGCAGCAGAGTATGTATCATCACTCACCTGCGCAGCATCAGCAACCACACAGGCAATCATAAGCCAGTTCAACATTGGCATGTTCGATGCACCAACCATCAAGTCCGCAGTCTGGGGACAGTACCCACAGACACTTGATATGGTCGGCGGCAACGTCAAGTCGATCGTCGAAATCCCACAGAAAGATGAGGGATTTGGTTATACACTCAGGAACGTCATGGCAAACCACCTTGCAGCAACCTGTAAGATGAACGCTATGAACACAGCAGCGCTGTGCTCAACCCTTGAGAATACCGCTATCTTCGAAATGGGAGATGCAATCGGTAACCAGGAGAGACACAGATTAATGGGTTATTCATACCAGGGCTTGAACGCCAACAACATGGTATATGGAACCACAAAAGCTCTGGGCAAGACCGGTACTATCGGTTCAGTAGTCCATGCATGCGTCGAAAAGGCAATTGCAGATAAAGTAATCAGCGCAGATAAGAAATTCGCATCTGGCTATACTACCTATAAGACCAACGATGTCGGAAAGTGGAATGCGTACACAGCAGCAGGCTCAATGATCGCAACACTCATCAACTGCGGCGCACAGAGAGCTCCACAGTCGGTATCAGCAGTATTGCTGTACTTCAACGACCTCATTGAAAAGGAGACCACACTTCCAGGATGCGACTTCGGTAAGGTACAGGGAGCTGCAGTAGGCTTCTCGTTCTTCTCGCACTCTATCTATGGCGGCGGAGGACCTGGTGTCTTCAACGGCAACCACGTCGTTACCAGACACTCAAAGGGTCTCGCAGTACCATGCGTAGCAGCAGCAGTTGCTCTTGACGCAGGTGTGCAGATATACAGCCCTGCAAAGACATCCGGATTAGTAGGAGATGTTTTCAGCTCGGTTGATGAATTCAGAGAGCCTATGAAGGCTATCGCGGGGGCCGTATAAGGAGAATTGAATGGTAAGAGCTGCTAAAGTATCGGATAAACTAAAACAGATACGGATATTTCCACAAAGGCTATTACTGCCTGAAACCGCTGAGAAGCTCTTGAATGAGATCGATTCGGTAAAAGGCGTGGTAAGAATGCTTATCAGTGGGAAGAACCTGCCCAGAACGATAACATGTGGACCTGGAACGGGTAAGGATGTGAACCATCCTGACAGGATAATTATCCATGTCAGTGGAAGCGCATTCGAATTGCATGTAATAGTGGGCGAAGTTCTTGTCGAAGTGGATAATGAAAGTGCCGTGGAGGAACTAAAGAAAGCGTGTGAACGCGCGCTGCCCTTCCCGTTTGAATTAAAACGAGGCTACTTCATAAAAACAAAAGCCACCCTGACAGATTACGGCAAGTACGGGTTCAAAAGCAAGTATGATGAAACCATCAATCTTGAAGATGAACGGATACTTGGTATGGTCGACCCACATGCAAAGTTGGAATCAAACCTGTGTCTTGTAAAATCAGAGTAAAGGCTTATCCAGAACAGCAGAAGGAACCAGTTCAAAAATATAAGGAGGAAAAAATATGGCTTATAAACCACAGTATTATCCTGGCAATACATCAGTTGCTAAGAATAGAAGAAAACATATGTCAGATGACGTCGAGAAAATGCGCGAAATCTCAGATGAGGACTTAACCGCAATTCTCGGTCACAGAGCACCTGGCGCAGACTACCCGAGCACCCACCCGCCACTTGCGGAAATGGGCGAACCAGACTGCCCGGTAAGAGAAGTCGTTGAACCAACCCCAGGCGCAGCAGCAGGGGACAGGATCAGGTACGCACAGTTCGCTGATTCTATGTACAATGGTCCATCAGTCCCATACTGGAGATCGTACCATTGTGCAATCAACTTCAGAGGAGTTGACCCAGGTACACTCTCAGGCAGACAGGTCAATGAAATGAGAGAGAGAGATCTTGAAGAGTACACCAAGAGACAGTCAGAGACCGAAATGACCGATTGGGGTCTTGCTGGACTCAGAGGCTGTACAGTTCACGGCCACTCGCTCAGACTTCAGGAAGACGGCACCATGTTCGATATGCTGGACAGGCGCAGACTTGAAGGCGGCGTAATGGTAATGGACAAGGATCAGGTAGGCGTACCAATTGACAGAAAGGTCAATCTTGGGAAACCAATGAGCGAAGCCGAAGCAGCCAAGAGAACCACCATCTATAGAGTGGACAATGTCTCTTTCAGAAGCGACAAGGAAGTAGTCGAGCACGTTCAGAAAGTCTGGGAATTAAGAACCAAATACGGGTTCGTCCCAAAGGCGTGAGGTGATTCAAAATGGCAGAAATAAGATTTAAGAAAGCAATGGAAACAAAGTACGCAAAAGAATGGGGATCCAACAAGTGCGGCTCCACAGCTAAACCAAAGTCAATAACTGACAAGAAGACCAAATACCTCAGACTTGGATACACACAGAACCCAAGAAAGGTAGAAATGGCAAAGTGCGGCGCAGCGATCACAAAGAAGAGAGGATTGCAGGCTTATGACCCCAAGCTTCACCTTGCGGGTATACCCCTCGGTCAGAGACAGTTGACCCCATATACAATATCTGGAACAGATATCGTATGCGACGGCGACGATCTCCACTTCGTCAACAATGCTGCAATGCAGCAGGAATGGGACGACATAAGGAGAACATGCGTTGTAGGACTTGACCTGGCACACGAGACACTTGAGAAGAGATTGGGCAAGGAAGTTACCCCTGAGACAATCAACTACTATCTCGAAGTCTTGAACCATGCAATGCCCGGCGCAGCGATCGTCCAGGAACACATGGTCGAAACACACCCGGCACTCGTAGATGACTGCTATGTGAAAATCTTCACTGGCGACGAGACCCTGCAGGATGAAGTTGACAAACAGTTCGTTATCAACATTGACAACGAATTCCCGGCAGACCAGGCAAAACAGATCAAGGCAGCAATGGGCAAGACCTCCTGGCAGGCAGTGCACATCCCGACCATAGTCACAAGGACTGAGGACGGACCAGGCACAAGCCGCTGGATGGCAATGCAGGTCGGCATGACCTTTATCAGCGCATATCATATGTGCGCCGGTGAAGCAGCAGTCGGTGAACTTGCATTCACAGCCAAGCACGCTGGACTTGTCGAAATGGGTGATATGATCCCGGCCAGAAGAGCCAGGGGACCAAATGAGCCTGGAGGATTGTCCTTCGGTCATATGGCAGATATCGTCCAGACAGAGAGGAAGAAACCAGATGAACCATGCGAAGTTGTCTTACAGGTAGCTTCTGCAGCGTCAATGCTATATGATCAGATATGGCTTGGCGGGTACATGTCAGGCGGCGTCGGATTCACAATGTATTCAACACCAGCATACACCAATGATATCCTTGACGACTTCCTGTACTGGGGCGCAGAGTATGCAGAAAAGAAATACGGCAAACTCGGAAGTGCAAAGGCAACCATGGAGACGGTAAAAGACATCGCTACAGAAACAACACTGTACGGTCTTGAAGCGTACGAGAAGTACCCGACCACACTCGAAGACCACTTTGGTGGTTCACAGAGAGCAACTACTGTTGCACTCACCTCCGCCGGAGCGGTAGGTCTTGCAACCGGGCACTCCCAGGCAGCATATGCCGGATGGTATCTCTCCATGTACCTCCACAAAGAGGCACACGGCAGACTTGGATTCTACGGGTATGACCTGCAGGATCAGTGCGGCGCAACCAACGTGTTCTCTATCGCTTCAGATGAAGGCTGCATAGGCGAATGCAGAGGCGCAAACTACCCGAACTACGCAATGAACGTAGGTCACCAGGGTGGTTATACCTCAGGATGCGTTGCATCAGCCCATGCTGGAAGAAAGGATGCATTCTGCGTCAATCCATTGGTCAAGACCTGCTTCGCAGATGAATTGATCAACTTTGATTTCGCAGATCCAAGAGCATGCTTCGGTAAGGCGGCACTCAGAGAGTGGGATCGCTGCGCTGGTGAGAGAGCATTCGTTATCCCGGCAAAGTAAATCAGTAAGTAGGCAATTTGCCTACTTTTCTTTTTTTTTGGGATACTTCGATCAAATGGAAAAAAATATATCTTAGTTTGATGTTCATAGCGATGTGATTTAAGATGGCTGAAATAAAGAAAACAGTAAAAGTGCCCGGTGACGTTGTATGCGGTTTCTGTAGTGGAACAGGGAAGCACCAGAACGTGAAATGTGTTGTTTGCGGTGGATCTGGCAAAGTAAACGTTGTTGATTCAACCAGAAAATGTCAGTGGTGCAAAGGCAAAGGGTATTCATTGCCAAATATTCCATGCACGAACTGCGGTGGAACTGGCGCTACAAGACCGGTAGATAGACAGCGCTTATTTTAAAAGGAAATAGGGTTAAACCCCTATGTCCTTATTTATTTCGTTTATAATTATATTTTTCGCTCATTTTTTGAAAGATATAATCATGTGCATTATTAACTGCTTCTAACTCACCGCGTAATATAAGAAGATTATCTGTATCCACTTCAATGGTTTTTAGAGCACATTTTCTGGTTGAAACTTCAAGATTGAATTTTTCCATAGCTTCCATGATCAGTTTATTCGGCACTCCTGGAGGTAAAACCAGGTCAAATAAGCCCTCAAGTTCCTGTTCTTTCTCACTAAGATTAGTTTCATTTTCTTCAACGAATTCATCGCCAACATATTTAGGATCATCATGTGTCATAATTGTCACTAATTGCATGAATCATTATCAAGTCAAATAAAGCTTGTGGTGAATGGTGGCAGTTTCAATTCGTGCTGGTGAATAAAATAGGATACGACACGTTAGATGAAATCGCCGTATTAATTGAAGCATAATCATGCAGAATTATAGCCTGAACCTTTTATTCTTCTCTTCGGGGCTGGCCAGGTCTATACGCTTATTTCGATGAGATGTGCTATACTACCTTTTGCCAATTGAGTGTTACTTCGTATTAAAAGCATAAGACTTAAGCTCTTATATTGATCATTAAGATTTATGCATGATATGCCTGGTTGTATATACTCGAATCTGGATAAGGATTATTCAATAGAGGACCTTGCCGCTTTCCATGGCCATATCGGACCTTATATCGTCCTCGGATACCGGATAGGCAGGTATGTGAAAAAATATTTTTGCCATGACCCATTCCATATGGCAGCTAACGTATATTGTAACGGTACGCCCCCTCAGTCATGCCTGGTGGACGGCGTGCAGATAGGCAGCGGATGTACCCTTGGAAAGAGGAACATTGACATCACGGTGAGCGATCAGATAAAATGTATCTTCGAGTCTGACGGAAAGAAGGTCGTCATCGCTCCCCGACCAATAAAGTTTCCGCCCAAGGACGTTGATGACTACTTCAAAAAGATAGAGGCACTTGCACTGGAAATGTACGGCATGGACGACATAGAACTCTTCGAGGTAAGCAATAAATAAAGCGAGGGATGTCGGCTTTGGGGCTCATCGAATTAAAAGATATTTACACTGCCTACGAAGGTGGGGATAAGCCCGTCATCAAAGGACTTTCCCTGGACATCAAGAAGGGAGAATACGTATTGATTGGCGGTCCGAACGGTGCGGGAAAGACCACCTTACTGGAGTCCATCAACGGGATGGTAAAGATCACACATGGCAGCGCCAGCGTATGCGGGATAGATGTCAGGAAGATGGGGCATGAAGTAAGGAAAAAGGCCGGCTACGTCATTCAAAACCTCTACTTTGACCCGTTCACCCCTTTTACCGTCGAACAGGTGGTCATGATGGGCAGGTATGGAAGGATGGGGTTCTTCAGGAGGCATCAAAAGCAGGACTACGAGGCTGTCGAAAGGGCAATAAATCTTCTCGGCATCAATGACATCAGAAAAAAGCCGATCGGTATATTGAGCGGCGGACAGCAGCAAAAGACGATGATCGCCCAGAACATAGCGAAAGAGCCCGACATCATGTTAC
>CBFFLL010000032.1:3849-5759 GCA_965642175.1 Candidatus Methanoperedens nitratireducens | reverse complement strand
GAGCCTTTCAGCAACCTTGACTTTAACGCCAGGGAGTTCGTCACGAAAGTGCTGGAAGGGCTGGCAGAAAAGGGGATGCCTATAATGATGGTTTCGCACGCCTTCGACGACCTGCCGGACAGGAAGATAAGGATTGCCATCATGAACAACGGACATATCATTTATGATGATACCTGCCAGGCTGAAGAGGTCGAAAGCATAGTCAGAAAATCGTCGAGGATGAACTGATGTTCGAGTTTCTTATACCAAACAACATCGTCTGCCATGCAGTAGAAGCAATGGTCTTCGCGTCGATATCGTGTGGAATACTGGGTGTCATCATAGCCCGAATGAACATATCCTCAATAGGATTCACGATGTCGCATGCCGCGTTCGCTGGTGCGGCTACAGGTATATTCCTGGGGCTGGACTCGATAGCGACAGGGATACTTTTCAGCGTGCTGGTGGCGACATTGTTGGGCCCGATAAGCGACAAGACAAAAATGTCCATAGATACCACGCTGGGCGTGATGTTCGCGATGTCCATGGCAATAGCCATATTCTTCATCTCGTATATGCAATACCTGGGCAGAGGGTTCTCCACGAGCGGATTATTGTTCGGGGACGTCATATCGTTATACAGGGAAGAGATATATGGACTTGCGATCATATCGGTCATCACTATCGCTTTCATCATAATGTTCTACAAGGAGATCATCGCCGTGATGTTCAACATGAAGATAGCAGAGGCGTCCGGGATAAGGACTAAGATTGTGTTCTACGCCATACTTTTCATTATAGCGGTCTCTGTGGCACTGAATATCAACATCGTAGGGGGTCTCCTCATATATGTCTGGCTTGTGACACCTGCGGCCATAGCTTACCAGTTCTGCTATAACATGAGGGACATGTTCATCGTGGCACCTCTTATATCTGTCATTATAAGTGTTTTTGGGGTATGGGCGGGCTTTGAATATACTTTGCCGATAGGTCCGCTCATAGCTGTCATATTCACTATGGCATTTGCCCTGGCAGTAATACTATCTCCAAAGCGAAGGATAACAAGTAGTAAATCTTAAATATTGCGTAATACTATGTGATAAGTATGCCAATCAATCGTTTGTTTATCATCTGTATCATGTCTATTTTATTTATGGCCGCGCCCGTATGTGCCGCGTCCGATAAGATAGACGTCGTATCGACAACGAGCGTTCTATGGGACCCTATAGAGTATATCGGCGGCGATAAGGTCAACGCTATATATATCTCAGACCCGACGATATGCCCGCACATGCAGTCCGATATAATCCCAAACAACATCCAGCTTAAAAAGGACTTCATAAAGGATGCCGACATGTTCGTAGCCAATAACGGCTCCACAGACAAGACGTATGTCATGCCATACGTCAACGACTTCATGAAGGCCAATAATTATGGTACGGTCAACTGGTATACCCTCAAGGACCCTTCCATGGCATGGAATACCCCTGATAGCGCCAAGAAGATTGCAGAAGAGGTAAAAGGCTGGCTGGCCAAGAAGGACACGGCGAACTCAGCATATTACGAGAAGAGATATCTTGAATACATAGCCTTGATAGACGCCTCGAACCCGACCGCCCAGGAGAAAGCATTGCTGGGACAGCAGGACGTCATCGTTATGATGTGGCAGCAAGATCCGGTGCAGAACTGGTTGGGAATGAAAGTCGTTAACATCTACGCCCCGGAGTTCGCCATGAACGGCACCAAGACCACCGCGAAGCTCATCGACGACATCAACGCGAACCCGGACAAGTATAAGAACGTTAAGTTCATCATCGAGAACATGCAGTCCGGCGAACTTGCGAAAGGGGTGGAGGAAGCATTAAAGGATAAGAGTATAAACGTGAAGAGAGTGGTGTTCACCAACTTCCCGAAGTCCGTGCAGGGTGCCG
>CBFFLL010000032.1:2300-3839 GCA_965642175.1 Candidatus Methanoperedens nitratireducens | reverse complement strand
GGTGCCGATAATTTACCCGGGATGCTGAAGTACAATAAGAACCTGATACTGCAGAACGCCGCGACGCCAACTGCAGCGCCGACCCAGGTAGCCACTCCGACGCCGGCACAAAGCCCGATGGGCATTGTCTCTGCAGTGGCTGGATTACTGATAGGCGCAGCTCTGGTCCGGTACAGGTCAAGGAATAACTAAGATCCCTTCAGTGGTCTCATTTAACAAACTGTTTTATTCTATCAGCGTTACCATTTTTGTCAGTGTTTTAAGCCTTCATCTTTGATATTGAATCTATGTTCAAGATAATAATTTGAATATATCGCACCGCATCCATCTGTCATAAATGTTATATCTGCAACTATCTCATGCTCCATCTTCAGATACATCTCCATCGTATCCCCACACCAGCCGGTTAATATTGCAAAAGCATCCGGCTGTGCCATCTTGCCGATATTATTCGGGCTATTATATTCCTCGATTACCTTTTCTGAGAATATCATCCGCTCCTGCTCATTGACATTTCTTTGAAGCTTTTCGATCATGTTATCAAAATCAGATTTCTTATTTGAATCTGTCATTTAAGTTTCCTCCTGATATTTTCCCAGATATTTTTTACATTATTTGAAAATTCACCCTCAGAGAACTCAATAATCGTTTTTTCTTCTATCATAGCTTTCGTCGGTGTTTCATCATATGGTATTTTGCCCACAACTTCAAGACCATTCTCCTCGCAGTACTTCTCAATAATCAGGGTATTCTCATAGTTTATATCGAATTTATTTATACAAACAACAGCAGGAATATTGAAATGATTAGCCACACCCAGTATTCTCTCCATGTCATATATACCGGATAATGTGGGTTCTGTGACAATCAGTACTAAATCAGCACCTGAAATAGCAGAAATAACAGGACAGCCTATTCCAGGAGGTCCGTCAATAATAATTAGATATTTTCCATATTTTTTAGCCAGGATCCTTGCGTTATTTCTTACCAGAGCGACTAATTTACCAGAAGCTTCCTCAGCAGTATTGAGCACTGCATGGGACATAGGGCCAAATCGAGTATCTGAAATGTAGGCAAACCCTGATTTTCTCTCACGCAGAGTAATTGCACCTTCATGGCAGACTAACTCGCAGACGCCGCACCCCTCGCATCTGTCCTCGACTAAATTTAAGTCTTCATTGATAGCATCAAACCTGCAGTATTCCCTGCATTTTCCGCACTGGGTGCATTTTTCCTCATCTTTTGATGCAATCTTTGAACCGCTGAATTCAATGGTTTCTTTAATCTCAGGTTTAAGTATGAGATGCAGATCTGCAGCGTCCACATCACAATCAGCCAGCACGGCATTTTCAGCCAGGGAAGCGAAAGCTGCGGCAAGGGTTGTTTTTCCTGTCCCCCCTTTCCCGCTTATAATGGCAAGCTGTTTCATTTGTTCTTCCCCGCCCTCAGCCTCACAGCTTCCTCCTTCCCCGGTATCCTCAGCACAAAACTTCCGTGGCAGGGCTTGATATAAGGCAGAATAACATCATCGCCATCCAC
>CBFFLL010000032.1:0-2200 GCA_965642175.1 Candidatus Methanoperedens nitratireducens | reverse complement strand
ATAGTGTTTTTCAGGATCGGAGTTAAGGAGCAGGCTGATGGCAGCTTTGTTCCCAGCAGCAATTACCTCAAAGCCTTCCAGGTTCAAATTATAGGCAACATAAAGTGCAGCCGCTGTCTGCACAGGCAGTTCAGGACATCCCATCATTAGAAGTGCTTTCAAGTTAATTCCTCTTTTGATTTTTTAACTTCTTTCCGGATAATTTTATGGAGCTGGACAAACTTTTCCTTCCAAGCCGGCATCTCTAACACAAAGGGCTGACCTTTTGAGTAAAGCTTTGCAATATCCTCGTTCTGCGGGATCTTCATGAGTATAGGAATATTTTTCTCTTCACAGTATTTTTCAACCCTGTTATCACCGATGCCATCGCGGTTTATAATTATCCCAAAAGGAACCTTTAATTGCTTAACAACCTCGATTGCAAGCTTCAGGTCATGCAGACCAAATGGTGTGGGCTCTGTAACGAGCAAACAATAATCTGTCCCTCTGACGGTTTCAATGACAGGACATGAAGTTCCCGGGGGCGAGTCGAGAATTGCATTTTTGCCTTTGACTATCCTCTTTTTCAGGGCTTTGATCACCGGAATTGTCATGGTTTCTCCTATATTCAATCGCCCTTGATAAAATTCCATTTTTGATAAACCTGTCAAAAAGGGATGAATAACTTTGGGTTTATCAAATCCATTTGCAGCAGCGCCCTCGATTGTGCCGATAATCCGCTTTTCCTCAGTTATAGCTCCTCCGGGACATACGAGCTTACATCCTCCGCACCCATGGCACAGCACAGGGAAGAAAATAATGTCTGAAGGCAGTACTGCAATAGCATTGAACTGGCAGAATTCAGAGCACTTCCCGCAATGATCGCACTTTTCTTTATTGATCACAGGAACTGATACATATACATCTTCAACCTTTTTCAAATCTACATTCAGGAATAAATGGCAATCAGGCTCTTCAGCATCGCAATCCAGCAGTTGTACATTGGTAATGCTCAATGCCAGGTTCGTTGCTATTGTGGTCTTGCCAGTTCCTCCTTTTCCGCTTGCAACTGAGATAATCATTTTAAGCACCCGTATGCGTTCCTCTGACAAAACCTCCCGGTAAAAGATAGGATATATTCCTGTATTCTACACGAACAAGGATATTCTTTAACAGCATTTCATCTATGCATCCTGCCTCAGAAAACTTTTTCTCAATAACCCTTGCCTGTTCTTCCCTTAATGGATGACGGGAGCAGATCTCCATTATTGATGTACGCGAATCAGGAAAAACACCAAACTCTCCTGACTCGTACTGCGTGAGGTCTGATGCAGTACCAATTATCTCATGGGCACGGATGATCCTTTCTGGCGCAGGAGGATTGACCCATGGTTCTGCAGGCGGACGTGTGGGAACTGAAATGTGAATCCTATCAGGTTTTATACGTTCGATAGCTTTCTTGATGTCCATCAATGATATATCCGAATCGTTCAAACCTGCAACAAGCATCACCTCCAGCCATATCTTACCTGAGTATTCCTGCCTGAAATCAACATATCCTTTAAGCATATCCTCAAATCCAATGCTGTTATGGGGTCTGTTAAGTCTCCTGAAAACCTCCTCGCTTCCAGCATCAAGCTTGGAAAGCACCGCGTCGCTCTCTTTCAAATCCTGTCTTACATCCTTCATAAAGAGAAGAGAAGCGTTTGTTATTACTGCCACAGGCATCTTCCAGTTTTTCTTGCACTGGCGGATCAACCAGCCGAGGTCCTTGCACAGTGCAGGCTCGCCATCTCCTGCAAAAGTTATATAATCTGTTTTTGAGGTATCGATTACTTTCTGGACATCTTTTAGAATCTCTTCCCTGGGATAAAAACTTTCACGGCTTACCTGCTGCCTTTTTGTCCTGCCCAATTGACAGTAAATACAGTTATAGGAACAGGTTTTCAGGGGTATCGGACTTACCCCTAACGACCGTCCTAACCTCCTGGAAGGAACAGGACCGTAGGCATGCATATCAAATTTCCCTGACCGGAAGCATTATTGTGGCTCCGACTACCTCATCTTTTGAAATTTTACCATCTATTGCTGCGTGAAACATCCCGAAATCTGCTATTCTTTCTTTGTCGATAATTCCCGACGGAACATTATAGCTTCCAATCGCTGATAGATGACCAATGGGATGAATCCCGTACATGCTTGAAACAATTATATTTTGCGG
>CBFFLL010000031.1:1220-19438 GCA_965642175.1 Candidatus Methanoperedens nitratireducens | reverse complement strand
GATGCCGGGAAGATCGATGAGGCCCTGGAGTGTGGACTAAAAGTACTTCGGGAAAGCCTGGGCGTATGACATCAAAGTAGCAAATTTCATTTGAAAATAAATTAAATAGATATTTTCAAAAGTTATATATATAATTAGAAGTAATATTTATTTGTCCATAATTATGTGGATAAATCACATAGGAGCGAGCGATTGTGCAATGAAACTTCCTATTAGTATAGATAAGTCTCTATAAATCCGATTTCAACATGGATGTAGTAATATGATTTTATGTGAATGTGGTGACGATATAAAAGGAGAGACTTTCAAAGATTATATAAAAACGTCAATAAATCCTTCCACTGCCACAATAGGACATACAAAATGTGGATATATATTTGATTTTCTTGATGGCAGAAGACCAAAAAAATATTCTTCAAGAAAAGAATTGAAAATTCTGGCTATGCGATATGCCAGAAAACATGATCTAGACAATAAATCAATTGAAAAATTCCTTATCGAAGTTGACCGATTAAAATCTTCAGGACAATTAACAGATCATGAGATCATAATAAAGGCATTATCAAATCCATGACATTCTAAAATAACTGGTATTACATACATTTTTTTTAAAACTTGGGCTGGTTAGCAATAAAATCTGCACAATCCATAAATTGTGTAAGAGTCTGAGGTTCAAGAGATGAAAACATTAATTGCAGGATCTTTTAAAAAATCAGGTGATTTAATTATCAGTGAAAATGATGTATATAAGAGCAACTTTGAACATCTTTTTATGGAATTCCAGCGGATAGACCTGTTGATCCATTCTTATGTCAGGAAGCTTAAAGCAGAACTCCAGGATGGATCGAGTGACTACCAGGGTTTATTTATTACAGAAAAGGAAATAGACCATATTCTCCAGAACTCGCTTTTTGAATCAGAAATAAATAGTCATTCCAGTTTAGAACTTGAAGAAATTGAAACCTTAACCCATAGGATCAATATAAAAAAGATCGAAAGTATAAAAAATGGTCAAGCATTACGATTACCTTTTTTATCAGATATTTTTCATCTCAATTCCTTTGAAGTCGATGTCCTATTGATCTGTCTTGTATCAGAACTGAAATTGCCATATGAACAGATATACTCATATCTTCAGAATGATCTAACAAAAAAGCGGCCTACTGTTGATCTGGTGATCAAGCTTCTGTTCCAAAATGTAGAAGAAAGGATCAAGGCCAGAATGAATTTTTCGCCAAGCAGTCCTCTTTTGGAGAATCACCTGATACATCTTTCCAATAATGGAAATGACGACCATTCCACGCTTCTGTCCAGATCTATAAAAGTTGATGAAAGGATTATTAGTTTTCTACTGGAATTTGATGAGATCGATCCAGGAATTAAGAATTTCTCGACGATCATAAACTCAAAAAGAACTATAGAGGATCTTATTTTACCTGAAAATGACACTGTGTTAATTGATAAAATAAAATGGTATTTCCAAACAAATAACCCTCAGATATTCTTTTTGGCCGGTCCGTACGGAACAGGAAAAAAAACAGTTGCTGAGATCGTTAGCAGTGAGTTTGATATGCCATTATTAATAGTGGATTCTAACGTTCTCCTGGAAGATGGATCGTATAAAATGTTGGACCTGGTCCTTCGGGAAGCCCTTTTACAAAATGCATCTATATATTTTGAAGGATTTGATGCAGTGGTCAAGGATACCAACTCCAAGGTCAGTTCATTAAGCATAATTAAAAAGATGGATATATTTCCAAATTGGATATTTCTATCAGGTGAGCAATCATGGGAACCCCCATGTGTTTTTAACAATCATGGTTTCATAAGTCTGGATATTCCTTTGCCTGACGCAAAAAAACGAAAAATACTATGGGAAGCATTCCTGGATGGATATGATCTATCAGGTGAAGTGGACCTGGATGAGATCTCGAGTAAATTTAAATTCAGTGGTGGTCAGATAAAGGATGCTATCTTTACGGCAGTTCAGATCGCGAGGTCCAGAAGTGATTATGATCTGGCATTATCACTTTCAGACCTTTATCGAGGCTGTAAAGCCCAATCCAACCAGAAGCTATCCTCCATGGCAAAGAAGATAGAACCACGCTATACATGGGAAGAAATTATCCTGCCGAATGATGTAAAGGAACAATTGAAAGAGATAAGCGGTTATGTAACATATAGGAAAACTGTGTACTCTGATTGGGGATTCGACAGGAAATTATCACTGGGAAAGGGACTTAATATCTTTTTCTCCGGGACTTCCGGCACTGGTAAAACCATGGCTGCTGAAATTATCGCCAGGGAAGTTGGGTTGGATATGTACAAAATTGACCTATCCAGTTTGGTCAGTAAATATATCGGGGAAACAGAAAAAAATCTTAATAAGATATTCAAAGAAGCAGAAACAAGCAACGCCATCCTGTTCTTTGATGAAGCAGATGCACTTTTTGGAAAGAGGTCCGAGATCAAGGATTCTCATGACCGCTATGCAAATATCGAGATCAATTATTTGCTCCAGAAGATGGAAGAACATGAAGGTATTGTGATCCTTGCAAGTAATTATAAAAATAACATAGACGATGCTTTCCTGCGTCGATTGCATTTTGCCATAGAATTTCCCTTCCCTGATGAAACACTCAGGGAAAAAATCTGGGAGAACATATTTCCAAAAGAAACACCTGTTAATGACGATGTAGACCTCGGTTTTCTGGCGAATTTCAAGATAACAGGCGGTAATATTAAGAACATAGCCCTTGCCGCCACTTTTTTGGCAGCAGGGAGTTCACGTATTGTTACAATGGAATGTATAATTAAAGCCACAAAAAGGGAATTCCAAAAGATGGGCAAGCTTTGCACACCAGAAGAATTTGGGAAATATTATAAGCTTGTGAAATGATCTTTAAATTTTGAGGAAAAATGGAAATTACACAGAGTATAAACTTGTCGGGTCATACTACTATAGCAGATGTTAGCGAGACATTGATATATCTGTTAAGGAGTAATATGGAAAATCTGATAAATCCGGATTCCATAATCCTTTTTTCTCCAGGTGAGATCGAGGCCAGTGACAGCGTGCGCCTTTCCCTGTTCCTGTTCCAGATCATTGAAAATGTCCATATGAAAAATCAGGAAATGCAGAAGATAAATGTTACAAAACTCAAATACCCGCCCTTGATCCTGGATCTGTATTACATGTTAACGTCTTACCCTTCCCCGGGAATACAGGATAAAACCGATAGAACGAAAGAAGAGCACAGTATTTTAGGCAGGGCAATGCAAATCCTTTATGACAACTCCATAATATCAGGTTCAACTCTAAGGGGAAACCTGAAGGAGAATGACCAGGAGCTTCACATATCACAAACACCTCTCAGCCTGGACGATCTGACCAAGATATGGAATACTTTCCAGGATAAACCTTTAAGACCTTCAATATGTTATATGGTAAACACTATCAGGATAGAGTCAACGCGGGAGAAAGATGCAAAACGGGTAATCGAGCGCAAACTAGATAAATATGTATATGAGGTATGAACGTGGAAAAAACTGACGAAATCTTGATCGAAAGCGTTTCCACAAAGCTTTCATTAGGTGTTTACATCATCGACGATTACTCTGGAATGGAGGCTGCCGGTAATTTTGATGTATCCATAAAGGGTCAGAACATAAATCCCATCAAGAATCCCAGTGGATATTACCTTTTCCTGGATCTTTCGGGAGATCATTATGACGTCCAGGTAAATGGTGGAGAACATTTTTTTGATAAAGAAATTGAGAAGGTCAGGCTTGAAGATCTCGATATACAAAACCCAATAGTAAATGTTGTCCTCTGCCCAAAACCATCTTACAAATTCCCACCATCCGCCACATTGATAAGAGGTGTGGTTAAAAATTCCCAGGACAAAGGAATTGACGGAGCATTACTAGGGATAAAGGATAGTAGTATCAGGACAAGAACAGCACAAAATGGTGAGTTTGTCATTTATTTTAAGGGATTGAACAAGGATAATGTTATCCGGTCCGGTGAAAAGAAACTTGTGAGGATTAATGGAATAAGTCCTGTACTTGAGATAAATCATCCGGATTACCGGAAAAAAAGAATGTCTATTGAAGTGGATGAAGGAAGAACCACTTCGCTTTCTGTTACCTATCCCTGAGAACTCGGGAATAAGTATGATTCAATAAAACAAAGAGGTGATTGTATGCCAGAATATTTGGCACCAGGTGTATATTTAGAAGAAATAGAAATTGGAGCAAAGCCAATAGAAGGTGTGAGCACCAGTACTGCAGGCTTTCTGGGACCGACTGAACGAGGACCGACCAACCCAAAATTTGTCACGAACTTCGGCGACTTCCAAAATAAGTTTGGAGGATTCGTTGAGGGGTCATATCTTGCCTATGGAGTAGCAGGTTTTTTCAGTAACGGTGGACAGCGCTGTTTTGTTGGGCGCGTAACCGGGAAAGGCGCAGTGGCTTCTTCAGCCAGTCTCATGGGGACAGTAGGTAATACTGAAAAAGACATCATGAGAATCACTACTGTTGGTCCTGGAAATTGGGGCAATAATGTTGCAGTGATATTAGAACCAGCTACCTTGTTTAAGGACGGTAAAAACCAGCTCTTTAAACTGATAGTAAAGTACTGGAAGAAAATAGTGGAAGCTGAAAACATAACCGGTGCCGATGTAGTAATGGCCCAGGAAAATAATCCTCCTGATGTAGTCGAGGTCTATGACAATCTTTCACATATAGCTGCATCAAGTGATTATTATGAAAAAAGAATTAATAACATATCTAAAATAATACAAATTGAGATGGTAGAAGAAGGAGTTCCTGAACTACAAACCATTCTGCTTAAAAATGGGATTCAAGGAAGCGAAATAACTTCGGCGGACTATAAAGGTATTGAAACAGCACCCCCCGGTAAAAGGACAGGTCTGGTTGCATTTGAGGAGATCGATGAGATCAATATTGTTTGCGTACCTGATGAAACATCCAATAACCTGAATGGTTTAACAGATTATATCGTCGAACATTGCGAAAAAATGAAAGATAGGTTTGCTATATTACAGGCAAAACAGAGCGCTGGTGATGTCGCAAGACTTGAGCCTCCAAACGATTCAAAATATGCGGCATTTTATTATCCCTGGATAAATATGATCGATCCTGTCACGAACAACAAAAAGCTGGTCCCTGCCGGTGGACATATTGCAGGAATATATGCCCGCAGTGACACTGAACGGGGAGTCCACAAAGCGCCGGCCAACGAGGTTGTCCGCGGAGCCCAGGAATTACAGTTCAATCTCACGAAAGCTGAGCAGGATATCCTGAATCCAAAAGGTGTGAACTGCATACGTGCATTTCCGGGCAGGGGGATCAGAGTATGGGGTGCAAGGACCACATCCAGTGATCCGCTCTGGAAATATCTCAATGTACGGCGTTTGTTCCTTTATATCGAAGAATCCATTGAACAGGGCACCCAGTGGGTTGTTTTCGAGCCTAATAATGAAAGACTTTGGGCAAGGGTAAAACAATCGATCACCCAGTTCTTGACCACTGTATGGAGAGATGGCGCACTTATGGGTCTGACACCGGATGAAGCCTTCTTTGTTAAGTGTGACAGGACAACAATGACACAGGATGACATAGACAATGGCAGACTTATCGTAATGATAGGTATTGCTCCTGTCAAACCGGCTGAATTTGTCATCTTCCGAATAGCGCAATGGACTGGCGGATCAGAGGTAAGTGAATAATTATAGGAAGTGAAAAAATATGGCAGATAGAAATGATCCATATACAAATTCAAGGTTCTTACTGGAAATAGACGGAATCGTCCAGGCAGGATTCAGTGAAGTAGCTATACCCGATATCAGCAACGATCCCATCGAGTACAGGGAAGGAAATGAGGAAACCACAGTCAGGAAACTGCCTGGTCTCACAAAGTATGGGAACTTGAAATTAAAATGGGGGATTACTGATTCTTCCATAGAACTCTTTGAATGGCGAAAGATGGTTGTACAGGGAAATATTGACGATGCCAGGAAAAATATAGCCGTGATCCTGCAGGATGAAGAAGGAAATCCTGCTGCTCGTTGGGAATTCAGGGAAGCATGGCCGAGCAAATATGACGCCCCTGACCTCACTGCCAAGGGAGGCGACGTTGCAATAGAGACAATGGAGATCGTTCATGAAGGGATGGATCGAGTACAATGAGTTTTCAAACTGAATTTGAATTTGTCCTGCCGCAGGGTTATGTGGACGAAGAAGGGAACCTGCAAAAAGAAGGGATTATGCGTTTAGCTACGGCTGCAGATGAGATATTACCAATGAAGGACCCGAGAGTTCAGAGTAATCCGGCGTACCTGAGCATAATCTTACTGTCCCGTGTCGTTGTCAAACTCGGCACTATTGCGGCAGTTAATCCAAGAATTATTGAAAATCTGTTTGTTTCCGATCTGTCCTTCCTGCAGGAGCTTTATTCCAGGATCAATGAAAACGGTTCAAATGTAATAAAGGTCTCCTGCCCGAAATGTGAGCAAAAGTTTGAAGTTGAGGTGACAAGTCAGGGGGAATAGCGGGCTACCCCCACGAACGATTGTTCGAGGAGGTAGCTTTTCTGGCCTTCTACTTTCACTGGGACTATGACACCATAATGAATATGGAGCACCGTGATAGGCAACGGTGGTGTGAAGAGATCAGTCAGATAAATACAAAGCTCAACTCAGACGAGAAGAAATAATTAAAGACGGAGGGACCGTGCCGAGAACGAATGCTGCTGGAAATGGACTAACTGATCCATATTCTGCTTACAATTTCCTGGTAGAGATCGAAGGTATTATTGCAGGAGGTTTTACAGAGGTCTCAGGTCTTACCATTGAAACAGAAATTGAACAGATAGAAGAAGGTGGTGCTAATGATATTGTGTATAAGCTTCCTAAAGGCACAAAATACACTGATATCACATTAAAGCATGGGCTCACAGATATCGATCTGCTCTGGAAATGGTATCAAAATGTAATAAATGGCAAGGTCGTGCGCAAAAATGGTGTGATTTACCTTTGCAACCTGGTGGGAATACCCATGATCCAATGGGGCTTTCAGGAAGCCTTTCCATTTAAGTGGGAAGGTCCTGCCTTCAATGCTTCCAACAGTACAGTTGCAACTGAGACTCTGGTATTGGCGCATCACGGTATAAACAGGATACTTTGAATCTGTGATTTTGGTTTTAACGGGATGCTACGCAGTTTGATTGTTTATTTGGTAATTTCAAGATCATGAAAATAACAAATAATAGACTCAATGAGTCGCACGATGAACAATTAAGATTTCCATTTATCAGAGTTAACGCACTGGATTTTTCCAGAAGAATTACTGCCAAATATGGTTATTTTGTAAAACCACGTAGATTCTTATCCCTGGTTTTCCGAAGATTAACAGGTAACAGAAACCTGAAAATAAATGCAAATATATATGTTACAAGAGTGATCAGCAACAAATTCACTCAATATCTCAATATTTTTAGAAATGTAATCGAACAACCTGACCAGACAGAAATCAGTAACATACGAACGGATAATTTACTTTTCCAGGGTTTTTTCCCGCTGCAGATTTTAAAAGGAAGAAATGAGGTACGGGAAGCCAAAAAAGACTATATGCAGCCTTATTCGATTACCTCCTCATGTAAAGTAGGCTGGCCAATTATGACCAGGACTACGCATCCGACAACGATCTTAAAGATATTACATCCCAGGAATGTATTATCTGGTAAAACAGGGGGCCTTCCTGTGGATCCTCTGATGAGCCGCTTTAACCAGGAGAACAATGCATCATTTTTGCAGGCAAAATTCGAATCGCCTAAAATTGCAGATTTTTCTACAACGACCCATTCCACCAGTTCCTCATTTCATCAAGAAGGTTCGATTAGGGACAGGATCATTCATCCGAGAATACCTGATACTGGATTTGAACCACCTGGACCAGTAAGTGGTTCCATGAAGCCCCATCTATCCAGTTCTTTATTCAAACAGGACAGTCCTGCTCCTAAAATTGGTAAACAAAGCATAATATCCTCAACAAAATCAATACCAGAGATACCAAAGACTTCACCACAACAAATTCATGAGGAATCTGCACTGCAATATCCGAACGATCCATCCATCAAACTCAAAAGTAGATCTTCAAAAGAAATCATCCACAAATTGAGAACAAATACACCTGTTAAAGAAGTAAATAATTCTTTAGAACCATTTGTATTTAAGAAACCGGGTAAATTGGCAATGGATGAAAATGCGGAACCCATTTCAGTGTTAGATCTCACTACGAAAAAAGAAGGTAGAGAATGGGTCCCTGTAATTCAATTAAGGAACAATTTTGCGCAGGAACACAGTACTTTCCTTGAAAATGTTAAGCGAAAATATCCTCCGATCAATAAAGAAGAAGTTTTTTCAAACAACTTGACTAAACTAAGTGCAAGATCACTGGATCCGGACCGAAAAATTGACATGTCCATTAGAAGTTTACAACAGACGGATGCAAAATTCCAGCATATCAACAACAGGCAGGAAACAACACAATTGAACCAGCATGAGCTTAAGAAAGATATCACTACAAGAATTTCAAATCTAATTATGAGAAAACCTATATCTCATAATATAGAACAATCTTCAAAATATATCTCAGAAGACATCAATAGATCAATTAACATGAAAAATATTTCGACAGTTTTGACTGAAAGCAACATTTCGAAAAAAGATGAAACTAACATAATTGCTGATAAAGTTTACAAAATTATTGAAAATAAGCTCTTAATTGAAAAAGAACGACGGGGGATAACCTGAATGGAAAGAGCTAAAATTTATGTTCTGGACGAAAATGGCAAAAAAATGGATAATAAGACCATTGAGGTCATGTTCAATCCGAAAGAGTATGCCCATTCATTGAATGTTGAATGGGAAGGTGAGGACATCCCGGAATTTAAAATATCAAAATTTGGGACTTTGACGATCACATTATTTTTCGATTCATATGAAAAGGGCGTTGATGTCAGGGAGGATCATGAGATAAAATCGTCAGGAAAGGTCAGGACGATCGCAGGAACAAAGCGGATCATTGAACTTGGGATCCCATCAGTGGAGGGAATAGATAGTAAAAGACCTCCCACATGTTTATTCAGCTGGGGAAAATTCAATTTTAAATGTGTAATTGAAAATGTAAAACAGGAATTTATTATGTTCTTATCAAATGGGATCCCTGTACGAGCAAAAGTAACCATTACTATGAAACCGGTTACAAGTGTGCAGGATACGCTGAAGATGAAAGGTATCGAAGCATGCAGGAAGGTAAGGATCGTGAAGGAGGGGGACAGGCTGGATATCATAGCAGCAGAAGAATTGAAAGATCCCTTATTGTGGCGAAAGATCGCCAAAGCAAATGATATAGCTGACCCGCTTAACTTCCCTGGTCCTGATAATATTGGAAGAGTTTTAATAATACCTGATTAGTGATCGAAATTGAATTCAGAAATAACATCACCTTCTGTTAAAATAAAAGTCAATGACCGTGAAATATCGGCAGATATCATGGATGCTGTGAAAAGTCTGCGATTTGAAGAAGAGATCAACATGGCATCAATGTTCGTGCTTACCCTTTCAACCAGTGATTCGATCAATGGGACCTGGAGATTTCTTGACCTTGATATCTTCAGTCTGGGAAGTGAAGTGAAACTTTATATGGGTATGGAAAAATTAAAATTGATGATGATCGGTGAGATCACGTCACTTGAACCATCCTTTGGTGAAGGATTATCGACCATTAATGTAAGAGGTTATGACAGGCTTCATAGACTGCGTTTCGGCAAGAAAAGACGGACTTTTTCAGATATGAAAGATAGTGATATTGCTTCTGATATCGCCAGTGAATGGGAACTTAGATCACAGGTGGAAGATACTAAAATTCAACTTCCGGTTCTTTACCAGAACAACCTGAGTGATCTTGAATTTCTACTGGAAAGAGCCAGACGCATCAGGTATGAAGTACAAGTTGATGATAAGACGTTATATTTTAAACCTGCGAAGGAGAATGATCCCGTATCTCTTTCTCTTGAATATAAAGTCGATATTGATGAATTGTCTTTGAAATTAAGTGCCAGGTATGAAGGAAGTGAGATCAATGTACAGGGCTGGGATTTCATGAAGAAGGATACAATATCGGCAAAGGCGAAAAAAGGAAATGAGGTTACGAAAATGTCGGCACAGGAACTGGGAACGAACATGACCGAAAAAGCCTTTGGCAAATCATCTTCAGCAGTGGTTGATGAGTATCTTGTTGATACTTCTGATGCAGAGATGGTTGCTATTGCCAGGTATAATGCACATCTGGTGGAATCAGTGATCGGTGAAGGTAGAAGTGCAGGTATGCCTGAATTGAGGGCTGGCAAGACAGTGGACATTACCGGGGTCGGGCGTTTCAGCGGCATCTATTATATCACTTCAACGTCCCATACTTTCGACAATCTTGCTTATCATACATCATTCAAAGTGAGGAGGGTAGGGATTTGAGTTTATTGGACCTGATTGAAGACAGGAGAAATAATGCAAGAATCCATGGTTTTGTTATCGGAATAGTCACTAACAATAAAGACCCGGAGGGGATTGGAAGAGTTAAGGTAAAATTTCCATGGTTAAGTGATGAAGATGAATCCAACTGGGCAAGGATCGTGTCCCCGATGGCAGGGAATGACAAGGGAATGTTCTTCCTGCCAGAGGTCGATGATGAAGTACTTTTGGGTTTTCAACACGGTGATATAAATATGCCGTATGTCCTTGGTTCATTATGGAACGGTGTAGATAAACCGCCTGAAGCCAATTCTGATGGGAAGAACAATATTAAAATGATCAAATCCCGCAGCGGGCATACAATAAAGCTCGATGATACAGAAGGAGCAGAAAAAATTGAAATTGTAGATAAGACAGAGAAAAACATGATAATAATTGATGGGAAAACTAATAAAATTACTTTTAAATCAGAAAGTGATATTGAGATATCCGCACCAAATGGAAAAGTTACCATCAATGCACTTGATTTTGAAGTTAAATCATCAGCTTCAACAAAGATCGAAGCATCTTCGGGAATGGACCTGAAAACGTCTGGAAGTATGAATATCAAAGGGTCAATGGTGAATATAAATTAATGGGACTGCCGGCAGCTAAACAAGGGGATCAGGTAATCGCTGTAGATACGCATATTGTGATGGTACCGGCACCTCCGGCTCCACCTGTGCCAACACCACTACCACATCCCTTTTCAGGAATTATAGATGGCAACCTCAGCCAGGATGTAAAGATAATGGGAATGTCAGCTGCAACAGTAGATTCAACTGCTTCAAATACACCACCCCATATTCCAACACCACCGGGAACAGCATTTTCAAAACCTCCTTCAAATAAGGCAACAATACAATTTGGAAGTACTTCCGTGAAGATAAATGGAAAGATGGCAGCCAGAACAGGTGATACTGCAATGACATGTAATGACCCTGGCGATATGCCTACCGGGAAGGTAATCGCGGCAGGTACGGTATTTATCGGGTGAAATAGTATGGAAATAGATTTTCTTGGCGTGGGTCTTGGCTTTCCATTTAAGGTTGAAGATGGAAAGATGACATGGTCAGAGTACGAGAAATCCATCCGTGAATCAATAATGATAATTTTGGGTACTGCACATGGGGAAAGGGTCATGAGACCTGATTTCGGATGCGGGCTTCAGGAACTTGTATTTTCCGTAAATGATACCTCGACTGCATCACTTGCAATATTCTATGTTGAAGAAGCTTTAAAAAAATGGGAACCCAGAATTGAAGTTATAAAGGTCGATGCTCAAGCTGATTCAAAGGAAAATGACAGGCTGAACATTAGTATAGAATACAGGGATATTTCGATAAATACGCGCAATAACCTTGTATATCCTTTTTATCTCGGGAGGGAATAGATGGGAATTGCCACTCCTGTTCTGGACAACAGGTCATCTGAGGATACATATAAACAGGTATTAGAACTCGCCAAACACTACTGTCCTGAATTGTTCATTCCTGATGATGAATATTATTTTGATCCTGATAATCCTGGATTGGTAATATTGAAACTTTTTTCAAAATCAACTGAACATCTTATAACCCAATTTAATAAGATCCCTGACAATCACCGAATCGCCTTTTTAGATTTTGCAGGAATAGACCTTCTGCCGGCAAGACCATCCAGGGTTCCATTAACATTTTATCCTTCACAAGGGTCGAGATCATGTCTTTTTGTCCCTCCTTGTACTAAGGTGGCATCTTCAGAAAATCCTGATTTGATCTTTGAGACAACGAAAGGGTTGAGTGTAATACCAGTAAAATTACATGCTGTGTTTTCTGTCAATCCATGGGAGGATAAATACACAGATCATTCAGAAGATGTATCTGGTGAAGAAAATGAATTCCTGATATTTGGAAGAAATGTTAATGAGAAACCTTTAGACCACATCTTATTCCTTGGTGATGATACGTTATTGGATATTCGAAGACCCCCTACTAAGCTAACAATCCATCTGGAAGGAGATAAGCTTTCTAAAGCACATTTCAGTCACTGGTATGACGGCTCAGGCAATTACGTTGAAAATCCGGATATTAGTGATATTATTTTTGATGAAGATGCGCGTATTGAAAAACTGGATATTGCCCTTTTAGATAAAACCCATAAAAACATAGGAAAATTAGAACGGTCTAATGTTGATGGAACCGAAAGTTTTTGGCTTTCGGTCAGGCCGCAGGAAGGGTTGATCATTAAAGGAATGAAATTACCTGCAATTTCGAGAATATCTGTGGATCTAACTGTTGAAGATATTTTTCCGGAAAGTGCATACTTCAATAATATGCCATTGGATGTAAAAAAAGGATTTCAACCTTACGGAGAGGATCCTAAGAAAGGAGACACATTATACCTCAGTTCAGAGGAAGCGTTTTCCAAAAAAGGGGCAAGAATAACTTTCGATATCGAATCAGAAACCCTAATTGAGGATGTAGATGTTGAATTGCAGTGGGAATACTGGAACGGCAATGGATGGGAATTGTTGGATGTTGCAGATGAATCCAGGGCTTTTACACAATCCGGTAATATTGTACTGGAGATCTGCCCTGACATACAAACCCTGGAGATTAATGGACAATTCAATAAATGGTTAAGGATTAGGATGCTGTCAGAGGATGCCTACAAAACCGCGGAGGATTTCGAACCTGAAAAGAAAGGTCTTATCAGGCGGATGATCAATAAAATAAAAAAATCATTAGCTAAAATAAGTGAATGGATAAAAGAAAAGATCCTTGCTGAGAAAGTAGAAGAAGCTGCACCCAAAAAACCAGGTCCTTTTGATAGATTGATATCAAGTAAGATCAGGCGATTAAAGAACAGGACATCTAGAAAGGTAAGAGTAAAGATCTTTCCGAGGTGGGTTTATGGACCTCGTGGAATCATTAAACCCAAACATACAAATTTTATTCGAAGACTGATACCAAAAAGAATCAAATTTATTAAATCGAAATTAAGAGGATTCCTGAATAAATATTTTTCTTTCTCTGAAGAAGAATTTCCTGTTTTCACGGCTCCTTTCATCAAATCGATGAAGATCTCATACAGTTACAAAGATTCAGTACCTGGTAAGTTCAAGACATTTAATAATTTCCAGTATAATCGTCTGTCATTGGTTGAGCCTGAAGAACCCTATAGACAATGGCATGATGAGGCACCATGTATCTATCTTGGCTTTGAAGAGAATATAACCAGTTTGCCGATGACACTTTTTTTCCACATTAAGGACAGACTGTTCAATGAGGAACAAATTACAATCAATGATCCTGCTTATCAGAATAAATATGAACCACAAGATGAAGCCATAAGTCTTTCATGGGAATACTATGATGAAAGATCATGGAAAGAATTCACTGTAAAAGATGAAACTGAATCTTTCAAATCCGGAGGAATTATTAACCTTATGGTCCCTCCGGATATTTCGAACTCTACTGAGTTCGGGAAGAATCTGTACTGGATAAAGGCGAAGATTGACCAGGGTATGTGGGTAAAATGTCCGAGCTTAAATGGAATTTTCCAAAATACTGTATGGGCCCTGAACAATGCAACTTTTAGGGATGAAGTGCTCGGTTCAGGAAACGGTGAACCAGATATAACATTTTCATTTTCAAACAAACCACTGCTTGAAGGGCAGATAATTGAGGTACTGGAATTTGATATCCCAACAAAAGATGAGTTGAAAAAAATATTATCTGAAAAAAGCGAAGACGCTATAAGGATAATTGAAGACGGTGAGCAGATCAGGGAAGTATGGGTCCGGTGGGATGAGGTAAGTAACTTTGCTCTTTCAGGACCCCTGAACAGGCATTATGTTCTGGATCGAGCAGAAGGGACAATAACATTTGGAGACGGAATAAATGGAATGGTACCCCCAAAAGGAATGAACAACATCTGTGCACGGTATTATAAGAGCGGGGGCGGCACACAGGGTGATATACCAGCCAGGACTGTCACATCACTTAAAAGGACAATTCCAAATATTGACAGGGTGATCAACCACGCCCCATCATCCGGAGGGATGGACCCGGAAAATCGTGAAAATGCGATAAATAGAGCTCCTCATACTATTAAAACCAGGGACCGTGCAGTTACAAAAGAAGATTTTGAATGGCTTGCAAAGGAAGCATCCCAGTATGTTGCAAGAGCAGTGTGTACGTTAAAGAGCGATACAGTAACAGTTGTTATTATACCAAAGGATGACAATAATGCTCCGCTTCCCAACTCTGCTCTTTTAAGGACTGTCAAAGCATATCTGCAGAAAAGGGCATTTTTACCAGTTCTTGATAGAATTGACGTTGTAGGTCCGGTTTATAACATGATCGATGTTTATGTGAATGTAAAGCCGGTATTGCTGGAAGAAAGCGCTAAGGTTTCAGAAATGATTAAAAACAGGCTTTTTACATTTCTACACCCTCTGCACGGCGGACCGTCAGGGGAAGGATGGGATTTCGGCCAATCTATTGCCATTTCACAGATGGCTGCCGTAATCGAGGACATTGACAGAGTTGACTATGTCAAAGAGATCGTACTTACAAAAATTGTGGCAGGACAAACTGAAGAAAGTGTCTCAGGAATTGAACAGCTTTCAATCGAACAAAATGCCTTGCCCTGTGCAGGATCTATCAATATTGAAATTGCGGGATGAGAATGACCCTTCAACAGCTAAATCTGGATACAAAGACCTTTGAAGACATCAGGGATGAGATGATCGCATCTATCCAGAAATATACAGATACATGGACGAACCATAACCCTTCTGATCCTGGTATTACTATCCTTGAGCTGCTTTCCTGGATATTCGAAACAACACTTTACAGGATAAACAGGATACCTGAGGAGTCATATACCAACTTCCTGAGATTGGTTACAGGAGCATACGGGGTTGAAGAAATCGATAGTATGTTGAACGATACATTTCTTGACCCTTCCCGAAGACATATACTTGAATTTCAAAAAGAGATCGAAGAAGGAAGTAAAAGATCAATAACTGAAATGAAAGCAAATGCGCTGCGTTTTTTAACATCCAGGTATCGGGCAGTTACAGAAAATGACTTCCATCAACTTACAATTGAAGCTTCAAATGAAAGCAAGATCCAGGCAAAGGTCAAAAGAGCCATTGTCAATAGGTCCCTGGACGACGAAAATGTTGAAGTGGTGATCGTTTCACAAAGCCGGGACCATTATAATGAACTTATTCCTATGGTAAAAGAATACCTGCAACCGAGAACCCTTATCGGTACTATTATCAAAGTAAAACAACCAAATTTTACTGATGTTGATATTGATGTGAAAGTTATTTGTCACAATTATGTTATGCCTGAAAATGTGATAGATAATATCAGGACCAGGATCTTGCAGCACCTGGACCCTTTTGAAGGAGGGGACGAAAAAACAGGATGGCCGTATACAAGACCGCTCACAGTGTATGAGATTGCTCAGATAGTTGAAGAAACAGATGGTGTAAAGCAATCTATATCGATCTTATTTGATGGTGAGAAGATCAAGATGAAAAAAATTGAGGGTCTTGTAAATGTTTCGTCTATCAATATAGAAGTCGTGAAGGAGAAGAAATGAACGAGACCAGTCCTGGAAAAAAATATTTGCAATATATTCCTCCAATATTTCATGAAGGAGAAGATACTTTCATTGAGAGATATCTCAGGATATTCGAAAAAGTAATTAATGGAATAGACGATGGTGAACTCGATGGAAAAAAGGGCATATTTGAGATACTTGATATTATCTCTGATCTTTTCCATCCCAGGTTCACATTCCTGTATGATAAGACCGCAAAAGGGTCCTTATCACCTATAACATCAGAACAAAGAACTGTTCTAACCCAGTATTTAGGTGAGGGAACGGAAGTTGACGAGTTTTTGAATGATTTTTTACGCTGGTTGGCCAGCTGGATGGCTCTTGTATTGAATGAAGATTGGGAGCTTGAAAAAAAACGAGAGGTTATTGCCAGGATCCTTCCGATCTATCGGATGCGAGGGACAAAAAGAGGACTGGAAGAATATTTGAAGATATATGTGGGGAAACATATAACTATAATTGATGAAGTGGAACCATTTCGGGTAGGGATTACATCGCATATCGGAACACATGCCTTGATTGGTGGGCTCCCTCCGTATTTCTTTATCGTTGAAGTGGATGTCATGCATTTATTCAACTGGGATAATGTACCCGGAAAAGAAGATGGCAGACTATTACAATATCTCAAGGAAGATTTTGATATATCCTGGGCTGAAGATGCGAGGATGTATAAATCAGATGATGGCAGGACTATCCATATTCAGGAGGGTGCAAATTCAGCGCAAATAATAATTGATGAAAATGAGGAAACTGCCATGTTGACGATAAGAAATGGAAATACCTATGAACTGAACGTAAAAAATGAATGTGGAAGATTCATAATCTATAACACAAAGAATATTGATGCTTCAGATATAAAAAAATGGAGAAATAAAAAGAAAGTCATTGAAGATATCATAAATTCAGAAAAGCCCGTGCATACAAACTACTGGTTGAATATAAAACATCCGCGTATGACAGTAGGTGTTAATTCGAGAATTGGTGAAAATACGTTATTATAATTATAAAATGGAGGAGTTCCATGACTGATAAAAGAGCTGATAAGAGGTTAAATTACTTTACAGGCCAGTTATTAACTGAAGATGATTTTAAGGAGGAACAGCAGTATCATATTGATACCCTCAGGTCGCATAACAGGAATTTGCATACATGGGGTATTGCCAAAGGTCTGATCGTTGAAAAAAGCGGTTCAAAAAATATTACTGTTAGTAAGGGTATGGCTATTGACAGCCTGGGCAGACAGATATTACTCGATAAACTCATAGAGATCGACCTTTCGGCATCTACGGCACCGGTGCTTTATCTTACCATATCGTATAGTGAAAGTAAGATAGACTTTAAAGAAGAGAATGGGGAAAAGGTCAACACGCGAATTTTAGAAGAGCCTGTTATCGAATACGACCAGAACAAACCTGATGAACCATCATTGAAGATCATTCTGGCAAGGCTTGTATTAGACAGGGAAAAAGACATGTTGGAATCTATCGATCTGGTGGACCGTAAACATGTCAAGACCATTGGAGGGGATATAGATGTGAAAAGTATAGTATTTTCACTTCCAACAGAAGAGGATTCTGATAAATTCCCAATGATCAGTGGTGTCGGTGGTGCAAATCCAGGATTAGAAATTAACTCTGAAAACACTACCTTGAAAGGTGATCTTAGCATTACCGGTAAAATGAGCGGGTTACTTGACCAGAATATGGTTGGAAATGAACAAATACTCAATGGATCGGTTACAATTTCTAAAATGAAAACTGTTCCTCGTTCAGGTTCTGCTGAAATTGGCTCCAGATCTGAAGCAAAAGTGGAATATACCGAACCTTCTACAAAACACCGTTTTTTCATGACAAGTGTTATCCCAGTCACTCCTGAATCGGTTATTGAATGGAAATGGCAGGTAGAAAAAGAAGCAGACCAATTTCGCTATATTCTGGTTGTAAAGAACCAATCAAAAAAGAAAATAGACATTGAATATATGTATTATGAAATTTTGGAACA
>CBFFLL010000031.1:0-1120 GCA_965642175.1 Candidatus Methanoperedens nitratireducens | reverse complement strand
AGAATTAATTGCACAACGAAGGTGGGTCAATGAAAATTTATGGTACAATTCATAATGCAAAGAATAATTCTCAGATTGCAATTGTAAAAATCAAGCTTCAAGTTGAAAATAAAGAAATAACAACAATATTTACTGACGAACACGGGCAATATGAATACGAAACGGATGAAGATCTTATCGGGAAAACCCTTGTTTATACGATTGAAAAAGAAGGTTTTGAAGAAAAAACATTCAAAACATTACTTAGTAATGATGTAATCCAGAAAAAATTTGTGTTAAGGGAGCATGAAATTCTGGTGGATAGAAAAACACCTATTTTGTATTTTGCTTTTGGAATTCTCATTGTAATTTTATTGGTATTTTTTATCTACATACTCAATCCACAATTGGATTATGAACTGATATCTGACGATACTCCGGACTATAATTTGACATTAAATGATAAGTTCATTTATAAATATACAGTAACCCGTTCCAATGCATTTCCATATAACATCCCGTTATTGAGTAATATTGGATCTTTTGAATGGGAAGTCCTGGAGAATGAAGAGTGGATATATGTGGATAGTAAAAGCGGACGTGAAACTGGAAATATCTATGTAACTGTTTTCACTCCGGATTCTGAATTCAGTCCGGGATCAGAATACTACGCAAAGATAAGACTCGTAAAAAAAGGCATAGTATTACCGCCATTCCAGAATCCTGAAATTATCATACCATTCATAATACCTGATAAAAAGGATAAAAGGCCAAAATTGTATGCTGATATTAAATTATCACCCAATCCTATGGTCGTATCTGAAGGACAATTTGAACCTATTGAAATCCAGATAAGAAATGAAAATACAGTAAGCGGCGGAACGCTGTATTGGTCAATTAAGGATAATGTAACGTGGATTAACCTGTTAGTCGAAGATGATGAAAATGACAGGGGCAAGGTTAAAATCACCGATTATATGGGAATTGCCAATAAACCGAGGTTTGATATTGATTTTTCTGACCTGGATCTTGCACCTGGTGAATCCGATTCTGCAAGAATCACTGTACAATCCAATAATGACGGGAAAATTAAGATATATCTTACTGTCACCCGGATGGATTCAACCCTGTATAAAATTAG
>CBFFLL010000030.1:17815-19484 GCA_965642175.1 Candidatus Methanoperedens nitratireducens | reverse complement strand
AGTGAACAGCGCATCATAAATCTCCCCACATTTATGGGAGATCACTTTTCTTTTTTTGCTTTTTTGGCAATAGTCCAAATTTCAAGACTATGAATTAAAAAAAAGAAATTCGCCGATCTATCGGCCGTGTGAACCCTTACAGTCTTGAAATCCCGAAAGAATTTAAGAGCACATCCGGGTTTATCTTACCGCTTGTAAAGCTCTTGCCGCTCTTCAGCTCATTTATCGTGATCTCAGCAGGAGCAAAAACACCGGCATCGACCTTAAAAAAGTCGAAACCTGCCTCCTTAAAAGTCGTGAAGAAAGGCTTTCCATAGGAGGAAGATGTCCCAGAAGGCACCTTTACTATCAGTTCTTTTACCTTCTCTACGTCATACTTCACGTTATAATATGTTTTTCCGCAGTATATTATGCAGTCGTTGGTCGAGCCCATGCATTTCGTACTGTCTCCCACGATAGGGGATATGGGAGCGATTCCATACCCGCTTTTTATGGTATTGATATCGAATCCTATGGATTCCATCTTATGGATGCCAGTCTCAACGATCCGGGCAGAAATCTGGACTGAACCTGCAATGGAAGCTGTGGGAGCAACCACAATATAAAGATTATGTGCATCTACATTGCAGTCTTTTGCTATTTTATCTGTGACCTCCTCTGGCGGGAGCTTATCAGATTCCAGTACGAGCACCGCTTTGTCACAGGAGTCCTTATAGTTGATCTCTGCATAGAGCTTCTTTGGATTCAGAGAGAGAGCGCGAGCCGGACCTGACCCCATGGCAAAGTACTTCCCAACGCTGATACGCCATCCAGCGTATTGTGAACCCATGCAAGCAACTACCGGATGGTCGGTGTTAACTCTGATGGCAGGAACCATAATACCACCCAGGTCAAATGCGACATATTTGATATCCGCCAGGTCAGCAAGGCATATCCTTGACAGATACATCCCAGCTTCGTAGCCACCCTCGACATTCACTCCAGCATCCACTACCGTTGCCCCGTTTTTATATTCCTGTACATCTACATTTAATTTGTTTGCTCTGTCAAGCATCTCGTTGAATGCACAGAGCCCCGTTTCATTTACACTTATCATATTCGATTCTCCAAAATCATGTTTTCATTTTCTTATTACATAAATCTGGTTATTTTGATCGGTAGTGAAATTTATTCAAGGATGGGATATGAATAGATAGACAATATAGCCAATGTATATGGATATATAGAGAAGTCCCTCATTTCGCGATATCTTTGTTTTGATCAGGTGATAAGAAAAGAGAAGAGTTACAACAAGCAGGAAAACGCTATCCCATTTTATCATATCGAAATTCACGGAAAGCGGGTTCAGCATTGCAGCAAACCCGAGTATCCAGAGGATATTGAAAATGTTCGAACCAATGATATTGCCAACAGACATGCCGAAGAATCCTTTTTTCGCCGCAGTTATGCTCACCGCAAGTTCGGGCAGGGATGTGCCTGCCGCAACTATGGTGGCGCCTATTAACCATTCAGACACTTCAAGTCCTTTCGCAATGGCAACTGCTGAATCCACTGTAAATTTTCCACTTATGATGACCACTATCAGGCAGACAAGGACAATGCCTGCTTCCCTGAGCTTTGAGATCGTTTCGTCTTTCTTCAACAGATTGGATGATCTGTCATGTTTCAA
>CBFFLL010000030.1:3922-17805 GCA_965642175.1 Candidatus Methanoperedens nitratireducens | reverse complement strand
AAGGTAGTATGTGTAGCCAAGAACCAATAAGACCATTATGAAACCTGTTGTCTGGTTTATACCTCCGAAAAAGAACAGAAGAGCCACAAGCAAAAGGGTTACAGCAACCATTATGTAATTATCCCTTCCTCTCATGTGCGCTTCTTTTATTGAGAACGGTCTGATGAAAGCGGCAAGACCGATGATCAAGGCGATATTGAAAATGTTAGACCCTAAAACATTTGATATCGAGAGTTCAGGATGGCTTTCTATAGAGGAGATGGAGGATACCGCAAACTCAGGAAGCGATGTGCCGTATGCAAGCAGCGTGAGACCTAATACTGCCTCAGATATCCCAAATGCTTTTGCAAGCTTTGCAGAGGCATCGATCAATTTCTCTGCAAAAATTATTAATCCTGCCAGGGATAGAACAAGTATCCCTGATTGAATAAGTAGATTTTCCATCGTGTCCCTTTATCTTTGAATTCCCAACAATGAGCGAATTAATAATTCTCCAATAAGTTAAATACTTTATCATATATTGAATAATTGTCTCAGGAATAATTAGACTCATGAATTCAATTGTGTTTCAGGGATCATGATACAACGATAAAACACGATAAAGGAGGGACTATATCTGCAAAATAAAAACTTGAGGGAGATATACCTGCTTGGTATTTTGACGTTCCTGCTGATGTTCAGCGTTACTCTCATATATCCTGTACTGGAAGATTTTGTCATGGAGAGGTTCAATGTCGAATCCGTGGCAGAGACGAGCCTCTTTGTCTCAGCAAACCTTTCAGCTTATGTTATTTTCGCTCTCATATGGGGCAGCTTATCAGATAGAATGGGGAAGAGAAAAATATTCATTATTATCGGTTTTCTTGGGAATGCTCTCCTCATGTTCAGCCTCACCCTTGCGCCCAATATGCCTGTACTGTTGGTGCTTCGTTTTATCGAAGGAAGCTTTACCGTGATGGCTTTCTCCCTGCTTATGACATCAGTGCTGGATATTGTCAAAAAGACACACTATGGAAGAGGCATGGGGATCCTGGGTATGGGTATGGCGCTGGGCAATGCGCTTGGCGCTCCACTGGGCGGGAGGATCGGCGCTATCGACCCTTTTTTTCCCATCTATTTTGGTTCGATAATGCTGATACTTGGCGCCGGGATCGCGGCTGCTTTTCTCAAAGATCGGGAACTTGAGTCAAAGCCAGCATCCCTGAAGGATGCACTGCTGCTGCTGAGGGAAGAGAAAAGGATATTCCCGCTTATGCTTGCTATGGAATACGGCATGAATTCAGGAACTATCGGCATGTACATGGCTGCGTTCCTGATACCTTTTGCCCTGCTTCAGTATCCCCTTGGGGCGATATCAGATAAAATAGGGAGAGTGCCTCCGTTAGTGGTCGGTTCCATACTATACGGGATAACTGTGGCAAATGTAGGCATGGTTGAGCCTCCCATGCTGGCATATATTATGATATTTGGCGGTATAGTAGGGGCTCTCATGTACCCCCCATCCGCAGCATTAGCAGGCGACCTTGCAGATCCTGCAAAACGCGGCACTGCTATGGGTGGATTTAACCTGTTCGGCTCGCTGGGTTTTGCAGTAGGTCCCTTCATGGGCGGGCTGATCGCAGATAAGTACAGCTTCCAGGCAAGCTTCGCAGTTGCAGGATCAACGGTAATTATCATCGCCCTGATATTCCTGCCTTTTTTGATCAGGATCGGTAGAAATAAAACAATAAAAATTTGACAGCATGGTTTAAATATGTTGTCATAATTACTAATATAAAATCATAATGAGGATAAATGCCGCTAAAAACTGTATCAGAAAACACGCCGAAAATAAGCAAAACCGCATACGTCTGCGACTCAGCCGTAATAACAGGCAACGTTGTAATAGGAGAGCAGGCATTTGTGGCGCCAAATGCCAGCGTTCGCGCCGATGAGCCAGGCTCTGCCATAATTATAGGAGACGGCTGCAATATCCAGGACAACGTAATAGTCCATGCTTTGACGAATACAAAGGTAATGATAGGCGAACATACCTCCCTCTCTCATGGCTGCATCGTTCACGGACCGGCACAGATCGGGAAGAATTGCTTTATTGGCTTTGGCTCTGTCGTTTTTGACTGTTCAATCGGCGATGATTGTTTTGTTTCTCATCGAGCCCTTGTCAGGGGGGTGAAGATCATTTCTGGAAAAGCGGTACCTGATGGCGCGGTTATTGTAAGGCAGGTCGAAGCTGACGCTCTTGAAGCCGCAAAACCGGAAAATACGGAGTTCGCACTTAATGTCATAAAGACAAATAAAATGCTTGTAAGTTCTTATCAACGGGAAATCCCAAATACTCGTGACACCATGAAAGCACAGTCATGACCCTGCTGGAGAAAAACATGGCTGGATCCCTGTAACTGGAGAACTTGTAGAGAGAGTGATGCCTTATAATAAAGCAGAAAATTCAAAATCTGTGGAATGGGTGCCGGTGTCTAATGAAAAAAGAACCTCCACTCCAACTGATGATACATAGAACTGAGGAATTCTTATACATATTTGAGTAATAAAGGAACAAATTAAGATGTTTCGTTATCCTGGAAAAAAACAAATATGATATACTCATTGGGGAAGATAGTGGGTGGAAATTGAGGCAGACAGCCTTTTTCGCCAATGGGATGGCTTATATTTTCACATATAGCTCTCAAGATGAGTTATATCGTATGTACAAAGAGACATTTAACAATACAATAAATTCATTTAACATTAAATAAAGAGAACAAAAAGACGGATCATTCTAAAATTCTCTTCAACCCATAAGGGGTAATAAATGTAGTGACTATACACATCGTAACCAGCATTGCATATACGTTCATATCTATCAATCCGTATTTCAACCCTATTCCTGAGATCATAAGCCCCATCAGACCTCTTGCGTTCAATCCTATTCCCACAGCAAGCGCATCTTTTATTTTCATGTTCGCAAGCATGCCCCCTGTGAGAGACCCCAGACCCTTTCCCACCATTGCGAACACGATAGCGGTCAGGAGGAATATTCCCTGATGGATATTCCGGTCTGAGAATGGGTCTGCAGGGTCAAAAAGTACGGAAAGGTCAAGCAGCAGTCCCAGATATGCGAACAAGATCGGTGAGAAAAAGCTACTTGTTATCGAAGAGACCACATTTTGAACATTGGAAAATACCCCTTCGCCAACTGTGGATTTTTTTATGATCGTTCCTGCATAAAAAATCCCTATAATGAATGATATCTCAAGCAATTTTCCCAGAAAACCTAATAAGATCCCGAACAAGAGAACTACAAAGAATTGAGATTCCCGGGTCAATCTTTTAATAAGCGTTTTTACCTGATTTAGATACAAACCACCTTTCATTGCCAGTAATTTGTTTAAAAGATATATTATTAATAAAAACAACAAAATCTTAATTATCAATGTCGAGAAATACCATACACTCATTGTTTCAGGATTTCCTCCCTCTATGGAAAGGACCATTGAAAAAAAGAACATGCATAATATATCATCGATCACTGCTGAGGTTATTATTATTTTGCCTATTTCAGACTCCAGTTTACCAAGATCCATCAGGATCTTAACGCCCACAGGAAGCGCCGCAAGTGAGAAAACGATGGCAATGAAAAAAATATCCATGAGATCAAGTCCATAGATCAATCCCACAGCAATACCAGCAGCCACCGCAAAGATATTTCCTATTATTGCGATAAATATCGCAGGTCGTGAATACTCCTTGAAGCTTGCCAGGTTTATATGCATTCCAGCCAGGAATAAAAGGAAGAAAATACCCAGTTCTGCCAGAACATCGATACCGTTCATTTCAGGGCTTATCAAGTTGAGTATGGAAGGACCCAGCACCACGCCTGCCATCATCTCGCCTATAATTGGCGGCTGCCGCATTCGGGCGAAGATCTCACCTGATATCTTTGCACAAACCAGTATTATGAGGATCGGAAGTATAAGTTCCATTATTATCATAAAAATAAATTGATGGGATATTAACTTATCTGAGTTCTTAAAGAACCATATAAAAACCACAAATAAACGAAGATGAAGTAGTGGTAACAAATCTTCGTTCTTACTGGGCAGAGCTAAACATAGAAATCCAGGATACCTGAAGATAAATAAATTTTATACTTTCTGACTGCGATATCTTCGGACTTCCTTTTGATTTCTTTTTTCCCCAACAAGCGTCCTGATATCGAGCAGTGAAATGTGATACTCGTCTGATACATCACGTTCTGCCCTCATCAGCGCTTTGTTTTCATTTATACCGCTATTAATAAATGAGTTCTTTCTTGCAGAGATAGCGGTCAACACATCGAAAATGTCCATTATCTCGTTTCCTTCAAATAATATTATTACTCCCAAATACTTAAAACTATTTGAAACGAATAATAATTAGAAATGCGTGTTATTAATATTTGATAATTGAACTGTGTGGCAATTTAATTATTATTTTACATCTCTTCAATTTTCTTTATGCTCATGAGGGGGTAATCCTTCTCCTCATTGTATGCCAGTTCAGCCTGAGCTATGGTATTCTTAAATAGTATAGAAAGACTGACATGCAGCATGCGCCCCTCAAGCTCGCAGTAATTGAACTCTTGATTCAGCTTTTTCTCCACCATCTCACGGTCTATCGAAACGCCAACACTCCTGACATGGGGCTGAAGTGCAATGCTATCCTCTATTATTCTTTCAAGGCCATCTGCCGTCTCCAGGCTTATAGGTGTTCCCACGAACTGGTGGTACAGTGCTCCGAGTTTGATACCTGCTTCAAATACAGCTTTGTCCCTTTCATTGATCTCTATCATAGAATCTCCTGCCAAGTGGGCTCAGGATATATGCAAATACGAATACAAGTAATATTAATGATGCTATTTTGACGATGTCGGGATAATCGAGATAAAAAACCACGATATCAAGGACCAGCAGAATGCCCATGGGAGCAAGTATAACAGGGTTCCTCAATTTCGGGTAACTTATCGTGCTTGCCATTAACAGGGACACGATAAAAAGGAGGAGAACGAACACATAGGCGGCAGACGGCACATAATCCCTCACGAGCAGAAATAATGCCGCAATAAAACCTCCCGATGTTATCGGTATTCCCTCAAAACCGTCTTTCTTGCCCGCAACATTGAAACGGGCAAGGCGCAGTATCCCGCACACCAGGAAAAACCCTGCTGATGCCCATGCCAATACACCAAGGTCTTTAAGAAAAACCAGAGATGCAACTGCCGGCGCCACTCCAAAAGATATGATGTCAGCAAGCGAATCGAGGTTTGCGCCCAGTACGCCACAGCCAGACCGTCGCGCCACAGCGCCGTCTGCGGCGTCAGCTATCACCGCTGCAAGAATAAGCACAAGGGCGGCGTCAGGCTGCCCGCTGAAGGTCATTATTATCGAACTAAACCCCAGAAGCGCGCAAAAAAGCGTGATTATGTCCGCTGGTTTTATGAGTTTGATGATGTTCTCACCCATCGTTATCCCCTAGAATAGTCTCTCCTGCCTTTACTTTATCACCCACTTCCACAGAATAAGCATAAGCTTCAGGAATTATAATATCCACCCGCGAACCGAAGCGGATCATGCCTATGCGCTCACCCCGTTTTACAACATTTCCTTCGCTTATGTATGAAACTATACGTCGCGTCAGTACACCAGCTATCTGTGTCAGTTCAAGATTTCCATATTCTGTATTTATAATAACGTGATTGCGCTCATTTACATCTGAATCCTTATTGAATGCAGGGATGAATCCCCCTGGTTTGTAATCGATCTCCATCACAGTCCCTCCAAGAGGAGCCCGGTTAACATGCACGTTGTGGATATTCATGAAAATACAGAGTTTGCGGTCTTTAATGGAGATAACCTTGCCGTCGGCTGGTGAAACGGCTTCGTCCTTGTCCCCTTTGGGCGTGCGTTTGGGGTCGCGAAAAAACACGATGAAGAAAATAGTAAGTAGAAATCCGGTAATGGAAAGAATGTAAAGTGCAACCTTTATGGCGCCGTTTGAACCCATCGAGAAATATCCTGTTGCAGCAGTGAGCAAAAACGCTGCGCCGATCCAGGACATTGACCCTTTAGCCAGCATTTTTGAAGATACCTCTGAACAGATTAATGATACCATCGATCATATCTATGATCTCAGGAAGTATTTTCATAACAGCGTAGGCTATCACAAAAAGCGCAACAAGGGAGCCTGCCTTTGCGATGATCGTATGGGCGATATAAAAGCTCATTTCCGGTTCGCCGAACCATCCCATCGCATAGGCTTCGATAACGAAAACGTTCCGTATCAGGTTCAGAGCGTATATAATGGGAATAGACACAAGGAACGCTTTTGCAGTTCGTCCAAATGGTGCATTGGCACTCGCAATTATCCCTGCGAATAGAGCTATGCTCTCTATTGCCGTGCACGCAAGGATTATTTCAACCCTGTACCCGTTGACAGATAAGAGATTCGTATCAAGCCTTATTAATTCAATACCTAAAAGCAAGCCCAGCCATTCGGTCTGGTCGGTTACCGTTGTAATTATCCACTGATTCAATGGTATTATCTCGGAAAAAGCAAAGTAAGAGATACCTCCAACAGCCGATGCGGTCGTTGCCATAAAAATGGAGTTAATGATGCTTATGCCGTTTATGTCCCTCATTAAGCGCCTGTCCTTCTTTATAAGTAAAAACCCCAATGAAAGACAGCTTAAAGCGGCGAGCACGGTCAGCAGCAGGTTGACAAAGTCACCCAGATCAACATAATGCTGCCACTGCAACAACCAGTGAACTGAAAAAAACGCCCAGCCTGCGCCTGCAGCAGTGAACTTGAGGTCTTTTTCTTTCGGGATGAGCGAGGCTGCGATCAGCAATCCCAGTGAAAGCCAGAGGATGTTCTCTATCATAATCTATCTCTTATAGTTCATGGTAGATTATATAGTTTTTATCAGGAAAACATCATTATAGAAATACCTATACATCAACCCGGTCAGTCATCAGATAATTTATACCTGATGAAATGAATTAAAGAAGGAACTATGAATATATTAAGACGAGGGCGGCTGTCGGCGGAGCCGGACGAGGACATTACACGGTTTACCTCATCAATGGAAGCTGACATTCGGCTATTTGAGGCTGATATTGAAGTGGACAGGGCGCATGTGGTTATGCTCAGGGAGCAGGACATTATTAGCAAAAGCGACTGTTCTGCAATACTCTCAGGGCTTGAAAAGATCAAGGCTGACGGGATATGTGCACTTGACGCATCGTATGAGGACGTACACATTGCACTTGAGGCGCGGCTTATAGAAATGGTGGGGGAGGATACGGGCGGCAGGATGCACTCGGCGCGCTCAAGGAACGATGAAGTCGCGACGTGCATACGGCTTTCCCTCAGGGAAGAACTTGTTAACCTCATGGAGGAGCTGCATGACCTCATTGCTGCGCTGTCAGGCACTGCATCAAAACATCATGAGACCATCATGCCAGGATACACACATACCCAGCATGCCCAACCTACTACGCTTGCACATCATCTTCTTGCGCATGCAAGTGCGCTGCTTCGCGATATTGAACGGGTGAACGGCGCTTACGGGCGCACGAACCTGAACCCGCTCGGAGCGGCAGCATTCGCTTCAACAGGATTTCCAATAGACAGGAAGAGGACAACTGAACTCCTGGGCTTTGACGGCACGCTCGGGAATTCCATGGACGCGGTGAGCACGCGCGATTTCATGATCGAGAGCATGAGCAGCTTCTCGAACTTAATGACATCTCTTTCCCGAATGGCTGAAGAGTTGATACTATGGAGCACATCGGAATTCGAATTTATCGAACTTGATGACAGTTATTCATCCACGTCATCCATAATGCCGCAGAAGAAAAATCCTGATATAGCAGAACTCATGCGGGCAAAAACAGGGACAGCAAACGGCGCCCTCATGTCAGTGCTGACCATATGCAAAGCTCTTCCATACAGCTACAACCGCGATTTGCAGGAAGCTACGCCGCATTTGTGGCGAGCCGCTGATACAGTCCGGTCTTCAGTTCGTATGGCGCGTGGGATGATAAGTACCATGAAGGTGAAAAAAGAGAACATGAAGCTATTGTCTGAAAAGGGATTCATGACAGCTACGGAGCTTGCAGATACCATCGTTCGGACGACCGGCATCCCCTTCAGGACAGCTCATCATATCATGGGAGCAGTTGCGCGGTCGGGAAAAACTCCATCTCTTTCTGACCTGGATGCTATTTCCATGAAGCTCATACATGAGAAACTGAGCGCCAGGGGTCTCTCTGTAAAAGAAATTAAGGAGGCTCTTGACCCTGTTGCCAATATCAGCAAGCGTGCAGTTACTGGAGGTCCTGCCCCTAAAGAGACAAAGCGCCAGTTAATTGCTGTCCGAAAGAAGCTTGGGAGCATCGCGGGTGATATCAGGAGAATACGCAAAAAGGAAAATGCTGCATCAAAAAAACTTGAAAATGTGTGTAAACAGTACGCATGAAGGTTTTTCATATTTTACAGGTTTAGCATACATGGTCGAAAAAGAAAACATCGACCCATCCCGGATACTCGCGCTCACCTTCTCCAAAGAAGCTTCAAGGAATCCGGGCGTATACGTGATCTGTGCCATCCGTGCTCCATTCAATATTACTCTTAACCTATGACACATAAAAAAATTTACTAAACATGAATTGAAATATAGAACGCGAGAGAAAATGAAGACATAAAAACCTTCAAATACAATCCCTGCCAACTTAATATCAGGGTGAAGTGTTTTGCAGGAATACAAACTTTTCATAAACGGCGAATGGGTAGATTCAGGAACTGGCGAGACGTTCGACGACGTAAATCCAGCCACGCTTGAACCCATCGCGAAGCTCCAGAAAGCATCCATCGATGACGTTTCGCGTGCAGTTGAGAGTGCAGAAAATGCCTTTGATTCATGGAGCAGCACGCCTGCCCCCTTACGCGGCAAGATACTTTTCAGGGCAGCGCGGATCCTTGAGGAACGCAAAGAAGAACTTTCGCGCCTCATGACCCAGGAGATGGGAAAGGTCCTCAAGGAAGCGCGCGGGGATGTGCAGGAAGCCATCGATATGACCTGGTATGCAGCCGGTGAGGGAAGGCGGCTGCTTGGTGAGACCACACCCTCTGAACTGCCTGATAAATTCTGCATGACAATACGAAGACCAATAGGCGTAGTCGGACTTATTACGCCATGGAATTTCCCCCTCGCGATCCCTTCATGGAAAATAATGCCGGCGCTCATCTGCGGAAATACTATCGTGTTCAAGCCGGCAAGCGATACGCCGCTTCTATCCATCAAGCTTGTGAAGATACTCAATGAAGCCGGTCTCCCGAAAGGCGTCCTGAACCTTGTGATGGGTGAGGGAAGCACAGTTGGAGCCGCGATCGTGCATCATAAGAACATCAGGGCGATATCTTTCACCGGATCTGTCGAGACAGGCAAATGGGTAATGAGCGAAGCTGGAAAGGATATGAAGAGGGTATCACTTGAACTCGGGGGGAAGAACCCCATAATTGTTATGGATGATGCGGATCTTGAATTAGCAATAGACGGCGTGCTGTGGGGCGCCTTCGGGACCACAGGGCAGCGGTGCACAGCCGCAAGCCGTGTTATAGTGCACGAGAAGATACTGCTTGAGTTCCAGAAGAGGCTCATGGAGAGAACAAAAAAACTCAAGCTCGGAAATGGTCTTGATGAGAGTACTGACGTGGGACCGGTGATCAATAATTCTCAGCTTCAGAAGATCGCAAAATACGTGGATATCGGGAAAAATGAGGGCGCAAAACTTGCGCTGGGCGGGAAGCCAGCCAAACCGCTGCCCGGATACTTCTTTGAGCCCACGATATTTTCTGGCGTTTCTCCGGATATGCGGATAGCGCAGGAGGAGATATTCGGTCCTGTCTTATCCATAATTAGCGCAGGCAGCTTCAATGAGGCTATAGATATCGCTAATTCCGTGGAGTACGGGCTTTCGTCGTCGATATATACAGAGAATATAAAAAATGCGTTCAGGGCAATTGAAAAACTCGAAACTGGAATAACATACATCAACGCTCCCACAATAGGCGCTGAGATACACCTTCCTTTCGGCGGCACAAAATCAACAGGGAACGGCACGCGTGAGGCTGGCACAACTGCGATCGAGGAGTTCTCGGAGATAAAGGCAGTTTATTTTGATTACAGCGGAAAGCTCCAGAAGGCGCAGATAGATGTGGAGTAGTTTATAGATGTGAAGTGGACATTAGATGTTGATCATACATGAGAAAAATAACAAATATATCCGGAGATATAATAAAACGGGATAATGAGGTGATAGGATCGCTCTCGCGCTCGTATGATCTGGTCGTTGACCATGCAGAGGGCTCGACGATATATGATGTCGAGGGAAACAGTTACATTGATTTTGCAGCAAGTGTTGCTGTAATGAATATAGGATACAACTGCAAAGCTGTCAAACAGGCGGTATGCTCCCAGCTTGAAAAGATGGTGCATTGCGGATTCCCTGATTTTTATGCAGAGATGCCGGTAAAACTTGCAGAGAAACTCTGCGGGATGACAGGATACGATAAGGTCTTTCTTTCAAACTCAGGCGCTGAGGCTGTTGAGGCAGCCATGAAGCTTGCTTTCTGGCACACGAAACGGAGCAGCATGATCGCATTCTACCGCGCATTCCACGGAAGGACGCTCGGGGCTCTCTCGTTGTCTGGTTCAAAGCGGCGGCATAAAGAGCACTTCCCATCTCTGCCGGTCGTGCACTCGCATTATGCATACTGCTACCGCTGTCCTTTAAACCTTGAGTATCCCGGGTGCGGGGTGGCATGCGTGGAGGAGATCGAACAGACAATATTCAAAAGAGAACTCTCGCCAGAAGATACGGCTGCGATCGCAGTGGAACCCATACAGGGAGAAGGCGGGTTCGTAGTCCCGCCAGTGGAATTCCATAAGGAACTTAGAAGGATATGCGATGATAATGACGTTCTCCTTATCGCTGATGAGATACAGAGCGGTGGATTTCGCACAGGGAAGTTCATGGCTATGGAGAACTTCGGGGTGAGGGCGGACATCGTGTGCATGTCAAAGTCCATCGGCGGCGGGATACCTCTTGGTGCAACGCTGTCAACGGATAAGATAATGAGATGGGAACCGGGAGCCCATTCCAACACCTTTGGCGGGAACCTGCTTGCTGCAGCAGGAGGGCTTGCCACGCTTGATTTCATGGAAAGTCGTAAGCTTGGCGAAAAGGCGGTGGAGAAGGGGAATTATATTATTAAGCGCCTGAATGAACTGAAGGACGAATATCCTCTGATCGGGGATGTTAGAGGGATAGGTCTTATGATCGGCGCCGAGCTTGTTGAGGATAATAAGGAACCTGCTGTACAAAAGCGCGAGCAGATAGTCAAAAAGGCTCTTGATGGGGGATTGATCTTGCTACCTGCAGGTGATTCTGTTATCAGGTTCGTGCCGCCGCTTATTATTTCAAGGACTGAGATCGATAAGGGTCTTGAGATATTTGAGAGCGCGCTAAAGGGTGTTTAGGCTCGGTAAAATATGGATGAATTTATAGAGGCAGCGATCGAAGAGGCTAAAAAAAGTGCAGCTCAGGGAGGAATACCGATTGGTTCCGTTCTTGTGAAAAACGGTAAAATAATAGGGCGAGGTCACAACCAGAGAGTACAGAAGAACGATCCTATGGCTCATGCAGAGATCGACTGTTTGAGAAATGCAGGCAGGATCGGGAGTTATAAGGATACAGTTCTTTATTCCACGTTAATGCCGTGTTACCTTTGCGGTGGTGCTGTTGTCCAATTCGGGATCAAGACAGTGATTATCGGTGAATCCAGGACATTTGAAGGCTCTGAAGAATTTATGAAGCAGCACGGGGTTGAAGTAATAAACCTTGACAATAACGAATGCATTACCATGATGCAGGACTTTATTGAGAAAAACCATGACCTGTGGTTTGAAGATATCGGTAAATAGTGTGTGTAAAATCTTTTGGGGTTAGAATCCAAAAAATCAGATGAAAGCTTTTAGTCGCACCTCTCCTGGGTGCAACCGCATATAAAACGGCGCCGCGATCACAACGAGGAACGCAGATGACGCGGATAAACTGAAACCTCAGTTTACACGGTATAGGGCATGCTTTGCATGCCCTTCTTTTACTTTTGGACGGATTTTCACGGATTCCGTGGGCATCCGCGTCGACTGTCACGCCAGTCGATTGCGTGCACACGCATGCCAGTGCGCTGGCATACGTGGACGTGTACGCCGCGCGCAATCTGTGTTCTATTTTATGATAGCTCCCCAACACCAAACTTTTTGACAGTATCGGTAAATAGCCATCTTACTTTTATGGGAAAAGTTCCTCAATATTATGATAGCGAGTTCCCTCAAATTATGTTACACGCCCAAAACGTCTTCAAAAAAATTTTGAATTTTCTGAATATTAAAGAACATCCAGCGAAAAAGCACATAGATAAAAAGCTCATTTTCAGGATCAGGATGTTTTATTTGATAGGTATCAGCCTGACAGGGCTTATGCTGTATGATATCCTGGAAGGCATTATAGGCATCGAGCTATCTCTTGGCGGATTTCTCATTGGATTATTCCTTGGCTTTCTTGCCACTCGCATGTTTATTATTCACTGGCATGAAGAGAAGGCAAAAATTGTTTCTCGTTTTGATAGGATCGGCATTATTATAATGGTATTATATGTGGCTTTTTCCGTATCAAGAACATGGCTTTTTGGGCATTTGATACACGGTTATGTACTCACCGCCTTCACTTATAGTATTCTTGCAGGAATAATGATAGGAAGGATCGTAGGGATGCGTTTGAAAATAAAAAATATACTTTCTGAGCAGTGTATTTCAGTTTAACGGCGGCGGGAAGTATTTTGCAAAGCCCCCTTTCTGGGAAAATGCAAGCTCTGTAACATCAATAGAGTATTATATTTGAAGAACAATTTCTCTTTCTTAACAGTGGTATATGTGAGAAAATATGACAGGAATTAGAAAAGCTATTGGGTTTATATTGATATGAAGGTCTTTTTTATATATTTATACCAGCTTCTTCAAGAATAACTTTAGCATTATCTATATCCTTCGGTTCAATTGGAAATCTATCCTCAAGCTCTTTCATAGATATGTCATCAGTAACAATCCAAATTGCCGTTTGTATTGCTCCTATTGATGTTATATCTGAAGAAAGATTATCCAGAGCATTCAATATTTTTAGGATATTCAGGTCTGCCAAAGTTCCAAAGGCAAATTCTGTCTCACTGCTGGGATTTTTTTTGTGAAAGTTCATGCAATAGGCTTCTAAAATAAATATCTGTGTCTCCGAAGAGTCCAAAACTATTTTTGATACAGGTACCATTCTTGCACTATCTTCTGCTATTCCCCGGACCTTCCTTATAACCATGTTCTGAGATCCGTCAGAAGCAAGCAGAACCATACCTTTTGGAACCGTTATCTCTATAGTATGAGATGTTAAACTTGTAATTTCCAGATTTATAGAATCACCAGATGATGCCCCATTTCCAGTTATTTTTGTCCTTATAGAGTTATTTTCAATAGCATCGCTTAAAGTATATTTCGGTGTGATTGTAGAAGCAGGTACTAATGTCTCTTCTTCAACACATCCAGATAATAGTACACCTAATATAATGAGTAAAATGCTAAATGATATCCAATTCGCTCTGGTTTTTTTCATTTTCTCTGCCTATAAAGATACATCACGGCCAATATTCCAGCAAAAGCGAAAACACTCGTAAATCCAGGTGTTTCTTCTTCTTTTTCTCCCCATGGCTTGACATCTACTGATATTGGGCGTATCACA
>CBFFLL010000030.1:0-3912 GCA_965642175.1 Candidatus Methanoperedens nitratireducens | reverse complement strand
GTTCTGCAACATATTTCGTATTAGGTTGAGGACGTTGCAGAAATCCCGGTCCGGATTCTTTAGCGTAAATGTACCTAATAATCACTGTGAAATCTTTCATCCCATATCGTTCCAGATTCGTGGGTATCACAAATTCAACCGTTTTCTTAGCAGGAAATGGGCTACTTTTGTCGCTCCAATACAGCTTACCTCCATTAAATAAAACTTGATCAGGCCATTTTTCAAATCGCAATGCTTTTACTGCATCGATGTCTGCTCCCGGCGAATCTCCGCTGGCTTCCTCTTCTTTAATTCCATCACTTACCTGGATGTATCTCGCCTGACTCAATCCGGTTGATGATATATCAAACTCTGTAGTTCCCACTCCATCTCCAACAAATACCCACTCATTCATATCATGGCTAATATATACACTATATGGTTCAATGTTATTAGTTTCATAGACCCTGATATCACTCCCTGGATTATCTATGATTTCAGTTCCAGCATCCATGTCAAAAACTATGTATCCGCCACCCAGTGAAAAATACTTTTCATCATCAGGTATAAGCGCATCGATCGGTTTGTCATGCTTATTATCCTTTCCTCCAGGATAATAGTCTACAATACTCTTAGCAAAAATATCGTGCCCGGACTCAAATCTTAGTGCTTTTACTGCATCGATGTCCGCTCCTGGAGAAGAACCCCCTGTATCCTTCTTTGCATCAACTATTTTCACATACCTTGCAAGGTCCAAACTTGTATTGGATATGTCAAAATCAGCAACCCCTTTTCCCTCCCCAACAAATTTCCAGTTCGTTCCATCGATGCTAACATATATCTTATAGGATTCTGGACTATCACAGAGATAATTTTTATCAGATACTTCATAGACCCTAAGGTCATTTCCAGGTTCGTCCAGAATTTCTTCACCTTGTCCCATATCTAAAACAATATAGCCGCCTCCAAGTGATACTCTCCCGCCAGTGCCACTACGTTCGCTACACGATTCTATCAAATTTACCATGCCCAACGCATCTTCAGGAGTTGTGAATTTGTTTTCAGAACCACCTATAAGAGAGTCAACGACAGAATTTGCATATGCTTTCTCCTCTTCTGGAGGTACTAATATAATACTTTCAATCGCATTGAAAATTCCTTCATTAACCGTAACCTCCAATTTTACAGTCTCACCTGCATAATAACTGGAACTGGTTGTCTTGACGATCACATTTTTGTTATCTTCTGCTAATGCAGGAAAAACAAAGCACGAAATAAGAACTATAATTATTAATATATTTCTGCATGTCAAATTATTTCCTCCTTTTATTTAAATAAGTTATACCTGATGCAGCTGGTGATGGCACAACCATTAAAGTCAATAGTAAAGCAAAAAATAGAACACTATAATAATTTCTCATTATTTGTTATTTACTTTTCTTTTCATTCTAAGTCCAATATGTACTGCTGTCAGACATAAAAACGCAAAGAAACTTTCAAAACCAGGTTGTTCTTTTGACTCCGTACCAATTCCCCGTTCATTTGATGGCGCTTTCCCGGTCGTTATGTCCAGAGAATATTCTCCACCATAATTATTATAACTATTCATCCCTTTCACCATAATATAAATATCCTGGGAAGAATCGGCAAGCCACATGGTTCTGGCAATCGCGCCAGCTTCTTTTGGCTCGTCGGTTTTTACAGTTTCCCGGTTTTCATTGAATAAAGAGAGAATTAACTTAGCTTCTTCCGAAGAAGGTGTTAATGCAATGTTTACTTTATCACCTGATTGTATGGACAACTTATAGTAGTCCTTCAGGTCGTTTCCACTTTTTTCGTTAATTGACAAAAACCCCTCATAATTTCCCGGCGAAACAGACAGGGCATCATTAAAAGTATCCCCGGCATCTGTTTGGCTGTTTGCATCAAAATGGTCTTCTATTGCGACTTTGGTGTGGTATTCTGCATCGGGACTCCCACCTACTATTTCAATATAATACCTATAGGAATCTTTTTTAGATGATGCCAAATAATAAAATGACACGGTTTCTCTATCTGAACTAACTTCCTTTTGTATTATTTTGGAGCGATCATCGTCAAAAACAATAACATTAAAATATTTTTTTTCTGCGGTTATCTTAAAAACCACTTCCTGCCCGGGTTGTAATTTGATATAGAAGTACTTCTCCCCTTTGGCAGTTATTTCATCCTGATAATCCCCTGGCTCTATCTGCGTTGCAGTATCGAACGAATCGCCACCACCCATTGCGCCTGCACTGGCAGTGTGAACGCTAAATAACGCTGCCACAAGTAACAATCCGATTAAAACTATTGCTCGTTCCCGTTCATTTATTTTCATTTTCTACCTCTTTTTCATCATTTCTTCAGAAACCAATTATTCTTTGTATATTCCCTGGATATCACGGCAGTAATTGCCTTCTGGCGTCTCAACAACAATGTGATAGAACTTTCTGGTTACTGGATTCTGTTCCAGAAACGCCTTTGCGGAAGCTGCATCAGGACCTTTGTGAATACGGTAGATTGTGTCTTCTTCCATCACCTGTTTATGGTCTTCTCGTACAAAGGTAACCTTATCTGGTTCTGCCTTCTTAGTCTCCGAGGCAACAGGACTTTGTTTTTTTGGTTCTTGATCGTTCCTGCGCTGACCACCATGTCTGGCAAAACTATCTTTAGCTGAAGCCCATAATTCGTGAGTCATATCCTCTCCGCAAACTATAGCTTCCCACTTCCCATCATCTCGTTGATAATAACCAAAGGTAAGTGTTTCTGTGCAAATCACCTTACCTGTGTCTTCAGCCATATGAATACAATCCAACTCCAGCAAAGCTTCCTTTGCATCAGACCCCACGTCAAATTCGTAGAGGACATAAGGTTCGAACTTTTGCCCGGCGTTTCTTGCAAACCAATAGGCTACAGCATGATCCATTGTATCCTGTCTGGTTCCCACATTGTCCCTCTCGCTGAATGACTTCTCACTGATCTTTTCGGGTGATACTTTTTCTTTCTTTTCCTTGTCATACGCCATTTTGAACATTCTGAATTTTATCTGGGAATCTATAGCCTGCTTTACCGAGGACTGTCTTTTTTCTTGTCGTGCATCGTTTAACAATTCATGTGCTTTTTCATTATATGCGCGATACCATTCATTCGAATCATCTTGTAATGCCAATTCAAGTTCTTTAATGGCATCATCCCAATCATTAAGCATCATAGCTATTGTTCCTAAACCAAAATGAGCAACGCCATTGGAAGGATTAAGATCTAATCTCTCCAAGAAATTGAAACAACTTTTCTTAAGTGCTTGTATTTTCTCTTTATCACTCAAACTACCCTTTTTTTTAATTATCTCTAAAAGTTCAAGAACTTCAAACATGCTTTCTTCATCTTTTTTATTGCTTGTCTTATCCTCATGTTTTATAGATTCATCTGCAACATTAACCGGCCTATCAACAAACTTAGCATCTACCTCCTCTTGACTCCCGATGTTTGTCTTATTCATAACAACAACTGTCTTCGCAACTATATCTCCCAAACGCTGTTTTTTATCTGAACTCCAAATAATTATCGCACCCACTAAATATCCAAAAAAGCCATCGATAAATCTTAATAAGTTGCGAACAATTGCGGATGGAATATCACAAGGTGTTCCATCCACTTTTTCTACATGAATTCCACATAATTTTTTTCCTATTGTTGCTCCTTTCACTCCCTCCAAAATAGTATAATATGCTAAAGGAAAAAAGATATAAACGGATGACTGTGTAAGCATACTCATCTCTTCAATTGGTTTCATCTCTACAAAACTATATATTGCGCTTAATATCATCATCCCGATGAATATAATTATTACATCAATTAAAGTAGCAGCAAACCTGATACCGACACTTTGATAATTTGATTTTAGAATTTTTG
>CBFFLL010000029.1:6185-19532 GCA_965642175.1 Candidatus Methanoperedens nitratireducens | reverse complement strand
CCCCGGCGCCCGATTGAACCCACGCACCCTTTTTTCTAAAAGAAAAAAATGCAGGAAACTGGCATATTAAGATCATAACACAGAATTTCCCGATACCATGACCCAGTCAAAAACCTCGACCTCTGTATTGTTATTGATATCACAGCGCTCACAATATATGCCGGTTTTTATGCTGTTCCATACGATATCCAGGTCGGTTTGATTCACCAGACCATCCTGGTTCACATCGTATGGAGAACGAGGTGATGGACGGCGTGGGGTTCGAGGGGGTGCCGAGAAAATAAGGGGATGGGTGGGGAAACGTGGAAATTTGGGGATTGGAAAATAAGCAGAGACTATTGCTCATTGGCTCATGCTAAATAATTATTCGGCTTCAGCAAGTTGTTTTTGGAGCAGTTCATTTGCCAGAAGGTTTACTGTTATTCCCTTTTTCCGAGCACTTTCCTTCAGCAGTTCCGCAGTATTCATTTCAACTTCGATCAAATAATGATGCTTTTGAATGTTCACTTTCATGTCAATTTCTTCAAGTTCATCGAAGTAGTCTGTACTATCATGAGTATCCCAGAACTCAGCCGCTTCTTCGTATGTTTTAAATACTTCAGGGATTTTCTTAGATCTTCCTTGCATTGTAATACTTCCGTTCATTTATTGTCATATTCCTTGCAGATATGATAAGTCCTGTCATGGATGATTTATATATGAATACTATAAAAAGATACCGCCCTGCCTGGGTCCTCCCATATGCAACATATACATCTTCTCCCTTAACCTTGCCTTTATTTGCCCGACGAAATAGTGCTTTTGAGTTTAATGCTTCTTCGACTTCGTCACTTGTAGCATTATGTTTTGTTTCTATTTTTGATTTGTATCTCTCAATCCAGATGAGCTCTTTCAACCACATTATAGGACTTATCACGATATACGATGATTTATTTATTTGGTATTCAATCCACGTCTCATCAGCTTTTATTCACCTGAGACTTTATACAGATGAACTTTCAGATATCAGCAGAAAATTGGATATTGGTATAGACGTATTGTTAAACATCAATGAAGATACGAAAGCACTTCCGGATATTAAGAACGGGATTGACACGCTTAATACGAAATTCGATTCATTCATATCAGAACAAAAAGAGCACAACCTGTGGATGAAAGAACATACTACATGGATTAAGGAACACAACCAGCGCCTTGAGAAAATCCTCGAAAAGCTCGCTGAAAAATAGCCCCCACCAATATTATAGAATCCATGCCATAAATACCCCGGCGCCCGATTGAACCCACGCACCCTTTTTTCTAAAAGAAAAAAATGCAGGGAAATGGCATTCATTGGTCATCGTTTAAGACCACCATTCATCCCTAAATCGCTCTCTATTGACATGAGGATCAAGTGCTTGACTCTGATAAACATTCATTACAGTCTCAAAAGTTCTCTCAACTCCATAGTATCGAAGTATAAGAGTTAGCTGATCGCTCGCATTTTCAGTGAAAACTAACCATCATTTCTCGTATGCATGAGTGCGTCTTTGAACGCGTATGGAAAATTGTTCCCTACGAGGATTCAATATCTGCCCATATCAGGAGCGAAATAAGATATGGAGACACAAAAAAATATATTTTGTGGTGCAGATATTCACAAAAAGTTTATTATGGCCACAATCCTCTCCAGAGATGAAACCAAGATCAGTGGAAGATTTGGAATGACTCTCGATGAAATCGTGAGGTTTAAGGAATGGGTCATAAGCAACAATTGTGAAGCTGTAGCCATTGAATCGACCGGTGTATATTGGATTCCAATATACACGGTTTTAGAAGGAAGTGTTGAAGTAATATTGATGAAATCTTAAAAATGATAACATCAAAAAGAATTCTAACAAAAGAGCAGGAAATTAGACAAGCGGTAACAAATAGCCTTGATCCAGCAAGAATTCTCTTGATACGTCCTCTTTTTTCTAATATTTCTTTAAGCCTGTTCATATACTCCTTCTATTCAGATGTATATATCCAGCAATAAAGTTTTTGAAAAACCTTTAGAGTAAACTATATCATATTTGATAACCTAATGATGAAGTTCAATATGACTGATTCAAAACTACTGATCACAGAACTCGTGCTGACCGCCTACCTGTACAACCAGTCTGATAAACTCAGTGTAGACGACCTGCCGCAGAAAATACGAAAACATTACTGGGATGAAAAGGAAAAAACGGTGAAGCGTCCCGTTTATGTAACTGAAGGGGATATAATATCCATCTACGGTCTTGAGGATGTAAAAACAACCACAAAGACACTGCCTTTCCTTGAGTACGAAGAATTTGGCTCCCAGATAAAACTAACCGTATTCGACCTCGGAGCGAAATGGTTCGTCAAACAATCGGGCGCAGTTGAAAGTATCAACAGCAACCCTGCGCTGGCATCATTTTTTGAGAACTATGACTCACTTCCGGTAAGCTACGAGAAAGCAAAGGCATTAAACATGCCAAAGGAGAGCGGCCGTGAATGGATCAACTCGCTTGTAAAGGCCATAGAAACTGAGAAGGGTTCTGAGGAGATGCTAAGACTTGCCCATATCGTGTCTCCTGAGGATGTAAAGCATACCATGAAAGACCTTGTCCTCACAAAAGAACAGGAAAGCGAGATAGAGAAGGTCGTAAAGGCTATCCAGTATCGCGATTACCTGAAGCGGATAGGTCTTGTGGAGATAGGAAAGCTCCTTTTCGTCGGCCCGCCTGGAACTGGAAAGACCTCGGTCGCACGCGCGCTTTCCGGGAAACTGGGCATTCCCATAGTTGAAGTAAAACTCTCACAAATTGCAGACCAGTACCTTGGCGAAACAGCCAAGAACATAGACAGGGTGTTTGAACTTGCAAAACGCTTAAGCCCCTGCATACTTTTTATTGATGAGTTCGATTTCGTGGCAAAAGCCAGGGCGACAGATGAGCATGCTGCGCTGAAAAGGGCTGTGAATACCCTGCTCAAAGCAATAGATGAGATAAGCCTGATCGAGCACGGCGTTCTTCTTATTGGCGCCACAAACAACCCTGACATACTTGACAACGCAGCATGGAGGCGGTTTGATGAAATAATGGATTTCAAGCTTCCTGATAAGGATATACGGAAAAAAATACTTGATATAGTGCTGCGGGAGATCGAAGGTACTTTTGATACCGAAGAGATTGCCCGCAAGTCAGAGGGATACTCAGGCTCTGACCTGCGCCTGATAGCGAGAGAGGCCGTACTTAATGCCCTTATTACAGAGAGAATGGCGCTCACACAGCAGGATTTACTGCGCGGGATAGATGAGTTCAATAAGAGGATTCCGCTAAAGACTAAGGACGAAACAGGATGAAAGTAACCCTGCTGGGTACAGGGGATGCAGTGGGAACACCGAAGATCGGGTGTTCCTGTCCTGCCTGCATGGACGCACTTGCAGGCGGTAAAAGCAGAAGGCTTCGGTTTTCAGTGCTGGTTGAGTCCTCGAAGGGTAAAGCCCTCATAGATTCAAGTCCTGATCTCAGGTGGCAGTTCCTGAAAAAAGGCATAAACCATATTGATGGGGTGATATGGACGCACTCGCATTATGACCATTATGCCGGGTTCGGGGATTTTCACCGGATACAGAGCGGTGTGAATGTGTATGGGGTGAAAAGTACGCTTGATTATATCCTGAACTATCTGTATTTTATGAAGCCGGTAAGGCATGATGTGGAGTTCTACAAACCATTCGAGTTGATAGGTCTTGAGATTATGCTTGTGGAAGTCAACCATCCGCCCCTTGAAGAAACAGCAGGTGTTATCATCAGGGATGGAAAAAGCAAGGTCGTGATCACCGGCGATACAACGCGGCACATCCCGAAAAAGACCATTGAATTGATGATGGGATCCGATCTGCTCATCGCGGATGCCATAATCCCGCCAAGGGGAAAAATTAGCAAACACATGAACTCCCAGGAAGCGATGGAACTGGCATCGCTTTTGAATGCAAAAAAAACCGTGCTCACTCACCTGAGCCATAATTTCCCTCCTCACGATGAAGCTGTTAAGGAATGGCCGCTTGGACATGATGGGATGGAATTTGAATTTTGAGAACGGAAAGTATATTAAATACACTGACATAATGGTATTTACTTCTTCTAACTCAAAGAACAGGTGAAATCCCATCTGCGAAATGGTCTAGGAAAGTTAAAAATCAAACAAAGGAATAATCATGGACGAAACCCCAACAGCTACAAATTTTAATATAAATGATTTGACAGAAAACTCAAAAAATGTTAATGCAACTATCAAAGTCATCGAAATAGGCGAGACAAAGGACATACCTTCAAGGTTCGGAGATAAACAGGTCTGCGAAGTAAAAGTCGCAGATGCCTCGGGAAGTATCCTGCTATCCTTATGGGATGACCAGATCGGAAAGATCGCTGTTGGGGACACCTTGTCCATCCAGAATGGCTATATTTCTATCGTCAGGAATTCGATGAGATTGAACATCGGAAAATATGGAAAGATGCTTCTTTCAGAAGAGGCGCTTACTGAAGTGAACACTGAAAATAATGTTTCAGACAGACACGTGGACCAGCCAGAAAGACCACGGCGCCCCGCATACGGCGGCGGTGGCGGACGCAGCGGCGGTAGCAGCGGCGGATACGGCAGCATGTACGGCGGCGGAGGCGGCGACCGCAGTTTCAGCTTCAGGCGCGGCAGTGGCAGCAGTGGCGGCAGCGGCGGCAGTGGCGGCGGAGGCGGACGCAGGGATTCACGCGGCGGCGACAAGAAAGGCGGCAGAGGAAGAAGGTAATTTACCTTCTGCTTTTATTTTTTTATTAATACTTTTTATACTCAATCATCATATACAGTAATTTAATGCTGGAAAATATTCCGGATACATTTCTTAACACCACGAGCAAGGAATTTCGGGTTCTTATCGCCATAGAGAACAATATGAAGTTCTACGAATGGGTGCCGATAGATGAGATATCCGGTTTTACAAAATACAATATCAAAGAGACCGGACACATATTATTCACCCTTGCAAAGAAAAAGCTCATTCAAAGAAATATCGCAGCGTATGAAGGATATAAGATATACTTTGAAGCTTACTACATACTTGCGCTAAAAGCGTTCGTAGAGCGCGGTTCTGTCAATGCAATAGGGGATTTTGTCGGGGTGGGAAAAGAGTCAAGGGTTTACTCCGCAGTGGGCGGCCTGACGAACAGGGAAGTTATCATAAAGTTCCATACCGAAGGTCAGATGAGTTTTAAGAAGGTCAGGATAAAAAGAGAACATCTCGAAGACAGAAAACATCTTTCCTGGCTGTATGCTTCGCGCCTTGCTGCAAAAAGAGAGTACGATGCCCTAAAACTCCTGTATCCGAATGTCTCAGTTCCTGAGCCTATCGACCATAACAGGAATGCGATCGTCATGTCTGTCCTTAAAGGAAAGGCGCTTGCACACACACAGGTGGACGAACCAGAATGGTATCTCGATGAGATACTGGCACAGGTGAAAAAGGCAGCGCAACTCGGGCTCATCCACTGCGACCTGAGCGAGTTCAATATATTTGTTAATCCGCAGGGATGCGAAATATTCGACTGGCCGCAGTATGTTACTTTCTCCCACCCAAATGCGAAGGAACTGCTTCACCGGGATGTTGACAATATTCTTACGTTCTTTAAGAAAAAATACCGGGTCAAAAGAGATATCACTGAGGTGATGAACAGTATAATGGAATTATGCCAGACAAAGTGATCTTCGGAGTGGATATAGCAAGAGGTTCGCCCAGGGCTAAAGAAAAACCGGCTTACGCTGTGGTCGTACTGAGGGGAGGCCAGGCTGAACATCACAATATGGTCAGTCTCCACAAAGTCCTGAGGATGGCATGGAAAGAAAGGCCTGGGTTCATCGGGATTGATAATATCCATGAACTTGCGCATGACAGGAAGGCTCTTGTCTCTTTGCTCCAGGAACTGCCGCATGAAACAAGACTCGTTCAGGTCACAGGCGGAGAACATCCTGAACCTCTGGTAAAACTTGCAAAAGAACACGGGATCACATTCGACAGGTTCGACCCGGGCGCAGAAGCCCTTGCGTGCGCAAGGCTTGTTGAAATGGGTACGGGTCATGAGGTTTCTGCTTTTGAGGATAAGACTATTATCAAAGTCAGCAGGGGGCGCTCTCCAGGCAGGGGCGGATGGAGTCAGAACAGGTACAGGCGCAAGATCCATGGGTTTGTAAGGCAGAGAGCTCGCGAGATAGAGGATTACCTGAATGAACAGGCAAAGCTTCGGGGGTTTACATATACGGCGAACGTGGCTGAAAGGTTTGGCGGGTACTCAAAGGCTGAGTTCCTTGTTAACGCGCCAAGAAGCGCTATCCACGTGAGTTCTGGAAGGTACGGGGACGTGCAGGTGACAACACGCAGCATTGAACGGGATGCGCTTCTCTTTAATCCGATAACGACAAGGAAAAGGGATTATATCATCGTGGGTATAGACCCTGGCACTACTACGGCTTTTGCTGTTCTCACACTTGACGGGGAACTGCGGAAACTGCACAGTTCAAGGACGATTAGCATCCCTGAGGTCATAGAGATGATTGCAGAAGAAGGAAGACCTCTTATCATTGCAAGCGATGTGTTCCCGACACCGAACGCGGTTGAAAAGATTAGAAGGGCATTCAATGCCGTGCTTGGAACGCCACAGAATATGATCGCCACAGAGGATAAGATAGAATTTGCGAAAAACTACGAGTATTCAAACGCTCATGAACGGGATGCCATCGCGGCTGCAGTATCGGTTTATCGAAAGAACAGGAACAAATTTGAACAGATAAAACGAAAAATGCCTCCAGGAGTGGATGCAGACGAGGCGATAGCTCAGGTTTTGAGAGGAAGATCCGTTGATACAGTGATATCTTCTCTCACAAGGAAAGAGGAAAAAGAACCTGTGACCGAGACTGCGAAGGAGAGAACTGGCGAAGTAGCGCTTCATCATAGGGAATCACTCCACAGATATGAGGAAAGTTTCAGGGAGATGAAGGGATACCAGGAAGAACTTAAAAAAGAACTTGATTTGAAGGATAACAGGATCGTTGAGCTTGAGAAGATCATCAGCAGGCAGCGTGACAGGGTCTATAAGGAACTTAAAAGAGAAAAGGAATTGAGGATACGCGATAAGGAGATAGCGTCGCTGCGAAGCAGGGTTTCCGAAAGCGGTAAGCGGATAGCATCCCTGAATGACAGGATACATAACCTGAAAAACGTGCGCAGGCTTGAGATGAGCGGGAGGCTTTTGCCTGTAAAGATCATCCAGGCATTCACAAAGGACAGCATCCAGAAGACGCGCGAGCAGTTCGGGATAAAAAAAGATGATATTATTCTGCTCAAGGATGCAAGCGGGGGAGGTGCGATGACAGCTAAAATGTTGGCAGATATGGGTGTTGGTGCAGTGATCATTTGCAACGATATGTCCCATGCGGCAGAGGAGGAACTGTTCAGGTTGAACGTGCCTGTGCTTGCTGCAAAGGAAGTGAAGATAAAATTCGATCCTGCAGAGGAGATCGCAGTTATTGATCCTGAGGATATCAGGAACGCTATCGACAAGTGGAATATAAAGGCGGAAGTACGAAGGAAGGCTGAGAAGGAGGAGTGGCTTGCGTCGCTGGTGGATGAATACAGGAGCGAGAGAAGAAAAAAGATGAAGGGGTGAGAACCTTCAAAGCAGCTTCAGATGCCCGGTTATCCTGTCCAGTTCACCCACTTCGGCAGGTCCTATCCCAAGCACTGTTACCGTGCCAGGCGGGACTTCGGTAAGCCCTGCATCCTGGATAAGGGCTGTTGACAGGCCGTGTTTTCTTGCGGATTCTTTTAGTTCAAACAGGTCCTGCAAAGCGGGTACCCTGAGCACCACTTTCTTTTGTCCCCCTTCTTTCCAGGCTTCATAATCGTCCCTGTCAGCGAATTCAGAAGCTGATACAGCGGCATGCGCTACCTGGACTGCAAGCTTGCCTTTTGAAAGCTTAAGGTCATCACGCACCACAATGCACTGTTTATATTCTGCCATAAAAAAGATTCTACTGAGTCTTCTGTTCAAGTATCATCATGCCGTTCTGGTCGAACTTCAGTGTGTCCCTTTTTTCAGACCATTCTTTTCCAGATTTGAGTGATTCATCCCTGTCAAAATCTCCCACATTGATGAAATCAGTGTTCGCTGTGATCTTTTCAAGAGGGATGGACATGTAGTACTCTTTGCTTTTAACAACGACCCTATTGTTGTCTAATGCAACGCTCTCCCCGATGTCTGCGCCGTTTTGCTTTACGAATTTACCTGTGTATTCCCGTGCGTCGAGGTTATTTTCCTTCTGTCCGCTTTCCGGTTTTATTTTCTTGAGAAAACCTGAGATCTTACTTATGAGAGACATTCATGTTACTATTGTTTTTACTGAAATAAATACTATTCACCCTTCCATCTTCTCCCTGAGCCCACGTGCCTTGCTGCACAATTCCTTTTTCCCGAATATCCCCGCGATCATCTCCACAGCTTCAAGCGCCCTTGCAGCCTGGTCAAGATAGTTGAGCAGGTCCCCGCCGTAAGCATAGACTCCGTACTGCCGTGTAAGTTCTGCAATGATCTGATCTGGCGACAAACCATCTGCGCATAGCTCAATGACACACGCCGAGAACTTCTTCTCTGCGCATCCGCAATATGGCGCGTCCTTACACCTGCATGCCATGAACTCGCGCGCAAAGTCAATCATTGTCCTTTTCACGTTCTCCTTGAGCTTTGACAGCCCATCGGCTGAGAATACGATATCAAGACCTGCGCCAAAAACCCGCGTTGGAAGGTCTGTCCCAAGTGAAGCAGACAGCTGCGAAGCATACCTGAAAAACACAGCATCAAGCGTCCCAAGCTCTGTCACAATGTCCAGCGGGTCGCGTCCATCCAGCACCTCGCTTTTTATGAGAAATGTCTGCTCAACGCTCAAGAAATGCGATGCCACTATGCGCCCGAGAGGTGTGGGTAAGTAACCGGCATTCGTTTTTTCAACGAATCCATATTCCCTGAGTTTACCGAGCAGGTGCCCGGTGTCACCCTCTCCGAGCAGCAGTTCGTTCAACATCTTTATTTCATCAAGCGTGCGGGCGACAATGATGTTGGAAAGCGTCTCTTCAAGGAGTTCATCATCCCCGTAGTCCACTCCGAAGTGCTCCAACGTGCCTCTCAACAGCCGAAAAGCGATCTCGTCCTCGGTATCCCCTTTCCCGAACCTCTTCTCAGGGTCAGCAAGCAGCACAACGACCCCAAGGTCATGGTAATCAGGTCTCCCCGCGCGCCCCAGCATCTGCTGGAACTCGCGCACAGTGAGCCACTCGATGCCCATGGCAAGGGATTCGAATATCACCTGCGATGCAGGGAAGTCCACGCCTGCCGCAAGCGCCGCAGTCGTCACAACAACAGGTAGTTCCCCCTTTCCGAATTTATCTTCCACCTTCTTTCTCTCGTGATACGAAAGTCCTGCATGGTAGGGCATGGCTTTGATCATAAGCCCCTGCGCCAGCATCTCGCAGTTGCGGCGCGAGTTGGTGAACACGATGGTCTGCCCCCTGAAGCCTTTGGAGGACTGTTTTTCATATTCCTGGCGCGCAAGCTTTTCTATCAGCCGCTTCTTTTCGTATTCTGGCGCGAATATAAGATGGCGGTCAATGGGTACGGGTCTCTCCTCGAACTCGATGAGCGCGGCGCCCAGTTTATCGGCAAGCCACTGCGGTTTTCCCACTGTGGCTGAAAGGTAAATGAACTGCGCGCCGGGTGCTATGAACTTCAGGCGCGCGATGAGCCCGTCCAGCCTGTGCCCGCGCTCTTTGTCCTCAAGCATGTGCACTTCGTCTATTACCACCGTCCCCACATTCCCGAGCGCACTTTTGTTACCAGACCTGATAACAAAGTCCAATCCTTCGTACGTGCCAACGATAATGTCTGAAGAAAGCGTTGTGCGAATGCCCCTTGAGTCTTTTCTGATGCGGCTTGTTCCCACGCGCAGCGACGTGGCACCAATGGATGAATACCGCTTTGTAAAGTCCCCGTATTTCTGGTTCGCCAGCGCCACAAGAGGGACAAGATAGAGCATCTTTCCCCTGCCACCAATGATGTTCTGGATGCCTGCAAGCTCCCCGACAAGCGTTTTTCCCGTAGCTGTAGCAGAGACTATGAGCTGGTTCTTGCCATCAAGCAGTCCCGCCTTCACAGAGAGCGCCTGGACAGGCAGGAGTTCATCGAGCCGGGTGAGAAGTATCTTTTTTAGTTCAGGATGAAGGGGCAGGTCTTTTACCCTGATATGGCTTTCGACCTTGCTTGCTTCTATGGTATCGTATCTTGTAAGCCCGGAATCAAGTTTATCGGGACTGAGCATGGCAAGCACTTTATCAAGGTTCCCTGTTGCAAGCAATATCTTCACAAGGCGTTCCTGACCGTGTTTTCCGATCTTGAGCGATCTGGCTTCCCGTATCAGTTCCTTTGTTGCACATTCCTCGCATATCTGCTCATTATGGAAGCGGATAGAATTGCCGCATATCTGGGTAACCCTTCCCGCTGCAAGGCACAGGCGGCACGGGTTCGTGTATCCGTAATCTAGCTGGTACGCTGAAAGGAGTTCCTTGAATCCAGCCTCTGACTTCTCGTTCCCTTCTGCGATAAGTATCTTATCAGCAAGGCGCAGCAGTTCTATGAGTTCTTCTGGCGCCCTGAAGTCTTCTTTATCGCCCTGACGTATCCTGAATTTGCCAGCGCGCGCGCCTTTGGGAGTGTGCTTCAGTATCAGGGTGCCCTGGAAGGATGGCTCCTTGGAGTTGTCTTTGATGGGGAGGACGAGGAGCTTTGATTTCTGGGGGTGGATGATGACGTGGAGCATTCTTGAGGTACTGAATGGGGAGTGAGGGATATTAATTATGGGGGTGGGGGTGGTATTTGGGGAATGTATGGAAAATTTTCTCGGGAATAGATCCGTTATCCTTCAATATGGTATTATGTAGATTTAAGCAGACGTTTATTATAGTTAAAGATTAATCTTCAAATAGCACATTAATGAAGAAAATGCTGAAGAAATCCTGAATTACACTAAAGCTGACTGGATTGCGGGATACAATAGTGCAGTAGATTGGTTTGACTCCATGGTTATTGATTTAGCTTTTTGGCGTTATTATTTAAAGGGTAGTAAGAAATTAAAGGAAACCCAATGGGAAATTGCTCCAGAAATATCTAAAAAGTATCCACTAGCTATAAAATTGGGATTTTCAGTATTTGATAAAGTACTTTATGAAAAAGAAGTACATAATTCATTGGAAGAGTTTAAACAAAATAACCCTGATTTTATGAAATGGTTGAAATAAATCTAATGGAATTCATTCATTTGAAATATATATGGAAAAGCCAAATTTCTTGTATCCTTTAATCCATATGCGCCAAGAGCCAGCCGCCCCCCCCGCGCGCAGACCCGGTGCGTGCGGCATGCGCGGAGCCAGGACAGGTGCGGAGAACATATCACGACCGACAATTTTATGTTGATGTAGATGATATCATATATGTAGGTGTTGATGATGACAGAATATGTCCGGACCACAATAAAATTAAGAGAAGACGTTTACCAGACTTTGAAAAAAGAAGCCGGAGTCAAGAATATTTCAGAGAAAATAAATGAAATATTAATTAAAATGCTTTTCAAAGAGAAGAAAAGCCTCTTCGGAACAATGCAAAAGACAGACCTATCCGACCTCAGGGACCATGAGGACAGATTATAATGCTTCTGGATTCACTCGCATGGATGGAATATTTCATGGGGACGCATAAAGGTGAAAAAGTCAAGAGATTTGTAGAGGATAACTCACAATTATACACGTCCCCCATTGTGATCGCAGAGATATACTCTAAATCCCTTCGGACTGATGGAAATGCGCAAGAAAGAACGGATTTTATAATGAAAAGATGCAGTTATGCTATGATTTTTCATCGCCTTTACAAATTCATTTTTGCAATTATTTTACATGCCCCAGGATTGCGCCGCCCCCATCTCGTGCCCTACCGCCTCCCTTCTTGCAGACCGGTGCGTGCGACATGCGCAGAGCCAGGACAGGCGCAGTTAGCATAATGCCATTGCTTTTGAAGGGGCTAACATTTACATGATCACTATAATAATACTTATTATTATTTTTTAGAAACAATAAATATATATAGCAAGGGGTTGTATGTCAATTTAAGCCCTGGAAAAAGAAGTGGTTTCATCAATGGAATTGAATGGTAATAATAAAATACAAACATTAAAAAACAGTGATGATTCTAAATTTGTTGGCGAGCATAAATATCAGACTAATTTAGTCCTGTTTTTTGCAGCTATCATGACTCAATTGTTTGATGTTTTTAGTACAATTCTATGCATTGAAACGGCTGGTAATGGATACGAAGGAAATTTTTTTATCAGAGAGATCATTAACAGTGCGGGTGTATTCGGATTTGTAGTAGTTAAATTGTGTTTGGCAATCGTTGCTCTGTTCATTACATATTTTGTGATCGGGCATAAAAAAAAATTTGGATGGAAAAACGTCAATATGTTTTATGGGATTTATATCGGTACAATAATCAGCAGCATTTTCGTCACAATATCTAATTTTTCTGTGGTATATGCAGGTAATTCTTTGTATTTCCAGGATCTAAATCCTCTGCAGATCGCAGTCGTTTTATTATTCATGGCTCCTCTTGCAGGATTATTTCTTGACATAATGATTTCCTCCAAAAGAACTCTGCAGCAACGAAACTATTTTAAAACACCCTTTTCTCTGACATATGATAACCAGCAATTTTTGAAATTCTGTTTTGTGTTCTTCCTTATAGGCAGTATACTCAATCTTTACTTTGGAATCTATACTTCAAACGGCGGATACATCGTAAACGGTATACTTCTCGGGGCAGTGTCGGTTGGGGTATGGCAAGTAAGGAAAATAGCGACCTTGAAAATGAACTTATGAAACCAGTAGAAAAACAGAAATATCGTTGTCAGTCTTATGCAATAAAAATTCAAGTTTGAAGAGTTAGAGGGTAATCATGACGAAAGTCAAACAAACACATCAAATAACCTGGAAAGAAATAAAAGAGGCCTACGGGGGCTTGATATGGGTCTGGCCAGGTATTGTGTTCGTTCATGAGTTGAGTCATATTATTGTCGGGAAAGGGTTGAATATGCAAAATGGCTGGTATGGTTTTAGTGTAAATGGGGACATCAGTGAAGCAATGTACGGAATTATTGGTGTGTACGTAAATGAAGTTACACCATGGACCTTTGTAGCTGGACTTGTCGGAAGTT
>CBFFLL010000029.1:1349-6175 GCA_965642175.1 Candidatus Methanoperedens nitratireducens | reverse complement strand
TGGATAGCTGTAATGAGAAGGCACGGATCACTCATCAGGCTTCATATGACTGAGCAAACGTTTTGGGTAGGGTTACTGTATGCGGTGTGGATAGCAAAATGGGATTTAAGAGAAATTTTGAAAATCTTGATAATTTGAGGAATGTGAACCAAAAACCGTGCCAGACATATTGCTATCAAATGCGATGCGCTCAACTTTGAAATGTTTGCACTTTATGAAAGGCTAGTGCACGTTCATTGGAGCTAACGACTCACAAAAACGGTCTACACCGTGGTTATATGCATCGCCTCTATGTGGGACTGAAGTTATCCTGACCTTCTTTGCCAGCGTATATCTGCCTGCGTGTCGGATAATCATGATCCGATACCTGGGGGTTTGAAAGCTCTGGGAGAGAGCGGATCGTGAACTTTAACATGTGTTTAATATTATTTACATGGATATCATGTTAATCTTTTCAGTATATACTGTCCTACCAGCAATCCAAGGAACCCGGTCATTAATCCAAACCCCGGCGTCTCAGGGGATTTTGTCGGCGCCGGTTTTGCGGCTTCTATCCTGCTGATGAATTTATCAATACTGGTTCTTTTTCCGTTTCTCTCTTTTACTTCCCCATACTCTATGTCATATTTACCCTGGAACAAGCCTGCAACCGAATAATTATTGCCAGCTCTCTTCAAAAAAACCAGCACACTCTTGTTTCTTAAGAATTCGGGCATATCTTCCACCATCACACCATACTCACCGGCCTCTCCGCCCTCAGTAATTATTGTCAGCGTTTCACCCGCGCTGCCCTTAATATACCTGTCCGGTAAGGTCTTCGATGCTCATTTCTGCCATTAATGCCATAGCGGATGGCGAGATTGTCAGCTGTGTAATAATGAGAATCATAACTGCAGCAAGCACAACGCCTACATATTTCCTGAGGATATCCGCAATAGACTTCCTGTCTGTCTTTTCAGGCATGATAACGATGAGCTTTCGGACGGGCGCATATATCCTTACTTCCCTGTCCTTCTCGCTGTATTTTATCTTATCAACCCTGATGAGCCCCACGCTTTCCAGGTTCTCAAGGTTATAGACAATGGTCGTGAGAGGCGTCGAAAGGCGCTCCGCGATATCGGAAGCAGAAAGTGGCGCATCAGCAAGGATTTCGATTATCCTGCGCGCCATGTCGTTGGAGATGACCTAGGTTATCTTCTTGGATGTGACGTTCAAGGTAGTTGACAGCGATACGTTGAGGTTCTACCCTGTGATCGGGATTTCCCCATATACACCACCTCCCTGCAATAAATCTCTGGTAATGGGATATAAATTCAAAGACATCAATGTCAATGGTCTGTGGGAAAAAAGTGAACCAGGACTTGACAACTGGACTATAAGGTTAAGTGGCAAAGATAGCTGTGTTACAAGTACCGTGATTAATAGAATAGATGTCACTGATGCCAGAGGATATTACGAGTTCAGGGATGTCCCATTCGGTACATATGTGATTTCTGAGAAAATACCCAATGGTTGGATACCAACAACCCCGGGGATTTATAGGATATCTGTCCCGTATTATGTAACGAAGTTCAGGAAAGACTTCGGGAATATATACCACCCCTGATGGAGAAAAGGAGGAGGAAAGACTCCTCCCATATTTTTTTAATTTCGCTAACTCACAGAAACCATTACATCCTTTTGAATCCTCTTATCGTCTTGTGTCCATTGAAGATAAGATGATTTCCATCAGTGAAGCCCTGAAAAAAAAAGGCAGCGCCCTCATCGCATTCTCAGGCGGCGTGGACAGCTCTGTGCTTGCTGCGCTCGCTTACAGGGCGCTGGGGGAGAGGGCGCTCGCTGTGACCGCGGATGCTCCGACTCTGGCGCCTGGGGAGCTTGATGGCGCAAAAGAAGTTGCGAAGGAGATCGGGATTAAGCATATTGTAATTTTTTATGATGAACTCCAGGAGCCTGAGTTCGCAAAGAACCCGGTTGACAGGTGCTACTACTGCAAGAAGGGATTGATAAGGGAGTTAAAAAAAATAGCTGAACAACGCGGTATAAATACCATTATCGAGGGAACGAATTACTCTGACCTGAAAGCGCACAGACCCGGTCATAGGGCTGTTACTGAGGAAGGAATATACAATCCTTACATCGAGTTTGGCGTGACGAAAGAAGAGATACGCGAGATGGCTCGCAAGCTCAAACTCTCGGTCGCTGATAAACCATCAATGGCGTGCCTTTCCTCGCGTTTCCCTTATGGTCAGGCAATAACCCGTGAGGCGCTAAAACGGGTTGGTGAAGCCGAAGCGTATCTTCGAAAGATGGGGTTTGAAGTGGTGCGCGTGCGAGACCACGGCGGTATCGCACGCATTGAGATAATGCCTGATGAGATGCAAAAGTTAATGGAAATGCGCAGCGTTATCGCCTCGGAGTTTAAGAAACTGGATTTTTCTTATGTGACTCTTGACATAATGGGATTCAGGAGTGGGAGCATGGATGAGGTATTATTGAAGTCATAGTCAAACCTTTTCATAGTGCCTTAAAACCTGACTTTATCAAAACCAGAAATTTGCCCAAATTAAAGAAATTATACTTTATATACTATGAGAAAAATTAATAAGTATATAATATGGATGTATCGATAAACCAATTTCCTGAACAGGCAGCAAGAGACAATATTGATAAACAGCTCCATGCTGCAGGATGGGCTGTACAGGATAAGGATAAAATTGACTGGAATGAAAGTATTGGTATTGCTATCCGTGGATATCAGACTGATGTTGGTCCTACTGATTATGTATTATTTGTAGAAAGAAGACCCGTAGGATTAATAGAGGCAAAAAAAGAAGAAGAGGGATTAAAACTCATATCTCATGAACCTCAAGCGGAAAATTATGCAACAAGCAAACTCAAATACCTTGATAACGACCCGCTCCCGTTTGTTTACGAAAGTACAGGAACTATAACCAGATTTACTGATTACAGAGATCCAAAACCGCGTTCAAGACCTGTATTTACGTTTCACAGGCCTGAAACATTCAAAGCATGGTTGAAGGATAGTAAATCTTTAAGGGCACGACTGCTGGACATTCCCGAACTTCCAGAATCCGGTTTAAGAGATTGCCAGATAAAAGCAATAAGAAATCTAGAAAAATCATTCAAGGAAAACAAGCCGCTATCATTGATCCAGATGGCTACAGGTTCCGGGAAAACCTACACAGCGATTACATCTATTTACCGTTTACTGAAATTTGCCGGTGCAAAACGGATATTATTCCTGGTTGACACCGTAAACCTTGGAGAGCAGGCAGAACAGGAATTTTTGGCATATCAACCATCAGACGATAACCGTAAATTTACTGAACTGTATAATGTTCAACGGTTGCATTCAAACTATATTTCATCTGACAGCCAGGTATGCATAAGCACTATCCAGAGGCTTTATTCTATTTTAAAAGGCGAAGAGCTTGATGAAGAGGCAGAGGAGACAAATCTGAATGAGAAAGAATGGGAAAAAAAGGAACCGATGCCTGTGGTTTATGATGAGAAGATACCAATAGAACAGTTTGATTTTATTGTAATTGATGAATGCCACCGTTCTATATACAACCTGTGGAAACAGGTGCTTGATTATTTTGATGCCTTTCTTATCGGGTTAACTGCAACACCGGATAAAAGGACTTTCGGTTTTTTCAATGAAAATGTTGTGAGTGAATATTCCCACGAGGAAGCTGTGGCAGATGGTGTAAATGTTGGATACGATGTTTATATAATTGAAACTGAAATATCACAACACGGAGCAAAGATAAAAGCCAATGAGTTTGTGGATAAACGCGAAAGGCTGAGCAGAAAGAAAAGGTGGGAACAAGTGGATGAAGAAGTTTCTTATTCAAAAAAAGATCTGGATAAAGATATTGTAAATCCCAGTCAGATAAGAAATATCATCCGTGCCTTCAAAAATAAACTTCCTGAGATCTTTCCGGGAAGAATTGAAGTCCCAAAGACTCTGATTTTTGCCAAAACCGATAGCCATGCCGATGATATTATTGATATAGTAAGGGAAGAATTCAATGAAGGTAATGAATTCTGTAATAAGATTACCTATAAGACTGAAGAGGACCCGAAATCTATACTCACACGGTTTAGAAATGCCTATAATCCGAGAATTGCAGTCACCGTAGCTATGATTTCTGTAGGCATCGATGTTAAGCCCCTTGAATGTTTGCTGTTTATGCGAGATGTAAAAAGCAAAGGTTATTTTGAGCAGATGAAAGGTCGCGGTACCCGCACATTCGGTTATGATGACTTAAAAAAGGTTACGCCATCGGCGCTCTCAGCCAAAACACATTTTGTTGTTGTGGATGCTATAGGAGTTACAAAATCACTTAAAACTGACAGCCGCCCTCTGGAGAGAAAACGTTCCACTTCGATGAAGCAGCTGCTGGAGGCTGTAACTATGGGAGCAAGGGATGAAGACCTGTTCACTTCACTTGCAGGGCGCCTTGCCAGACTGGAAAAACAACTTACTGACCAGGAAAAAGAAACATTTGGTGAAAAGGCAAAAGGGAAGACATTAAGTGAGACGGTCAAAGACCTGTTGAATGCTTATAATCCTGATAAGATCGAAGAAAAAGCGCAGGTGCTGAAAAGAGAAAATCCTGAGATTACACAAAAACAGGCACATGAGATGGCAAAGGAAAGCCTGGGCAAAACAGCAAGTTTGATCTTTACTGGAGAGCTTAATGGATACATTGAAAATGTCCGCAGAGTCCATGAACAGATCATTGACACGGTGAATATTGATAATGTTACAAAGGCAGAATGGGGGAAAGATGCTG
>CBFFLL010000029.1:0-1339 GCA_965642175.1 Candidatus Methanoperedens nitratireducens | reverse complement strand
GTAAGTGATTTTTCTAAGTATATGGAAGAGCATAAGGATGAGATAATTGCGCTTAGCATTTTTTATGATCAGCCATATAGACTCAGAGAGTTGACTTCCAGTATGGTAAAAGATGTTCTTGAAAAATTGAGAATGGATAAGCCACTGCTTGCGCCGCTGTATGTATGGCAGGCATACGAGCAACTTGAAGAGGTGAGCGGGAAAAGTCCTAAAAGTGAGCTTGTCGCTCTTGTTTCCCTTATCCGCAGGGTAACAGGTATGGATGAAAAACTGACAGCCTATGATAAAACAGTGGACAGGAATTTCCAGAAATGGGTGTTTGAAAAGCAAGCCGGGGCATTAAAGTTCAATGAAGAGGAGATGAACTGGCTCAGGATGATGAAAGAACATATTGCTACGAGTTTTCATATTGAAGTGGATGATCTGGACTACACACCGTTTGACGCACATGGAGGACGTGGTATGATGTTCCGGCTATTTGGGAATGGAATGGATACGGTGATCAGTGAAATGAATGAGGCTTTGGCGGCATGAATAAACAAATTGATCTAATTATCATGAAGCTTCGAAAAAATAAGCCTGTTCTTGAAGAGGTAATTAACGTATGAAGAAACGGAAAACCGATTTGAAGGATAGTTCAATACCAGTTCAATTGGCAAAGTCTTTGCATCTTGATAGGAATAAAGAATTGTCGATGATCCGGGTTTGCAGGAATAATGATATATCTTTTCTGGGCTTATTTGGTTCTTATTCCAGAGGAGAGCAAAAAGAAAAAAGTGATATAGATTTTTTGGCGAATTTTTCAAGAAGAAAGAGTCTGCTGGATCATGTTAGAATTGAGAGAGAATTATCCGAGGTACTTGGAATAAAGGTTGATCTTGTAACTGAAAAATCACTTAGCCCGTATCTTGTGGATAAAATAAAAGCCGAGGTGAAAACCCTTTACCATGAAGGAAGATAAAATTTTTTTTAAACACATATTGGATTCAATTAATCAGATAGAAGAGTACTTAAATGGGGTAGATTTCGAGGTTTTTATTAAACGTAAACTTATTCAGGACGGAGTTATCCGGCAACTTGAGATTATTGGTGAAGCAACAAAACATCTCTCTCTTGAGTTAAGAGAGAAATATTCAAACATACCGTGGGAAGACATTGCAGGCATGAGGGATAAGCTGATCCATCATTATTTCGGAGTGGATTTAGAAGCAGTATGGGATACGGCAGCGAAGGATTTGCCCGATTTAAAAGAAAATGTTAAAAGAATTTTAGAGAAAACGGGATGAAGTACGATACAAGGATTTGGTGTCTAAAAGTGCAGCATCAGCGACTTAGCACA
>CBFFLL010000028.1:2347-19749 GCA_965642175.1 Candidatus Methanoperedens nitratireducens | reverse complement strand
CTCTTCTTTCGTTATCCAGTAAACCGCTTTATATTTCTCAGCAAAACCGTAGATGTTCTTTGCCATCACAGCCCTTCCATATTCCCTGAGATCTCCTCCCTGGTCGAGAATATAAGTGTTCTCACCCAGTTTCGTCACTTTGAACACTTCTCCTTTATCTTCCGTACCAACATGCAGGACATCTCCGATTTTTAAATCGTTGAGTTTTGGTCTGATATTTGTCTTTTCCACCATAGTATCACTTCATGTTTCCGTGCTTTAATAACTAATATAACTTACCTTACTATCGACCTTACCCCGCACCACACCATAATACCTTACCGTTCAAAACCATACCTTATCTGACCGTACAGCCGATCCCCTTAAGAAGCGTCTTAACATCCCCCATGACAAGAGCAGCATTGCTATCCCCAAATATTACGATACGATATGTAACACTTGTATTATTTTGTTTATTAAAGACATCAATATTATCTACTGAAACCACACCATCTACGCCTATTAAAACGGTTTTTAGTATTTCCGGGTCAGCGCCTGGTGGGATAAAAATCGATACATCACGTGTCACATTTCTTAAGGCAATGGTTTTCCAGGCTCTCAGTTCCCCTTCATCCAGCAGCCTGACATTCTCTATTAAAAGTTCAGTAGTTTTTCCCCTCCTCTCTATAATAACACTCCTGGGAGCTACTTTTTTTACGATCCCATAGTGTACGACACCGGAATAAATGTGCTTGAGCGCACGCTCCCTGCCTATTGAACGTACAAGTTCTTCATGCTCAGCTATCTTTGTGCCTATGAGCTTCTCAGACCTGCGAAGAGCAGATACTGTATCCCCAAAATGTGCAGAAGCTTTTTTCATCATAGTCACGAATCCTTCGATATCCCTGTCCCTTACCATCTCTGTCATCCGGTTGCACTGGTCAATATAAGTCCTGTGCACCTTTGCCACTTCAGGGTTCATCTGTATCATTGCGTATAGATACGGATTCTGCGCCAGTATCCTTCCCACAAGGTCGAGCATTATATCATACATCGGGCTCATGAACCTTCGTGAGTTCGCGACGTCAAATTCAAGCTCCATAAATACCGAGCCAATAGAAATGTACGCAAAATGCGTGAGCCCCTGAACAACTGCCATCATCCTGTCATGCTCAACTGCATCCATAATCTCGATATGAGCGCCATTTTCCTCATATAGGCCCCTTATGACCGGGAACCACCTTGCACTCCTCCCCTCGATCGGTGTAAAAATAACTATCTGCCCCCGGATGTCTGGTATGGATGGACCGAACATGGGATGTGTGCCCAGGATCTCCACATCAACGGGTGCATGCTTTCGCATGGCTTCCACAGGCCCTGTTTTCACCGATGTTATGTCCATGAGGAGGCTACCTGCCAACATTTTTGGAGCAATTTCCTGGACCGTCTTTTCCGTGATGTTTATGGGAACAGATATCATGACTATATCGCTTGTTTTTATCTCCCCGTCAAGATCGTCAGCAAACCGTACACCCAGGGACTCTGCTATGTCTTTTCTCTTATTCACCCCCCATATCGCAACTTCAAAGCCGTGTTTTTTATAGAATTTGACGAACCACCTGCCTGTATCGCCTGTCCCGCCGATTATCAGTATTTTCATGCCAGTTTCTCCCTTACGGCTTTTTCCATGACATCAACAGGCGGCGTTCTTCCGGTCCATATTTTAAAGGACTCTGCTCCCTGGAACACCAGCATCATCACACCATCTATGGTTGTTGCGCCCGCCTTTTTTGCCTCCTTAAGAAGCAGGGTGTTTTGCGGGTTATATACAATATCAAATACTACCTGGTCTTTGTGCATCATGTCAGATGTTACTATTGTCCCGGATATTTTCGGATACATGCCGACTGATGTTGAGTTTATCAGGATGTCGCTATCCTGTATCAAATTCTTCAGATTTTCATAACCTGAAGCTTGCGCTTTTCCGACTTTTATCACGTCTTTTGCAAGTGCTTCTGCCCTTTCAAGAGTGCGGTTGGCGATAGTGACGCTTGCGCCGTCCTTTGCTAGCTGGAATGCAATAGCCCGCGCTGCCCCGCCTGCACCCAGAAGCAGCACGTTTTTTCCTGTTATTTTGATGCCAGCACTGGAAAGCGCCATTTTTGCCCCCATACCGTCTGTGTTATGTCCTGCCATGCCGTGTTTAAGATCAACAGTGTTCACGGCGCCGATCTGCCTTGCAAGCTCAGATGGCTGTACGATCTCCAGGGCTTTTTCCTTTAATGGTATTGTCAGGTTAAGCCCCCCGAATCCCAGCGCATGGGCGCCATGCAGGGCTTTTTCCAGATTTTCAGGACTGACCCTGAAAGCATGGTATTCAAAGTCCATCCCCATAGCTTTGAAGGCCGCATTATGCATAACAGGAGAAAGACTGTGTGATACAGGGTCGCCAAGCACGCCGAACAACTTCATGCATCTTAATTATTGGTGATGGTTAAAAAGTATTTTGATATGGTAAAAAAAAAATGAGAGACGGTTAAATACCAGACAGTGCTTTCAGGAGTGGATGGGGAAGACCATGCCGCTGGAAATTCCCGCTACTGATGGCAGGATCCAACGGTGTCCTCACCTTGAATGCATCCTCCACTCTCGTAAGGATTTTCCTTGCTTTCGCTGAATAATACTCTTCCTCGCATTCACAACACTTTACGAAAGGCTGCGACCCCTTGTGGACAAAAACATGGAAGTAGAACTGGTTTATGTCCCTGTTTCCGCACACCTCGCATGGCACGAATTCCTGAATTACCTCACGAATTTTCATCATATTTACAGAGGTACTTTGAGGTATATATAATTTATTATTTAGATAATATAAATACTCATTATAATAATGACAAGTCGAACTAATTTTGAGTATAGCTCTTAACCGATCATGCAATATATAAAAGAGGGAAGTTATTATGGAAGGTCCCAACTTTCAAAAACGTCCTTCATTCGATCAGATGCTTTTGACACTTCTATTAGCATCTGCCCCAGGGTTGAATCGTTTCTTGCCATAACTATGATCAATGCTATTGGTCCTGCTCCAGAGGCGATCAATTTACCAAATTTTGTTTCCACGATCACCCTATCCGGCAATCCCTTCCCGAACTCTACTGCAGCAATAACAGCTGCCCCGAACATTGTAGCTGACATTGCGGCGAAGGTATCTGCGTTACGCTCCATTGTTATATTAAAGTCTAATTCTCCCTTGAACTGTTCTTAATCGTTCGAAATAGTCGATTTTGTTTCAAAACGCCCTAATAATAGACAAAATACAATTAGCTTTGAGGTTTGCCAGACTAAAATTATTAATCAATACAATTCCGGTTTTTCTATTTGTAACCTTGCCATCTCTACAGCCTGTTTTGTATAATCCTTGCGGTTAATTCGGCCCCCTGTTAGCCAGCCAATAATTCCTTCATCATAGCCGATGTTGGGTTTACCAGTTAAGGGGGTAAACGCCTCTGAAATCGTTATCCCACCCTCTACGGCATTCTTAGTACATTCGGGGGGGTATTCAAACGAAGGACCCAGACCAAGGTATATCCGGGTGCCATCGAAAACCGCGCAGCAGCAAAAATTCATGTACCCGCTTGCAGTCTCGGGGACACGGGATATCCCGTCCTCGATCCCGATTGAATACTCACAATCCCGAAATACTGCTTTTGCCCTGTTTATCGCACCTTTTATGATTTCCTCAAGGTTCAGGGGCTGTTCCCTGACGCCGGAATCGCAGGCTTGCCCCTCTATGAAAAACGATGGAAAAACCTCTTTCACCGCGTTTATCTTATTCTGGTTCAGCGATGCAACAATTATCCGTTTCATGGTTAACGTCTCTGTTTGTTGTTGTTTTTGTTTTTATAGAATTTAATGAAATACTTCCACCCGGTCTTGCAAAGAGGCTTTCTCGCCTCAGGATCTTCCCTTACCCAGTCCATAATATAAAAGAACTGCGCCTTGTACTCATCAACCGTTTCTTCAACAATAACAGGAGGATTCGGGATGCCTAACCCCTGAAGATATTCTATGAACATCCACTCTCCTTTCTTCTGGGCATCGCCATCGATTTTCATGACCTTGAACTTATAACCCTCTTTTTTCAGCCATTCTGCTGACTTATCATGGATACAGCCTGAGCATATCTCTATTTCCTCATCTTTTGTGACTTTTAGCGCGTTAAAACCCCGTTCTACAATGGTTCTTGCGCTGTCCATATAGGTCTTTTTCTTGAAGTTTTCAAGATCGAACAGCTCGATAGGAACAATATCGTAATGTATCTCTTCTGTTTCTTTCCTGATAACAATGATACCCACCCCTCCAACAGGTGTGCCCCATCCCTGGTCATCTATCTGGATAGTCATGTTATCGGGTTGCATGAGCGTTATTAATATATAACCCTGACCTGTTATGAATGGAAAAGTATTTCAGACCACTGGCTCATTATGAAGAAAAGCACCCTGTCCTTGACAGGATACTCAGGGATATGTTTAAACGGTTCAAAGAAGAAGGCATAGAGATACCCTTTAACCAGATGGATGTCCATATTAAGAAAGATTAGTCACATGAACATCACTAAAAAGAATATCACTGCTATTGCATGCGGTTTTTCCCTGACAATGGGTATTGTCATAATCCTTGTCGTTTTGACCATGTTCCTGCCATTCCAGGCAGACCCATATATCATATTTCTCCTTTCTCTCATTGTAGTGTTTCCTCTTATCTGGTCAAGACTGAATCAGTTAGATGGACAAAATAAAATTCTCGGCTGGGCCTTTATGGGACTCGGAGCACAACTACTCGTTCTTCCGCTCCCGCTCGTGTTCATTATATTAAAATTCCCCTCCACTTCCAGTTTACTCTTAGGGGGAGTAATTCTCACAGGGTCATTGGTTTTCGGGGTGCCTGCCGGACTGCTTGCCGTGGCTGCGGGACTTTTTCTTGTAAAACGCCGTCAATTTCGCATCAGCCCTAATTCAAAATAGTTATATCCCCTAATGTAATAGAAAGACATTTGAAGCTCATGACAGAGACCATGTATGCAAAAGAACTTGCAGATTTTCTCACTGATGGGAGGGAAATAACCCTTGTAGAGATGGGATGCGATGAGGTCAACATTTCCTGCACCCAGGGAAAGATCAATCTTTGGTTCGGCAGGAAGGTTAGCGAGCCGCTCATCCGCCATGTCATTTTCGGTATATCCAATGTAGATTCGTCTGTAAGCCATGAACTGGAGATTATATGTAATTTCGATACAATATCCCTGAACGAGAGCCTGGGTTATAAATTGATATCGTATTCAAAAACAAAGGGAGGATACAGGGCGGTATTCAAGCTGTCATTCTCGAAAAAATTCGCTCTTGACCATTTCATGAGATCAATAATAGACCAGCTTAAGGAAAAAGGAGTGAAACTAACCCTTCACTGGGATGGGAGTCCTGGCATGATAATCCATTTATATAATGAGCTAAAAAAGCTTGATAATATGAAGATCAAGCGTATAGAATATAAAGCTGTAGAAGATAAAAGAGGATAAATGAACGGCGAAAAGAAAAATGTTGAAGCAACCAGAGCATCGATGAATTTTATTGCTGAACATATTAAGAAAGTTGCCTCCCGGCTTGATACGGATTCGGCATCAGCTCTTGTGGACAGTATTCTTGGTGCAAAAAGGATATTCCTCATGGGGGCAGGAAGGTCAGGTTTAGCGGCAAGGGCTTTTGCTATGAGACTTATGCATATGGGATTTGCGGTTCATGTTGTAGGAGAAACAACTGCACCTGCTGTGCAGCCTGATGACCTTATCATTGCAGTTTCGGGCTCAGGAGAAACTACGTCAATAGCAAACCTTGGCTTTATTTCAAAAAAGCTCGGGTCAAAACTTGCGACAATAACTTCGAACAGGGATTCCACGCTGGGGAAGTTATCGGATGTGGTCGTGATCATTCCAGGTAGACCTAAAGAAGATATAGATTATGAGGATTACCAGGAACGGCGAATGATAGGGTACACACAGCTTGCGCCTCTTGGAACTGTGTTCGAGATATCAGCGCTGGTATTTATGGAGGCAGTTATTGCTGAACTTATGGTGAAGACCGGCGCAAGTGAAGAGGAGTTGAAAAAACGACACACTGTATTTGAGTGAGGAACATGTTTTCGCAGAGGGTAAAAGGGCTTGACATCTCAGGTATCAGGAAGATGTTCGAAGGGGCGGGACCAGATGCCATAAACCTGGGACTTGGTCAGCCGGATTTCGATACGCCAGAGCACATCAAGAAAGCGGCTATCGATGCTATCAATAAAGGATTCACCGGATACACTGCGAACCTCGGTATCCCGGAAATTCGGGAAGCTCTGTGCAGAAAATTCAAGCTGGAAAATGATTTTTCTGTCGCGCCGGATGAAATTATCGTCACAGCCGGCGCTTCTGAGGCGCTTCATCTCGCGCTGCAGGCTCTTGTAGATAGCGGGGATGAAGTTCTGGTGCCAGACCCTGGTTTTTTATCGTATTCTGCTCTGACAAAGGTGGCGGGGGGAAAGGTTGTCGGCGTACCGCTGGGTGAAAATCTGACACTGACCCCTGAGGCTGTGAACGAGCGCATTACCCCGAAAACCCGCGCCATAATCATAAATTCGCCTTCGAATCCCACAGGAACAGTGCAGACCAGGGAGGAAATAAAGGGTCTGGCTGAACTTGCACAGGAGAACGATATAACGATAATTTCTGATGAGGTCTATGAACATTTCATCTATGAAGGTGAACACTTCAGTCCCGCTCAGTTCACTGATAACGTAATCACGATCAACGCAGTTTCAAAGACCTATGCAATGACAGGCTGGCGCATCGGTTATGCGGCGGCGCGTAAGGAATACATTGAACAGATGGTAAAGGTGCACCAGTACATCCAGGCGTGCGCCTGCTCTATCGCCCAGAAGGCAGCTCTGGCAGCGATCGAGGGGCCGCAGGACTGCGTGCGCGAGATGCGTGAGAGCTTCAGGGCAAGGAGAGATATATTGATGGAAGGATTCAGTTCGATGGGTATCAAATGCGTAAAGCCGCAGGGTGCTTTCTACGCTTTCCCTGAGATGGAGGATGAAGAGGCGCCGCAGAAGTTATTAAAGAACGGGGTCATAGTTACTCCGGGCTCGGCTTTTGGGGAGAATGGGAAAGGACATATAAGGATATCTTATTCTACATCTGAGGCGAATTTGAGGAAGGCGCTGGGGATAATGGGGAAGATATTAAAATAATTATTTTTCTAACCCCATAAGTCCGTTTGTGTTTTGGAATAGTTCTATTATTTGAGTTATTGTGATTTCTTTTTTTAGAAATCAGAGATCTCTATTTTCTCAAGGATCATAAATCAACCGATGAAGCGGACTTTAGAAAGCATATTGCACTCTGGTTCTGGGGATCGGCAACAACTACGGCATATCCGCCATCTGTTGAAGATTGAATATCTATCAGTTTGACAAAACTGCTGAACTTGCCGTCATCAGGAAAAAGTTCAGAAAGGACATTTTTTGACACATCGAAAAATTCCTCATTGAACTCTGATCCAGGCATATCCGGATAAACAGGCATGTAGATGATTTGTCCTTCTACCAGATCCTGGAAGAAGTGTGTGCCATAGGAAACTTCTGGCGTATGAGCGCCTCCCTTGCGCGCAATTTCAACAAGAACGGCAGTCTTATTTATATCAGCATAGCCTATATTTACACCAAGGTCAATATTCTTGCTACCCCACCTCCCCGGCCCCATTAAAATGAACCTTACCCCATCAATACCAAATCGTTCATTGATCCGACCAATAACTCGCCCCAGCGATTTCTTGATTTGAAGTTCATCGATCCTTGCATATACTCTGGGATCTATGTAGACTATGTAGCGAATATCAGTGATCACTCCCCCATTAATGATCTTGCTGGACCTGAATAATATCTTTTCAGGAGGTATATTGGAAGGTATATCAACAGGACCGGTAATTCCTGGAATCTTCATAGTACGACATTGCAGCACATTGATCTTTGTCCTGTTATTTGAATTCACAAATGCTGTAAATTCAATATCCACGGGGTGATCGTAACTCTTTTCAATTATTTTCAACATTTCTCCTATGTTCTCTACAAGATCAGTCTGTTTTATGAGATTGTTGAAGGTTAGATAAAGATTTTCAGGTAAACTGTCTATAAGTACGGTGTGTGGATCATAAAAATAATCATCCTTATATACGGATACAAGTAATTTAAGGTTGGGATAATCACAATCAGTGATCAGTTCAGAAAAAGGTATTGTCTTGAACACATTGTCCTCCAGATCAAGCAAATCGACATCCCACTGGGAATATTTTGTAATTTCCATGCCGATCTCTGGTCTGAGTTCCGGATGACTGACAGCTATCATTCTGGGGTAATCCCTGCCTACCCTATCCACTGCACGGGTACCAAGACCAAATACAAGTCGGACCATTCCCCTTTCAGGGTCTATGCGTGGAGTCCAGGCATAAAGATTTTTCGAAAATGTCACTCCAGCAAGGGTCGGGAAGAAATAATGCTTAAAAGGAATGCCGGATACTCGCTGCACAAGGATCGCCATCTTTTCATCAGTGTCTTCAATGCCATGTACCTTTCTGTATGAAATAGCATCAGGATTTAATGCACTTGCATATACAAGCTTTACGGCACACATAAACTCTTCCAGTCTTTCCTCTGGATTACCTTGATTAGTACAGAATTCACTTCGGTATTTTCCTGCAAATGCATTGCCAAAACTGTCCTCCAGCAAACTGCTGGACCTTACGATTATGGGCGCCTGTCCGAAATAGTCTATCAGGTTACGAAACTCCTCTATAATCTCTTCCGGAAATTTTCCTGCAAGAAAACGCTTTTCCACCTCTTCGAACATTTCATTTGTGATCCTTGAGTCCTCAGATATCTGTAACCTTAGACGAAAAAGGTCGTTATTAACAAGATACGTGAAAAATACGTCAGATCCGATATAAAACGAGTCGTGCGGCTCCAGGATCTTTGAGAATTTGTGGTGTTCACCATCCTTCATGAGAACACTTCTTGCGATCAACATGCCCGCCGCTTTTCCTCCGATCCTGCCGGATCCGATCATCCGGTCCCTAATATTAAAAAGGTCATCAAGGGTCAGATAATGGTCAGCAAGCTTATTAAACAGGGCATGATTTCCTATTATCATCCTTGAAAGTTCCTGTTTAAGCGCAATTATTTCTGGAGATAAGGATCCCTCACCTATTTCGTAATACTGTGTAAGTTTTTTATATACACTGTCCCAAGGAGCTATCATACTGGCGTTTCCAGGGACTTTCCTGTGGTGGATGGTGGAAACCGCGGCTGCTTCCCCGCTACTTAACACAGGCACGAGCTTTCCATCAGAAAAAAAATGCGGTAAAAACATCTGTGGCGAATAGCGGTCATAGACTTTTAAAGGATGCAAATATGTTCTGGATTCCAAACGATAGACATCGATCAATATCTGAGTTGTATCCCGTATACTGGCAACTGCAGAATGACTATGCTTACCCCTTGTCAACGCAAAAAATGCAATTGTATCTAGTTCGAACAGGTAAGGACAGGTGACCTTAAAGAAGTTAGCAAGAAGTTCATCAGTTGCCCATTCAACTACCAGAGAGGACAGGTTATCAAAAACATAAAAAACCTGTTTACCAAATCTCTCAATTATTCTGTGCACTTCACTGCTGAAAAAATCAAATCCCTTACCAAGATCAACTGGAATAATATCCAGATATTCCATCGGTTGGAGTATCGGTTCATGAGGAGCAAAACTGATATAAACACATTTATAACCGTCCTTGATCCCCTGGTGGATAAATCTTTGCGCATAATATGAATAATCCCTCAGGTGGTCAACTTGCCAGACAATATTATCACCCAGCCTGAAACCCTGTATAACCTCATCGAGAGAAGGTACACCGCTGCTTATGATACGAGATTTTATTTTCTCCATATATCCTATATATAATTGAGTGACTGACCTTAAAAATCCTCTCCCTTAGAAACCATTAATTTAACAGTGATTGTAATAGTTAATATGTAGACGTGTGCAGTTCATGCAATGATGCAGACAAATGCTAAACGTGCAATTGAATATTGAAATTTATACGTTGGGGTCAAGGGGTAGAGAACACTGCGCCCTTCGAGGGCGCAGTGTTCTCTACCCCTTGGAAAAACACTTTCACTCCACTATCATAAGCGACATATATTATAAAAATAATGTCAATAGCGCATGAGAAAAACATATCAGTTCAGGGCATATCCAAACAAGAATTCTGAGGTCAATTGTATTAGAACCCTTTCCACATGCAGATATCTCTATAACTATTCTCTTGCTGAAAGAAAACGACAGGCAGAGCTTAATCGATTAATAAAAATATTTGATGTATTCCCGTGGGGAAAACCGGAATGGATAAACTATTATGATCAGGCAAACCACCTGTCAGGATCAAAAACCGATTTTCAAAACGAAGTCCACTCTCAGGTACTCCAAAACGTCCTGAAAAGAGTGGATAGAAGTTTCAAGAATTTCTTTAATGGCTTCGGTTATCCCCGGTTCCAGGGACGGGACAGGTATAATAGTTTCACATATCCACAATCGGGTTTTGAACTGAAAGATGGAAAACTTATTCTTTCGAAAATAGGAACTTTCAAGATTATCTTGCATCGAAAGATCGAAGGGAAAATCAAGACCTGTACCATCAAAAGAGATATCGACCAATGGTATGTTTCCTTTTCATGTGAAATCGAAGAACCTATCCCGGTCGAGATCAAGACCAGAACAGGGATCGATGTTGGCTTAATCGATTTGATAACCTTGAGCAACGGAAAACAGATAGAACCGCCTAAGTTCTTGAGAGCATCCGAAGATAAACTAACAAGGGAACAGAGGCGGTTAAGCCGGAAAAAGAAGGGATCAGGAAAAAGGAATAAGCAACGAACCCTTGTAGCAAAAGTACATAGAAAAATCAGGAATCAGAGAAAAGATTTCTCTCATAAACTATCAAGAAATCTGGTAGATACCTATGACCTCATCAAATTCGAGGATTTGCAGATAAAGAACATGGTGCAGAACCATCGTCTTGCTAAATCCATATCCGATGCAGGATGGTATCAGTTAATGAATTTCACGAAATCCAAGGCAGAATGTGCCGGGAAGATAGTTGAATTCGTTAATCCATCAGGAACATCACAGACCTGTATTTGTGGTTTCAGTGTCCAGAAAGACCTTTCAGTGAGGGTACATATTTGTCCTTCATGTGGTCTTGTCATGGGAAGAGATCAAGTGTCTGCGATATTAATAGAGAATAGACCAGGCTGTACCGTAGGAACTACGGGAGTTCAAGACCGTCAAGGACTCTCAAGCAGAGAGCCGATGCAGCGGTACGCCCAAGCCCTTTAGGGTTGGGTAGTTCACGTAATGCGCTTATGATAAAACTGATGCCCTTCCTGCACAGATCGCAGTCCATCATGTACACTTTTATTATCATTTATGTGTAAAATACGCCACGACCCCATCTCCTTTCGCGCTATCGATCCTCACAAAGCCGAACCTCTCGAATTGTACGACCTTATCCACCTCTCTTTCCATCCCGCGCTCCCCGACACCGATAAATTCTCTGTCAGGTGATAAGACTCTGACCTTCAATCCATCAAGCGGAACCCAGTGAATGATGCGCGCCTTCTCCTTTTTCACAAGATCCATATCAGTTCCGATAAACTTCGCCCTTGGCGGAGAAATACAGGTCACTTCGATATTATAAAGATCTTTTAGCCTGAGACGCTCACCATTTTTGAGACTGTCTGCATCATTCCCTGTGATAAAAACAGTTGTTCCTGCAGGTATCTCCCTGAAACCCCCGCGGGTGGGATGAAGCGGCGCCTTCGCGATTCTGGGTTCTGCGCCCTCAATTTCCAGTTCGACAGGATCCCACACAAAGAAATACCTGTTCGCTATGGGATCAATGATCTTTCGGTTCTCAGCATACAGCGTATCCAGACTGAGACTTATATCAGTCTCACCCAGACCCAGGTCAAGCATGAACTTGCGCAGCGCCTCAGGCAGTATACCTCTTCTTTTTATTGCCCTGATGGTCGGCAAACGCGGGTCGTCCCAGCCTGTGTACTGACCTTCAGTTATCGCTTTCTTGATACCGCTCGTGCTCAGTTTCCCGAACTCATGTATCTGCACCCGCCCCCAGTGCGTCGTCCTGGGATAGGTCCATCCCATATGATCATAAACATACTTCTGACGCTTCTCACTATCTATCAGGTCCTTTCCTCTGATGATAAGCGTAGTCCCAAGCAGGTGGTCCTCCACTCCACCCTCGAAATCCAGCAGCGGCCAAACGCAGTATTTATCCAATACTTCTGGTCTGGGGTGGGGCGTCTTGATTATACGGAACGCCACCCAGTCGCGAAGCGCCGGGTCTTTGTGAGTTATATCGGTCTTTATCCGCAGAACCGCTTCCTGCTCTTTATATTCTCCAGAGACCATCTTTTTCCAGGACTCAAGGTTCTTTTCTACGCTTTCGTTCCTGTGCGGGCATTCACTCTTTGCGTCCTTGAGCGCCTTGAATGTCTCCTGCGCGCAGAAGCAAACATATGCTCCGCCATTTTTTAATAATTGTTCAGCGACTTCATAATATCTCTCCATCCTGTCAGATGCAATTACGACCTCGTCGGGCTTTGCCCCCAACCATTCGCAGTCCTCAAGATACCATGTGTAAGCCTCAAGCATGGGGCGCTTGGTCGCAGGGTCTGTGTCATCAAAGCGGATAATAAGTTTGCCTTTATATTTTTTCGTGTACTCTGAGTTCACAACGATCCCGCGCGCGCTGCCCAGAGTAGGCGGTCCGTTCGGGTTTGGCGCGAACCTCATCACAAGAGGTCCGTCGATCTCAAGCGGCGGCAGACCTTTTTCAGGCTCCTTTTTTTCACTCAGTTCTGCAATGAGTTCAGGCGCGAGCTTATTTAATTCTTCTTCCCGAGCCTCCGGGGTCATCCGATCGATTTCCACAAGGACTTCATTCACAAGAACTATGATTTCTTTAGCTTTCGAGCGAAGCTCAGGCTGCGCCATGACCTTACCCATCACAGCGCCTGCCTGCGGTGTCTTGTCGTACTTGACCGCATTCTGAAGGGCAAATTTCTTAATAATCAGTTTTATCTCTTCTGTGGTTGGCATCTTATGCCTTAATCATCAGCACATAATATTAAACTTCACGGAACAAAAATGACAATTTCAATAAACTATATATTGCTATCATTCATATTCTGGTCAAGGTGATATGATGCAGTCAGAGGTTTCAATTATGTTCGGTTTAAATGTTTATACTGAGAGAGGGGTATATATCGGTAAAGTGAATGATGTCGTACTCGAAGTGAATGAGAAAAAAGTGACAGGACTTGCGGTTTCGCGATTGAACCCTGAAATGTTCGATACTGTAAAAGCCGGAGTGGTCATCCCATACAGATGGGTCACTGCAGTGGCTGACGTTGTTCTTATCAGGCATGTCAAAGACCAGTTCAAGAAGCCGGAAGAGGTCCCTGAAGAGTATAATATTTCCAACGAGGACGAACAATAGACCGTGAGTGATGCTTTTTCAGCAGATGAGATGAAAGAAAGGGAGATATACTCTGACCTTCGGGTCTTCCCTCCTTTCGCGGTCAGGATCGATGGACGGGGGTTTCGCCGCGCTCTTTCTGATTTCAAAAAACCCTACGATGAAAGATTCGCAAAAGCCATGGCTGATTGCGTGGAATGTTTTTTCAGGGACAGCGGTTTGAACCCCCTTTTTGCTTTCACGTTCTCAGATGAGATCAATCTCTTTTTTTTCGAAATGCCGTACAATTACAGGATTGAAAAGATAGATTCGATTATCCCGAGCTTCTTCTCCTCCGAGCTTACTATAAGGCTGGAGCTTAAAAAACCAGTATCATTCGATTCACGCGTCATACCGCTTGGAAAGGAAGACATCTACAGGTACCTTGTATGGAGACAGGCAGAGACCTGGAGGAACCATGTAAGCTCTTACGGGTATTATACGCTGCGAAAGTCCGGTCTTTCAGAGAATGAAGCTGCTGTGAAGCTTAAAAATCTGAAAGCGAGCGCGATCCATGAGCTTGTGTTCCAGCATGGAATCAACCTTGCGGAAACGCCGGCATGGCAGAGATGCGGCATATTGGTATTCCGGGAAACGTATGATAAAAAGGGATACGACCCCGTGAAAAAAACAGATGTCACTACGCAGAGGACAAAAATAATCCAGGAATGGAACACACAGATATTCAAGACAGAAGAAGGCAAGAATCTTATCACCTGGCTGTTATCTTAAGAGATATGATTGAGAAGAGTTATGATAGAGTCAATTTTTGCCTGTATCATTACACTATTAATAATATCACATGATTTTAGGCCTCTATTATGATCTTTGCACAGATCGTTGCTTATTTAGTAGCGATTTTCATGGGTTTGAACATTGGAGGCAATAACGCAGCTGCGGCAATGGGCGCGGCTTATGGTGCCAGGGCGCGAACCAAGTATCAGGCCGTGATACTGATCGGGATTTTCTCTCTCCTGGGCGCGGTGTTGGGCGGCGGAGCGGTTATAAAAACACTCGGCAGTGGAATCCTTCCGCCAGGGACCATACTGCTAAATGGTGCCATTGTCGCAGTAGGGGCGGCGGGTATAACCATTTTCCTTGCAAACCTGCTTAGAATACCCATTTCTACAAGCCAGGCTGCTGTTGGTTCAGTGGTCGGTATCGGGCTTTTCTATGGTTCTTCTAAAGTGAACCTTCCCCTTCTTGGTTATATCGTAAGCTGGTGGGTTGTGACACCTGTCCTTGCCTGGCTGCTTGCATATCTTATGGGCAAATACCTCTACACCGATATCCTCGTATGGCTGGCTGACCACAGCAAATCAGAAGCCTCTATACGTAGAGTCCTGAACATCCTTCTCACGATCTCAGGCTGCTATGTGGCTTATTCAGCAGGAGCGAACAATGCGGCCAATGCCGTGGGTCCATTCGTGGGCGCAGGCCTTATCGAGCCGGTTTGGGGCGCTGTCCTTGCAGGTCTTGCCATCGGTTTCGGCGCACTCCTCATGGGAGGCAGGGTGCTTGATACTGTGGGAAAAGAGATCACTGAACTTTGCATCATCCGCGCCACCTTTGTTGAATTCACAGCAGCCATTCTCGTTCACACGGCTTCGATCATGGGCGTTCCGGTCTCAATTGGCGAGATAGTTGCTGCAGGTGTCATCGGGATAGGGTGCGCAAACAGCGGGATGCATCTTGTAAAAGGCGAGGTCGTAAAGAAGATCATTATAGCATGGTTCATTTCCCCGATTCTTGCTGGTGGGATGGCTTTTGCTTTAATGAATTTGATCCAGATATTCTAATTTTGGGATCTCAACAATAAAAATAGCCCCGCCCTGCGGATTATCTTCAACTCCAATACCGCCCCTATGGAATTCTATTATCTTTTTTGCAATGGCTAACCCCAATCCTGAACCTTTAATCCCTTTCTTTTCCAGCCTGCAGAACCTGTCGAAAACAATGGTTTTGTCTGTAATTTTCAAGCCTTTGCTCATCTTGTTTCAGCTTTTTTCTTGTTATATCAGGTTTACCGTTTTTGTTTCGCATGGTTGCACGACTGTAAGTTCAACTGCGTGATTTAATTATTTTTTTCCCATCAGTACCTCTTTAGGTTTAAGGAACATTTATAATTTTTGCCGCGACCGCATCTCCCACTTCAATCGTGGAATATGACCCGCCCATGTCTGGCGATACAATTCCTTTCTGAATGACTGAATCAACCGCATTTCCAAGAACCTGCGCTTCTGTTTCCAGTCCCATCCATTGAAGCATCATCCTGACGCTCAGGATGGATGCTATCGGGTTTGCAATGCCCCTTCCAGCGATATCAGGGGCGCTTCCGTGGATGGGCTCGAAGAGCGCATGTCTATTGCCGATGTTGGCGCTGGGGCATAGACCAAGCCCACCAGAGATGGCAGCAGCAACGTCGCTCAATATATCTCCGAAAAGATTTGTGGTAACTAGAACATCATATTTCTCAGGTCTAAGGACAAGGTCGTATGCCATGGCGTCCACGAGCATTTCATTGTATGATATCCCATTTCGCCTGGCAACCCCTGTGCAAATGTCACGGAAAAACGAATCTGATTTAAGTACGTTCGCTTTATGAACTACAGTGATCTGTTTATTTCTCTTTTTTGCTATTGAGCAGGCGTTTTCTGCTATCCTCTCGCTCCCTTTACGGGAGATGACCCTTGTAGTATAAGCAACATTTTCATGCAGTTCCTCAATGCCAGAGTACATGCCTTCCGTATTTTCCCTGACGATGACGAAATCAAATTTCTTTTTACTGCATGGCAGTTTTACGTTCGCAAGGGGCGCAAAAGGGCGGATGTTGGCATACAGGTCCAGTTCCTTGCGAAGCCGCATCAGCACGCTTTTGTAATTGGGGTCAGGCGGGGTTGTGATTGCTCCGAACAACACGCAGTCGCACTCCTTTATGACACTCATGTCCTCGTCCGTGAGCGCGCTTCCCGTGCGCTCCCATTTTCCATAACCGATCTCAAGGGGCACTTTCTCAATGTCAAGACCAAAGGCATCGAGCACTGCGAGCGCCACAGGTATGACTTCTTTACCTATGCCGTCACCGGGTACTACTGCAAGTTTCATTTCATACCTGCTTTATTAGTTTCCATGTTCCCTGTCAGAACCCTCACCAGCATCCTTATCGCATCCACTATATCATACTCAGACGCCCCCCAGTGAACAACCGCGCCGTCTATCCCGTTTATGTTCACCATACCCGATTTCTTGCTCTGGCAGCACCTTGTGATGAATGGTTTTGTAGGCATGTACAGTTCAGCTTTCAGGGGGCACATGTTGATATGCTTATACGTGAGCCCTGGGAACTGCAGCTCAAATATCTGTTTTGATATATCGCATCCCACAAGTTCTGAGTTGTCCTCTATATCGATATCCGTATCAAGGTATTTTCCTTTAAGCTCTGAAGCATAGCACGGGAAGACCGTATTTTCCCCTTCGAACTTCCGAAGGTCGATGAGCTTTTTTGTGAACCTGATGTTCAATTCCCCCAGTATGCCGCTGCTCACAAGCCTGTCAATCGCAGAAGAAAGCCATGGCGGCTCTGGAGGCATGATATCTATTATCTCTATCTCCATCACTTCATAGAGACTTGGCTCATGCACGAACGTGATATGCCGATCCATGCCTTCAAAGATCACTGTATTCACTGTCCCTTTGCACAGCGGGATGGAAGATTCGATAAGCCTTGTCCTGTCATGC
>CBFFLL010000028.1:0-2337 GCA_965642175.1 Candidatus Methanoperedens nitratireducens | reverse complement strand
GTTTTTCCCTGAACTTTTGTATCTGGTTCCCTTTTGCGATGAGTTCCAATGAAACAAGTGTTCTCATCAGTCCTTCACCCTCGCTTTTCACTTCATATATGGAATAACATGACTGTAGCTCAGCAATAAGGTATTCCGTTGAAAAATAAATGGGGCACCCTATCCGTTCAACAGGATCGGTCCGTGTCATTCCCACGCCCTTGTAATCCGACGGGAATATCATTGCTGCGCCTTCTTTTTGTGATGTTCTACAAGCCCGCCGTCTGCCAGTATACCGCGCAGGAAATCGGGGAGCTTCGTACCAGTGTATGATTTGTCCCCGGTTTTCACGATACCATTCTCAAGGTCGATCTCTATTATATCGCCTTCCTGGCATTCTACCGAAGCTTCGATGATTGGAAGACCCACGTTAATGGCGTTCCTGAAAAATATCCTGGCGAACGACTCTGCCACGATGCACGCCACACCAGCATGCTTTAAGGCAAGAGGAGCCTGTTCCCGGGATGAGCCGCAGCCAAAGTTCTTTCCTGCCACAATGATGTCACCTTTTTTCACTTTCTGCGGGAATTGCGGGTCTATGCCCTCCATGACGTGTGATGCGAATACGCTCATGTCCGTGGTGCGCAGGTATTTTCCCGGAATGATGACATCGGTATCAATGTTGTCTTTGAATTTCCAGATCCGTCCTGATATTTTGCTGATATTATTATTCATTGCGTGCACGGGTATTGTTCACGGCAAGCATAATCATTTTGGTGAAATGGAACTCATTTTGGTGAACTGGAACGGAACTTTGATCATTTCCTGTGCCAGAACATGTAAAAAGCGCAGAACGCAATAATAACGAACGCATATCCAAAACCAGGGGATATTTCTGCCTGTGCGGCATCAGCAGCCTGAGCAGTTCCCTCCATATAAGTTACGCCTGCCGCAACCTTTGAAGCGGTTGCAGCATCATTACCTTTAAGCCCGACTATCGCAAAACTCGAGAAAGAGTTGGTTTTTGCCTCAAAATAAGAATATCCACTGTCCTTTCCATCAACTATTGTCTCAAGCTTGATCCACTTGCTTCCATCCCATTTGAACATCCTTATATCGCCCGGGGATAATCCGTTGCTGCTTATCCAAGTGTTTTCTACCCTGAACCTTATTACTGCTTCCTTTATATTCTTCGAAACTGCAAAACCTGATGTTCCGACCCAGATGTTGGCATTCCTGTAAACTATGCCGGAGGCATGTTCTTTTACGAGTGTGGACGTGTCCTTTAACACTTCAACCGATGTCCTGATCTCTCCTGGACTGGTGTTGCCAGTAATATTGACGAACACCACAGGATTGGTGCTGCTGGTGAACCTGTATGAAGTGACCTTGTCTTTATAGATATACAGATCGTATTTTTCATTTACTTCGATGTTGGTGAAGTTTTCACCTGAGAGCCCACCTCCTCCACCCCCGCCGCCTCCGCCGGATGGAGAAGTATATGTTACAGTACTTCCTCCGGTCACAGTATTCGTTTCTGTACTGGCGCCTGTGACCTCAATAGCTGTTGCTGTCATTATTGATGATAACAATATTCCCATCAGGATGAAAGTCATTATTTTGATTAGATTATATGGAGTCATTATATTTCACGAATATAGTCGTTTCTGTATCAGACTATATATATAATTATTAATTCTCCAATATAGTATATAAAAATTATGCAAACAATACAATTAAGTGAACACGGAATAATCAAATAAGCAGCGAGGCGTGTCTATGAGAACAAAAGTAATAATAATGGGTGCAGCAGGACGTGATTTTCATAATTTCAACGTGTTTTTCAGGGACAACAAGGATTACGAGGTCGTTGCTTTCACTGCCGCTCAGATACCGGGCATCGCAGGGCGAGCTTACCCTGAGGAACTGGCAGGAAGTCTTTATGAAAAAGGCATCCCGGTATATCATGAAGAAGAACTCGTCAGGTTGATAAAAGAAAATCAGATAGAACAGGTGATCCTTGCATACTCAGACCTCTCACATGAAACAGTGATGCAGAAAGCTTCGCTTGTTCTTGCAGCAGGCGCAGACTTCAGGCTGATGGGGACGCAAAGTACAATGCTGCGGTCAAAAAAGCCCGTGATCTCTGTCTGTGCCGTGAGAACTGGCGCAGGTAAGAGCCCCACATCGCAGAAACTGCTTGACATATTGAAAGGAAAAGGGTTCAGGGTGGTAGTGGTGCGCCATCCCATGCCCTACGGCGACCTGCGAAAACAACAATGCCAGCGCTTTGCTGTGATGGAAGACTGCATAAAACACGAATGCACCATAGAAGAACGAGAGGAATACGAACCCTAC
>CBFFLL010000027.1:17866-19947 GCA_965642175.1 Candidatus Methanoperedens nitratireducens | reverse complement strand
ACTAAAAAACAAAAAGTAGGAAACTTTTCCTACCTTTCTTTGCTGAACACTGCAGCTTTCTTAATTATTTCCATTCTTGATTGCTTTTCTGTGGAAGGCTTTTTTGTAGTATTTATGACTAGTTCAGGTTCCGGCTCCTGAGCCTTTGCCATTTGCTCCATTGCTTCCCTGATAGGCTTTATTACCTCTTTTGGAAGTCTGGCTGGCTCTTTTCTTACCACTACTTCGCCTATGAACGGGCAGGTCACACCTGTGAGAACAGCCATCACGCGAACCGAACCAGTAAGATTGTGGTCAACCTTGGCACCCCATATCACACGCTTGGTGTAGGGCACTTTGTCCATTATCTGCTCGCCAGCGATCGCAACTTCATCAAGGGTCATATCCTCGCCACCCACAATATGAATAAGGACTCCGTAAGCCGTGGAAATGTCCGTGATATCAAGCAGCGGTGTAGATAATGCCTGGGAAACAGCCTTTTCAACGCGGTTCTCGCCATCTCCTTCGCCTATGCCAATGGAAGCAATGCCTCCGCGTTCCATTACTGCCCGAAGGTCAGCATAGTCAAGGTTGACAAGGCTTGGCTGTGTAATTGTATCTGTCAGGTTCTTTACAAATGAGCCTACAAGCGCATTCGCAACTGCAAGAGCATCCCTGAGCGGGAGATTCCCTGCTACTTCCCTGAGCTTTGAGTTGTCGATCACAACAATGGAATCACATACTTCTGCAAGCGATTTGACTGCATCCCTTGCTTTTTCGCGCCTTGACATCTCAATGGTGAATGGTATTGTTACGCATGCGATCGTAAGAGCGCCGGCTTCTCTTCCTGCGGCTGCAACTACAGGTATTGAGCCTGTCCCTGAACCGCCCCCGAGACCTGCTACGAGGAACAGGAGATTTGTGCCTTCCAGTTCCTGCTTGATCTCTGCCATGTTCTCTCTTGCGGCCTCTGCTCCCCTTTCAGGGTATCCGCCGCACCCGTGCCCCCTGCAAAGCTTCTCACCCAGAAGCATTATCTTATCTGCCCTTGTCATCGTGCTTAGATGATTGGCATCGGTATTTGCAGCCACTATTTTACCACCTGTTAGTTTCTTATCAGCAATCCACGTTGCTATGTTGCAGCCCGCACCACCAAGACCAAAAACGGTCACCGTGGGGCGTGAAGTCTTGACTTTTTGAAGTAAATCTTCTCTAGACATAATCAGCCTCCTATATTATTGGTGTGCTGTTACTATTTAAAACCTTTTTTCGACCGAAAGTGTTTATACCTATTGAAGTTTTATTTGTCCTCAAAACTTACGCTTAAACCATCATTTGCTGCTATGACCCTGACGCCTGTTCTTTCGGATATGAGCTTTGCCTGATGGTCAGGTGAAGCTTTGAGCACCTGCAAACCGAAATGGGTAAGTATTGCCATTTTCGGGTTTATAGACCCTATAAGGTTTGCAGCCTCCTTGATATTCAGGTGTCTTATCCTTTTATCCGTTGTCATTCTTACAACATTGATAATAAGAAAATCCACTCCCCTGTAAGCCTGCGCAAGCTCAGGGAAGTATTCAGTGTCAGGGATATAGCCAAGCCGCCTGGAATTGAATTCATATATCGCCCCGTAAGTTTCCACAGAATGCATGGTTCTTATGGGGAATGATATGTTAATGTCGCGAATACTTATTTTCAGCCCTTCTTTTATTTCAATTATTTCCGTGAAAGGCCTGACATATTGGAGAACTACCGGGTCTTCATTCAGGCAGTCTCCTGGAACTATCACGCGTCCGCGAGGGTGGAATCCACCTCCCGTCATCGTTTCTATCATGACATTGATGTCATTTGAGTGGTCAATGTGCCTGTGGGACAGGATTATTGCATCAAGTGAAGAAGGTTTAAGAAAACGCTTATGCGCCATCACAAGACTTCCAGGCCCCGGATCCTGCAATATTTTCACGCCGTCGAGGTTGAGCCAGAACCCTCCGCTGTGGCGCATCTGGTTCAGCACTACCATCCTTCCGCCGCCTGTTCCCAGAAAAATAACATCAGACATTAATTATTAATATGTTTAACTTATACAAAAAATTTTTGTTTAA
>CBFFLL010000027.1:4610-17766 GCA_965642175.1 Candidatus Methanoperedens nitratireducens | reverse complement strand
GTTTAAATAATCAAATACAATACTCATATTATTGGGTTCAAACCCCAATGATCGGGAATCTGAATATCCGGGAGATTATTTATAAACGTATAGCATTTTAACCAGAACATGAAATGCCAGAGGTGCAGCAAGACCGCTGTGATATACCAGAAATACTCAAACGCCCACCTCTGTAAACTGCATTTTATCGAGGATGTTGAAAGAAAGATCAAACGGGATATCCGCAAATTCAGGATGGTAGAACGTGGGGATAAGATCGCGGTGGCGTTAAGCGGGGGAAAAGACAGCATCGTTCTTCTTTACATACTGAACAAGATATTCCGGGATAGAAAAGACCTGGAAATTTCTGCCATCACAATAGATGAAGGTATAAAGGGATACAGGGAGCACACGCTCGAACATGCTGTAAAACTGACTCATGATATGGTCATCCCGCACGTCATAAAGTCGTTTCAAGAAGGGTTCGGCGTCAGTCTTGATGAGCTTACCCGAAAAAAAGAACACGCTGCCTGCACACTTTGCGGTGTGCTTCGGAAAAACCTGCTCAATAAGACGGCGCGGGAATTGGGCGCTGATAAACTTGCCATCGGCCATAACCTGGACGACGAGTCGCAGACCATATTGATGAACTACCTGCGCGGTGACATGGACAGGTTAAAAAGGATGCTTCCAAACGTGAAACAGCCGGGTCTTGTAATGAGGATAAAACCCCTTCGAAGCATCCCGGAAAAAGAGGTGGCGCTCTATGCGTTCCTGAACGGCCTTCCTGTGAGCATGGATGAATGTCCTTACGCCGGGGAAGCCCTGCGCAACGAGATACGCGAGATGCTCAATAACTATGAGGTAAAACACCCGGGCACGAAATACTCCCTGCTCGGAGGGTTTGAGACCATCTCGGAAGTTCTTCGTTCTGCTGATACTGAGATAATAATGTGCAGTATATGCGGCGAACCTGGAAGTGAAGTAGTATGCAAGACATGCAGGCTGCTTGGAAAACAATAGAAAAAAAGGATGCGATGCCGCGCCCTCATTGCGGCATCGCTGTCTCTTTAGTATTTCTCCTTCTTATTTTCTATTTTTCATCGTAAGAACCAGCACTGAAAGCAGCAGCGTCATTATGCCGGAAAGGATGCCAAATCCTGGCAAATCCATCGTAGCGTCAGGCTTTCCTCTGAGGATATTGTCAGCTTTCACTTCAGCTTTGTTTATCAATTCCTCAGCATACTTGGGGTTGTGTGCGCCTTTGCTCGCGTCCGACGATACAAGTTGCATGTTGAATATGGACTGGTTGTATACGCGATAGTATACCGCGCGCTTTTCGCCGGATATCGTTTTCGTCAAATTTCCTGCATCATTGACCTTTATAAGGCTCACGTTATAATGCCCCATGACATCTTCCTGCTGCTTTTTAACGAACTTCTCTGCTTCTTCTGCTGAAGGGAAACCTTCGTGGCATTTCAGACACACATTGAATTCGATATTGAAAGTATGGCCTGTTATTCCCTCCTCATTAGCACCGGTCTGATTATATTTCCTTGTGTACCTGTGGCAGTCTGCGCATGCTGCATTGGGCTGGGAGATAAAGGTATCAGAATCAACGCCACCCATGCTTCGTCTCATCTCTGACTGGGAATGATGAGGTGCCTCTCCGGGTTTTGAACTTTCCATAGTATGGCATGATTCACAAAGTATTTTCTTTGATGTCCTGAGTAGATCTTTTTCCTGTGGATTGTGAACATTATGGCATCTCTGGCAGGTGATGCCTAAGGTCGCAGTATTCAGAGTTGGCTTTTCTCGCTCCTTCGCAAGGAAGTACTCAGTTCCCATGCATTTCATACATGCATCCTTGGCATTTGGATTATCCTTGAGAGTTTTTAGTGAGATTTTATGATCCGATTTGTTCCATTCTTCATAGGTTGGCCCGTGTTTTCCCTGGTGGCACCTTCCGCACAGTTCAGAGGTGAGATTCCTTACCATGCTTTTTTTAGTCAAATTCATCATGGAAATAATGGCCTGTTTATCTTTCTGAGATATATTTTCCTGTGATATATCTTTCTGGGAATATATGATATTTATAACGTTCTGGGCGATCTTATTTGAAATATCGCCTGAGCTGTGACATACTTCGCACGTTACATCCTTGAACTTGTATGTCTTTGTCCCGGCGTCCCATCCTGTTGTATGGCAGGGAAGGCAGGATGCGTTCGTGCTCTCTCCTCTCTCCACAAGTCGATCAAAAGCGCGGGAATGGTTGGTCTTTATCCAGTTATTATTATACTCAATATGGCAGAATTTACATCCTTTGGGTCCAATGTAATTACCTCCATCGTTCTCATCACCAAAGGCATAAACAGGCATAGCAAATAAAAACGCCAGAATTATGGATAAGCCCGCAATTATCAACATTTTTTTTATTGTTCGTGACATTATGTCAACCTCTTTTTACAGTCCGCTTCACATGGAACGGACAAGTCCTTCTGTGCTTATACCGAATGTTAACAGGGTCGTAGCAGTGGCGGCATGCATGATATCAGCAAGGGCATGACCGTTTACATATAAATCTGCATTGTTGAGCAGTTCCACGTCACCCATTCTGCCTATCATGAGGAAAATGGTCAAAAGCATAGCAGCAAAGGCTACGTACGAAATATTCAAGACAACTATTGAATGTTCTTCGAATGTCGACCTTGCTTTAATCAATAATAAAAATGCAATAATAATTGTAGGTACTGATGTCACAAGCAGGAATGGAAATTCGATCTCAGGGTCCCATCTCATGTGCGCCCGGGATGCAAGGGCGACAGGTATCAGTATAGTAGCAAGCAAGATCAGTGTCAGTTTAAAGCCGGAGAGAGGTTTTATCTCAGTCGTTGCAGAATATTCCCTCAGCCCATTATACAATAGGAACACAGCCACAGGACCTGCTAGCATATGAAGATAATGCAGTGATTCATGAGGAAGAGCGTTTATTCCAGTCAGTAAATGCTCTGCTGAATCACCCAGACCTATAAAACCGGCAGCGATCATTCCTGCCATAATGGAAGGCCAGGCGATCTTGCTTCCTCTGAAGTTCCTGTAGATGATCAATACACCAATTATACTTGCAAAGAATACCAGCAAGCCAGCATAGTTGTGCACGATCTGTTCAAGCATATTGTGGTGGCCCTGTACCTGATCAATAAGCAGGTTTCCTTCAAAATAAACCATTTTTATTCCTCTCTTATTTCTTTTGACGTCATTTTATGAGATACCAATAGGGTTACATTACTATCATGATAATTATGATAACAATGCTTAATTCAACTAAATAAATCTTTCGATATAAATTCTTTTCTATATAGTCCTGAAATTTCATGGTCTGAAATAGTTCCAACGAACATTGGAGAACAACTATAAATAGTTTGTATCAATAATAATAATAATTATCATATATGACAAAAGTACTTGTAGTTGAAGATAATCCCCTTAACATGGAACTGGTGATCGAGATACTTATAGCGCGGGGCTTCACTGTTCATGAGGCCATCAATGGGGAAGAAGCACTAAAAAAAGCAGAAACTGAAGATTATGACCTTATTCTCATGGATATTGAACTGCCAGGTTTGGATGGCGTTGAAGTGACCAGGATACTGAAAAGCAAAAATCGAAATGTCCCTGTGGTAGCTCTGACCTCTTACGCAATGAAAGGGGACAGAGAACGTTTTCTTTCAGCCGGATTTAATGAATATTTGTCAAAACCTCTTGATATATCGGACTTTCTCAATAGATTAGAAAAATATAAAAAATAATTTGAATATTATAATGAGGTGTTAATGAAACTGCCCAACGTAACATTAATCATGTTATTATCAGAGTTTGTATTACTCTTAATCCTGCCATGGGTATCATTGGGTTTTGTTACAATTCGCCAGGAAATACTTTTGATCCACAAGGGGGGGCATGCCTATCTTTAATATGGCATTCATGTGGGGGCGTGAGGCAAATATCAGATCAGGGCTTGTCCTGATGAATGCAGAGCTTTGCGGCTCTGGCAAGAATCAGGGAAAAGTAACAACAGGGGACGCGGATGAAATAGCTGGTCTTGACCGATCCATAAAAGACGTTATGAATGAATTGGAGCGCTCCCGTTCACGGCAAAAGCTCCTGGAAGAAGCGCTGGCTGTTCAAAGGAAAGAGGTTGAACAGAAGGTTGAGGAGATGACCGAAGAACTGGAAGCTGCAAACCGCAAACTCAGGCTGGAGATCAGGGAGCATGAACGAATTGAGGAGCGCCTTAAGAAGTCAGAAGAAGAATACCGTTTATTTCTGGAATCCACTGAAGATTCCATATATATGGTGGACAGCAACGGTAACTATCAGTACATGAACCCTAAGCATCTGGCACGGCTGGGGATCGGAAATTTTTACGGGCGGGGATTTGGGGATTGCCACCAGGCTTCTGAGACTGACGTTTTCATGGAAAGAGTCCGACGTGTTTACGAAACTGGAAAACCAGAGCAGCATGAACACGAATACGGGGGAAAGTGGCTCATGCGCTCACTGTCACCGCTAAAGGACCCCGAGACAAAGTTAGTAACTTCTATTATCGTTATCTCCACTGACATAACCGTACGCAAAAACGCTGAGGAAATACATAACGAGAACGAACGTCTTGCCTTTGCCAATAAGGCAAAATCCGAATTCCTGGCGAACATGAGCCATGAACTACGCACGCCTCTTAACTCGATCATCGGCTTCACTGAGCTGCTGAGACAGAAGATAGCGGGTGATATTAATGTAAAACAGGAGCGGTATGTGGAAAATGTCCTGAACAGCAGTAAATTCCTGTTAAACCTTATAAACGACATCCTTGACCTCTCCAAAGTGGAAGCTGGAAAGATCGAACTGATCATTGAGAAAATTTCAGTCCACATCGTCATTGACGAGACAATAACCCTCCTGAAAGAAAGGGCGTCAAAAAATAATGTGGTCATAAAAGAAGAACTTGATCCTGATCTGGATATTATCGAAGCTGATAAACAGAGGATCAAGCAGGTCCTGTTCAACCTCCTTAACAACGCAATAAAATTCAGCAAAACAGAAGGAGGGACAGTATGTGTGAGAACGAAAACGGATGGGATTACTGCGAAAATATCGGTCGATGATACCGGTATAGGGATTAGGGAGGAAGACCTTGGAAAGCTTTTTATGGAATTCGGGCAGGTGAATGCTGATATTACACGCAAATACGGCGGCACTGGCCTTGGGCTTGCGATATCGAAGAAACTTGTAGAAATGCACGGGGGCAGGATATGGGTTGAAAGCAGGTTCGGAGAAGGAAGCACATTCACTTTCGAGCTTCCTGTATCACGGGAAGAGCATACGGATGGATCTGAACTCATCAGGACGGAATGACAGCCATGAGAATATTTCATAAGTTGGTCGCAGGCTTCTTGATCGTGGCGATGCTGACAGGGTTAATCGCTTATATCGGATTGACTACCACAGATGCCATTAGTAGTTCATACACGGATGTTAAAGAAGAAACCATCCCTGTCGTGTACGCACTTGAAAAAATGAAATATCACGCTTCCGAACTGATACATCATTATAGACATGGGGCACTTTCAGAAGACACAGAGCTTGAATCTCATGAAGAAATAAACAAAGCATCGCAAGAGTATTACAGCAACCTGAATAAATACGAAGCGCTTGTGGATAAATATTTTCCTTATGAAAAGGGAAGCCTTGTAAAAATTAAAAGCACGACAGAAAGATTCAACAGATCAATTAATGATCTTCTGGAACTGGGGAAGAGCGGCGCTTCAAATAAGGGTTCTAAAGAATATATGGAGATCAATGCTGCGGAGAAAGAACTCATTGAAGCGATCGACGAAGCTCTTGAAGATGAATATACGGAATTTGATGAGAGATCAGAACTGGTTGTTCGCACCATCAAATCAGCCGGGAATGGGATCCTGATTATCAGCCTGATCACGTTTATCATGTCGATATGTATCGGCGCAGTGATATCCTTCACGATCTCAAATCCCATAGTCAAATTGACTGATGCGGCTCGTGAGATAAGCAGGGGGGGACAGGATACCAGCGTGGATATCAGATCGAATGACGAGACCGGTATCCTTGCAAATGCCTTCAATAAAATGGTGCGCGACCTTTCGCATGAGATAAATGAACACAAACTGACTGCGGCAAGTCTCAATGAAAGAAACGATTTTGTAAAAACAGTGCTTGAATCCCTTCCGTACCCGTTCTATGTTATTGACGCTAAGGATTTCACTATAACACTTGCAAATTCAGCGGCATGCGTAAAGGGTTCTGCTGCTGGTACTACATGCTACGCCCTTACGCACCAGACCGACAAACCATGCGAGACAGAGGGACGACACCAGTGCCCTCTTGAAGAGGTGAAAAGGACAGGTAAGCCTGCCATGGCAGAGCATTTTCACTATGATCAGGACGGAAATATCCAGAATATGGAAGTCCACTGCTATCCGATATTTGATAGTTCCGGGAACGTTGTCCAGGCGATAGAGTATTCGCTTGATATCACAGAGCGAAAGCGGGCTGAGGAGGTGATTAAGGAAAGTGAAGAACGTTTCCGCTCAGTATCGCAGTCTGCAAATGACGCGATGATCTCTTCGGATGTCAGCGGAAATATTGTTTTCTGGAATAATGCAGCACACAAGATATTCGGGTATAATAGCAGTGAAGTACAGGGTAGACCGCTTGCGATGCTGATGCCTGAAAGATACAGGGAAGCTCATCAAAAAGGGCTGGAAAGAATGAGGACGACAGGTGTCTCCCAAGTTATTGGAAAAACCGTGGAACTCATTGCGCTCAGGAAAGACGGAACGGAATTCCCCATGGAGATATCCCTTTCCACCTGGAAGACCGGGGAAAAGACATTTTACAGTGCGATAATGCGCGATATCACCGAACGCAGGCGGAACGAGGAGATGCGCCGCGAGAACGAGCGCCTTGCGCTTGCGAACAGGGCGAAATCCAATTTCCTGATGGTCATGAGCCATGAGCTTCGAACGCCTCTTAACGCTATCATCGGGTTCACGGAACTTCTCAAGAAAAAAGAAGCGGGAGATTTGAATCAGAAGCAGCAGCATTATGCAGATAATGTTCATTTGAGCGGGAAGAACCTGCTGAGGATAATAGATGACCTCCTCGACCTGACCAGGGTCGAATCGGGAAAGATGGAATTTACGATCGAGCATGTATCTGTTAAAGTTGCCGTAAATGAGGCACTTGAGATTATAACAGATAAAGCAGGAAAACAGAATATAATAATTAAAAAAGACCTGAGACCTGAAATTGAATTTATTGATACTGATGAACGGAAATTAAGGCAGGTGCTTAACAACCTGCTTGGCAATGCCGTGAAGTTCAGCAAGCCTGAGGGAGGGACGGTAACAATAACCGCAGAAAAGGAGGGGGATATGGCAAAGTTCTCCGTAACTGACACGGGCATAGGGATAAAGGAAGAAAATATGGGACGGCTGTTCCATAGTTTCGAGCAGATTGATTCAGGTATAGCAAGAAAATACGGTGGCACAGGCCTTGGACTTGCGGTCTCAAAAAAACTTGTGGAACTTCTGGGAGGCAGGATAACGGCACATAGCAAATACGGCGAGGGAAGCACGTTCACATTTATGCTGCCGATCAAGGCGAAAAGTGGGAAGGACACATGAAAGATCATTTACCATTTATTACCAGGATTGAAATCAAATTCATGCTTACTGTAGGATTTTTCATTGCTGTGCTGCTTGCCCTGTCGTTTCTATTCATATCCAACAACATCGAGAACAATATCATTTCAGAGGTGGAAAACCAGGCAAAGATAACCTTTGATCAGATTGTAATTACCCGAACGTGGAATTCTGATTATGGTGGAGTGTATGTGGAAAAGAGAGAGGGTGTCCAGTCAAATCCGTACCTTGAAATGCTTGGTGTACATCCCGATATTGAGGGCATGAATGGTAAGGTATACACTCTCAAAAACCCGGCACTTATGACGCGTGAAATCTCAGTCTATGCAAATAGAACAAAACCATTTGGGTTCCACATTACAAGCCTTGATCTGGTAAATCCCTCCAACGCCCCCGATGAGTTTGAAACAGAGGCACTTAAAACATTCGAGAAGGGGGCAACCAAATCCACAAATATCGTAGAAAGGAACCATTCCAGGGTCTATCAATACATGGCACCCCTATATGTTACGAACGGCTGCCTGACATGCCATAAAAATTACAGCATTGGTGATGTGAGGGGGGGAGTAAGCGTCTTCTTGCCCATGGAAAAAGCATATGCATCTATCGCAGATAACCGGAAGAACCTTTTTTTTACTGCCATTGCAGTGATAGGTTCTGTTGAACTGTTACTATTTTTCCTCGTGGGGATATTCATCTCAAAACCAATCGGCGAAATCATGAAAGGTGTAACACGCATTTCCAGCGGTCAATTTGATTACCGCATCCCTGTAAAATCGAAGGATGAATTAGGAATATTGTCAGAATCCTTCAACAGGATGGGCGCCGACCTGCAAAGTTCATATGCCCAACGCACTCGTATCGAAGAGAAGCTGATAATCTCGCTGAAGAACTGGGAAGATACAATCAAAGCCATTTCAGATGGCGTATGGATACTTGACATGGAAGGTCATGTCATTAATTCGAACGGGGTTTATGACCGCCTGATTGGAAAAGCCACAGATGATGTATTGAACCATCATTGTTACGTGACTGCCCACCAGAGTTCCGATTTCATTGATGAGTGCCCATTTCAAAAGATGCTAAAAACCGGAAAGCGGGAGGTTTCAGTACAGAATGATAAGGAGCATGGAGTATGGTTACAGGTTGTGGTAGACCCCATCTTTGACGAGTCAGGGAAGGTTGTCAGGGCTGTACATGTCGTGCGTGATATTACCGAAGCAAGAAAATCAGGAATTCTGCGTGTTGAAAAAGAGCGGGTAGAGTACGCGAACAGGGCAAAATCCGAGTTCCTGGCGACCATGAGCCATGAGCTTCGCACCCCGCTTAACTCGATCATGGGTTTCTCGGAACTCCTGAAGGGTGGTATTTACGGGCAATTGAACGAAAAACAGGATCATTACATTAACAATGTTATTACCAGCAGCAAGTTCCTTCTCGCCCTTATCAACGATATTCTTGATCTCTCCAAAGTCGAGGCGGGAAAGATCGAGCTTGTGATAGAAAAGATGTCAGTGCCTGGCGCAATAGGCGAGGCCCTTCTCCTTATTAAAGAGAAAGCCTCAAGGCGTAAAGTTAGACTCAAACTGGAGATCGACCCACATATCGATTATATAGAGGCTGACAAACAGAGGTTCAAGCAGATACTATTCAACTTACTGACAAACGCCATTAAGTTCAGCAATAAAGAGGGGGGAACTGTCACTATAACAGCAAAAAAAGAAGGGGATGTGGCCAAGTTCTCGGTCTCTGATACAGGCATCGGGATAAAGCAAAAGTATATGGGAAAGCTTTTCAAGGAGTTTACGCAGGTGAGTCCCGGGATATCAAATGAATATGGAGGCACTGGCCTTGGGCTTGTAATCTCCAGGAAGCTCGTTGAACTGCACGGCGGCTCGATATCCGTTGAGAGCAGATACGGTGAGGGCAGCACGTTCACGTTCACCCTGCCGATCGAGGCAAGAAAAGAGGATTGAATATGATATTCAATATTATATCCGTTGGCATCGGTATCATAATTTTTATCTATTCGATCGTGTATTTCAGGCGTACTTATAGAATTTCCAGGATGCAGTCCAATTACAAATGGTGGCTTATCCTTGTCATATTTATTTTCTTTTTCATGGCTGGCTACATTTCTTTTGAGTATTTCCTGGTTACAGGCAGTGAGATCCTGGATCTTAAATTACTGGTCTCGCAGGTATTTTTATGGGGTTCTATCTTTGTACTGATATGCGCGCGGCTTTTCTTCATCACTACAGAAGGAAAGAACACGCTGTTTGAGCAGGGCAGACAGGCAGATGAAGAGTTAAGGAGATCGGAAGAAAAATATCGTTCTCTCGTAGAATCTACTGATGATTCCATATACATGGTGGACAGGGACTGCAAATATCTTTTCATCAACGAAAATCACAAGAAGCGGCTGGGTGTGACCGATCTAAGCGGCAGGAACTATGGCGACTTTCACCTGAAAAATCAGACTGAAAGTTTCAGGCAAAGTGTGGCTCGCGTTTACGAGACCGGTAAGAGAGATCAGCAAGAGTATGATTTCAGAGGCAGATGGTTCCTGCGGACGCTTAACCCTGTAAAGGGCCATAACTCAAAAGAGGTGGTCGCTATTACTGTCATCTCTACCGATATCACCGATCGCAAGAAAGCTGAGGAAATGCGCGTTTCGAACCTGCATCTTGAGTATGCGAGCAAGGCAAAATCCGAATTCCTTGCGACCATGAGCCATGAGCTTCGCACCCCGCTTAATGCGATCATCGGATTTTCAGATATCCTGAAAGATGGAATGCACGGTGAATTGAATGAAAAGCAGGCGCATGATGTGGGTAATATACTGGCGGGCGGTAAATTCCTGCTTCAACTTATCAGTGACATTCTTGACATATCAAAGATCGAAGCGGGGAAGATAGAGATAATACTGGAAAGCATATCTGTTCCTATAACGATAAGCGAAGTGCTCACTCTTGTAAGAGATATATCCTCAAAGCGCAATGTTATCATAAAAAGGGATTTCGATCCGCTGCTTGACTTTATAGAAGTTGATAAACAAAGGATCAAGCAGATACTTTTCAACCTTCTTAGTAATGCAATAAAATTCAGTAAACCTGAGGGAGGGACTGTCACCATAAGAACAAAAAAAGAAGGGGACATTGCAAAGTTCTCAGTGTCTGATACAGGAATAGGGATAAAGGAAGAGAATATGGGAAAGCTGTTCACTGAATTCGGACAGGTCAGTTATGGCATTTCAAGAAAATACGGGGGCACGGGGTTAGGGCTTGCGATATCAAAAAAGCTTCTGGAACTGCACGGCGGGAAGATAACGGTTGAGAGCAGGTACGGCGAGGGAAGTACATTTACCTTTACGCTGCCAATCGGGGGGAAAAGGGGGGATAAATGAAAGGTGGTAATATGAAAATAAGAAATAAGGCTATTTTAATCATATTAATATTAACATGTATATTACTTATAACTTATTTTATTAAATTTTCAGAAAACCCGGGCGAAGTCAAAGTCAATGACCAGACAAATACAAATGGTATCACAGATTCGGAGATAATAATCGGTTCTTCATCTGCACTGACAGGGCATGCCGGTTTTCTTGGGGCGCAGTACATTAACGGCTCTCTAGCGTACATAAATGAAATCAATTCGCAGGGAGGGATTCACGGCAGAAAGATCAAACTCATTGCATACGATGACCAGTACGACCCTGTAAAAACGGTAGCTAATACGCAGAGATTGATACTTGATGATAAGGTTTTTATCCTGTTCGATTATGTCGGAACTCCCACAAGCATAAGGATAATCGACATGGTGGAGGAGGCAAAAGTTCCTCTTCTGGGATTATTTACCGGGGCTGAAGAACTGAGAACGCCTTTCAGACCCCATATTTTTAATGTCCGTGCATCGTATTACCAGGAAACTGAGGTTGCAGTTGACCATTTTGTGAAGAAATACGGCTTCAGTAAATTCGCTGTTTTTTATCAGGACGATGCATTTGGAATGGCTGGTTTGGAGGGAGTGGAGATCGCATTAAACAAGTACGGACTGAAGCCAGTTTCTACAGGTACTTACGTTCGCGGCACAGAGGATGTGGAAAAAGCACTGTCAGCAATCAGAGGTTCTGCCCCGGAGGCGGTTGTCATGATAGGTACCTATACGCCGCTCGCAAAATTAATCAAACTTTATAAGGCAGAGGGATACGACCCTTATTTTCACAGCGTATCCTTTGTGGGAGCAGATGCGTTTGTTTCAGAACTTTCATTAAAAGGGATAAATACCTCGGACAGAATAATTGTAACTCAGGTAATTCCAGATCCGTATGAGATTTCTGCTATTTATCTAGAAACCGTTCATGATTATAGAGTACTTAATGCAAAATATTTTCCAGAAGATACGCCGAATTATGTTGGTCTGGAAGGATATGTCAATGCTGTGATCCTTGTAAAAGTGTTAAATAATGCAGGAAGAGACCTTACCCGTGAGAAATTTATCAAAACGATTGAGTCTCTGAGTAATTACAGTGTTGGCATTGGAAATCCGGCAACTTACGGACCAGACGACCATCAAGCCTTCGACAGGGTGTATCTTTCCCGTCTAAACAATAGCAGGTTTCTGCTGTTCGAATCGGATTGATAGAATGAATGAGTTCAGAATATGAAATTGCAATATAAATTGTTCTTCTTATTTGTAATTCTAATCTTATTGTTTGGCATCGCATCTATTATTTCAACCTCAGTGATATTAAAGACCGGATTGGAAAGCCAGTTGATAGCACGAGAAAAAATCGGATTGGAGGTTCTGGAAAAAAGAATATTCCCGCATATTGCGAATAAAGATTATGATTCAGTAACAAGTATTTTATTTGAAGAGAAAGGGATAAAAAAAGAATCGATTTATTATATTGCTGTACTTGATGAAAATGATATGATTCTGGCGCATACATTTATAAATGAGATTCCAGAGCAATTCAAGCACCATGCACACAGTGACATTGAAGATTTATCGATACGTGAGTTCAACATCGATAACATCCCAATTATTGAAATATCCGGAATGATACGGGAAGGAGAATACGGGGTCGGGCATCTGTACGTGGGATACAAGAAGGAGTATATTGAAAATATTGTATCACAGAGTATTGGAATAATATTATATATACTAATTTTATTAACTGGCATTTCAATAATTTTAAGTTTCTTCCTCAGTAAAATCATCGTAAGACCGATCAAAGAATTAGAAAAAGGGATGGAAGAGGTGAGCAGAGGAAATCTTTTCCATAAAATAGAAATTAACTCAAGAGATGAAATAGGAGCGCTTGCAGATTCATTCAAAAAGATGATAGAGGATCTGCAGAAGACTACGGTTTCAAGAGATTATGTTGATAACATCATCAGAAGTATGTTCGGCACCCTTGTAGTTGCAAC
>CBFFLL010000027.1:947-4600 GCA_965642175.1 Candidatus Methanoperedens nitratireducens | reverse complement strand
CTCATGAAGGAAGTATACAGACGGTGAACCAGGCTGCCTGCGACCTGCTGGGGTACAGAGTAGAGGAACTGATAGGACAACCTGTTGATATGCTCTTTGCTGATAAGAATTCAGGGTCTGAAGGCCCCATATGCGAGGAACTGACCGAAGAAGGTTCCATTGCCAATACTGAAAAAACATATCTTGCAAAGGACGGCAGAAAAATACCAGTTCTTTTTTCGGGTTCAACCATGCGTGATAGCAGTGGCAGAATACTGGGGATAGTCTGCGTGGCACAGGATATCACCGTGCGCAAGGAAGAGGAGCAGAAGTTGAAACTCTTTTCTGAGGCAGTGGACGCTGCAAATGAGGGGGTTCAAATAATAGACCTTGACGGGAATATAATCTTCTCCAACCGGGCTGTAGAGGCGATATACGGCTATTCCCCCGATGAGCTAAAGGGGAAGCATTTCAATGAAATGAATGCCGACCCTGAGTTTGCAGGTTCGGCGATACTCCAGAATCTAAAAGAGAATGGTGAGTGGGCAGGAGAGCTCCTGGTGAAGCATAAGGATAGCAGGATATTCCCTGTCTGGCTGTCTATATCCATGATCAAAGATAATGAAGATGAACCGCTGGCTTTTATAGGAATCATTAGTGATCTCACTGAACGTAAGAAGGCGGAAGAAATACGCTTTGATAATGTGCGCCTCTCCCATGCAAGCAGAGCAAAATCAGAGTTCCTGGCTAATATGAGCCATGAGCTGCGAACTCCATTGAACTCGATCATCGGTTTTACTGAGCTCATGAAGGAGAAAGTGATCGGAGAACTCAACGACAAACAAGAGCACTATATGGACAATGTCATCTCAAGCAGCCACCATCTGCTCAAACTTATCAACGATATCCTTGACCTATCCAGGGTGGAATCCGGAAAGATAGAATTGGTAATCGAGAAACTGCATTTATCTGATATCATATATGAATCCCTTCTCCTGATGAAAGAAAAAGCAAATAAGCATAATATTGTCCTGAAAGTAGATGTTGACCCTGCCCTGGATCTTATCAATGCTGACAAACTCAGGTTCAAGCAGGTGCTTTTCAACTTGCTGGGCAATGCGGTGAAATTCAGCAAGCCGGAAGGAGGAACTGTTACAGTAGCTGCGAAAAAAGAAGATGATATGATAAAAATCTCTGTTTCTGATACAGGCATCGGGATTAAAGAAGAAAATCTGGGGAAACTTTTCAAAGAATTCGAGCAGCTTGATTCAGGGATCACTAAACAATATGGAGGTTCAGGTCTTGGTCTTGCTATAACAAAGAAACTGGTAGAACTTCATGGAGGCAGGATAATGGTTGAGAGCAGGCATGGCGAGGGGAGTACGTTCACTTTTTATCTCCCAATTGAAAGGATAAAGTGAGGGTGAGTAACTATATATACCTAACATTAGCATAATAATAATGATGATAAGATTGGAAGTAATTGAAATGGCAAATTCACTTGAGAAATGGTGTTGATATGATGAAGAAGGTAATTCTTGTATTGTTATGTGTGTTCCTTTCAGCGGTAATGATCGGCTGCATCGCAGAAGAGAAAACAGGGGCTAACCACACCACAGGAGAAAACATTACGAAAACCTACGACGGTAAAAAGATCCTTTATATAGATTCTTATCATGAGGGTTATGAATGGAGCGACGGCATCACAAAAGGCGTTGAATCAGAGCTGCTGCTGAACGGCACAGGTGTTGAACTTAAGATCCACAGGATGGATACAAAGAGGAACGATACAGTAGAATTCGGTAAACTGGCAGGACTGAAGGCAAAATCAGTTATTGAAGATTTTAAGCCTGATGTTGTTATTGTTTCTGATGATAATGCCTTTAACTACGTAATAATGCCCTATTACAGGGACGCAGACCTCCCTGTAGTCTTCTGCGGTATAAATTGGGATGTTTCTATTTATGGCGGACCTTACAAAAATACTGCCGGGATGATAGAAATAAGTTTAACTTCGCAACTTATCTCTTATTTGAAAGAATATTCAAAAGGCAATAGAATTGGATATCTTTCGGCAGATACTGAAACTGAAAGGAAAAATGCATTATATTATAATAAATCATTCAATATCAACTTTACTAAAATATACTTTGTAAAAACGCAGGAAGAATGGAAAGAAGCCTTTTTAAAATTACATGATGAAGTTGATGTTTTAATCTTTGAAAATAATGCCGGAATAAAGAATTGGAGTGACAGCGATGCTGAGGCTTTCGCTCTGAATAACACAAAGATCCCTGTTGGTACTACAAATTTCTGGACAATGCAAAGCTCATTACTTGGTATGACAAAAATTGCCGGGGAACAGGGAGAGTGGTCTGCCCGGACAGCTTTAAGTATTCTTAACGGTACCCGCCCCTCGGATATTCCGATTGTCACTAACAAAAAATCCCAGCTTTATGTTAATCTGAAAATCGCAGATAAGCTGGGTGTCGTTATAAGTCCAGACCTACTTAAAAATGTGATCATTATTCGTTAATAAATCAAGAAGAACATGTTAGAAAAACCATTCAACTTATCGATCAGAAAAAAAATCCTCTTTGGATTCTCTATTCTTATTTTATTGTATATAGGCGCTACGTTGTATGGTTATTTTCAAATGCAGGATATCAGGGTTCATTCACAACAGGTAATACCTCTGAGTTCACAGATAAGTGAACTGCAGGAGATCGGGATATCTCTTGAATCACTTGAAAAGAACGTGGACAAATTTTTCACAGTGGATTACAGCGAAAATCTCGAAAAAGCAAATACGGATATAGATGACATGTTCCGGATTATCCGGTTATTGGAAAATAATACTTACAATAATACAGGAGCCGGATTTCATGAACTGGAAGACACATTCAGTAAAATAGATAATAACATAAATTATCTTTCGAATTTGGAACAGAACAGTACAAATGCAAAAGAGATAAATGAAAAAAGGATCATGGTTTATCAACTGATAACTATAGCAAAACAAAAGCATCGCGAGCTGTTATCAGAAACTGCCGGACAATTGAACGCTAATGTTCTGGAACAGGAAGGAATTATTTCTGCATATAACAGTCAATTGCTGAACCTGGGTTTTGTTGTTCTGGTGGTCGGAACATTGATGTCCATAATCATTTCAAGTTCCATATCGCACCCGATTGAAAAATTGAGAGCTGTTACCCGTGAAATTGCCCACGGCAATTTGAACGTCAAGACAGGGATCCAATCAAATGATGAAATAGGGCAGCTTGCCTCTGCTTTCGATAAAATGACCGAAGAACTGCAGAAGACAACTATATCAAAGCACACGCTTCAGACCGTGCTCGAATCCATGCCCTATGGCATTGTCCTGATCGGGATGGATAAGAAGATACTGAATGCCAACCACGCCGCTCTGGAAATGATGTGTTATGAATCTGAAGAGGAGATCGCAGGGCTGATGTGCAATAAAGTACTCTGTCCTGCTGAAGATGGCTACTGCCCGATCATTGATCTGAAACAGAAAGTTGATAGATCCGAGAAAATACTCATAACAAAAGATGGCAGGCGTATTCCAATATTGAAGTCGGTTGTCTGTGTTAATCTCGGTGACAGAGAAGTTCTTCTTGAGGCTTTCATTGATATTTCGGAACGCAAGCGGG
>CBFFLL010000027.1:0-937 GCA_965642175.1 Candidatus Methanoperedens nitratireducens | reverse complement strand
GCGGGCAGAAGAGAGAATGGGCGAGCTGAACGAGTGCCTCCTGGGATTCGGGGCTGACCCTGTTGATAATATAAATTCTCTTACAGCCCTGTGCGGGGAACTTATGGGTGCTACCTGGGCACTTTACAACCGGCTTGAAAATGGGATGCTCTGCTCGATTGGGCAGTGGAATACGCCGCCAGGCTACAAATCAGTGGACAAACCCGAGGGGCACATCTGCTATGACGTTATCAACAGGAGTGAGAACGAGGTTATTGTCATTCGTAACCTGCCTGAGACCGAATATGCTCATACAGACCCAAAGATCATGCCGAACAAGCTGAAAACCTATATCGGCAAGTCGGTTAAGTTCAGTGAAAATTGTGTGGGCTCCCTGTGCGTGCTTTATCAGGATGACTTTTCTCCCGGCGAAGATGATGAAAGGCTGATGGGTGTCATCGCCTCTGCAATTAAAGTGGAGGAGAAACGCAGGGAGGCGGAAGAAACCCTTCAAAAATTATCAAGCGCTGTAGAGCAGAGCGGTGACGGCGTAATCATTACCAATAAGAGATCAAATATCGAATATGTAAACCCTGCTTTTGAAAAACTTACAGGTTTTTCATTAGCAGAAGTAATTGGTAAAAATCCGAATTTCCTGAAGTCAGGTAAACATAATGAAAAATTCTATTATGAATTGTATGATACAATTACTTCTGGCAGTGTTTTTAATGCTGAAATAATTAATAAGAAAAAGAATGGTGAATTGTACATTTCGGAAACCACCATCATGCCGATCAAAGACATACATGGGAATATAACACATTTTGTCACGACTTCGAAAGATATAACAGAGCGGAAAAAATCTGAAAATATGCGTATCGAAAATGAACAGCTTGCATTAGCAAGCAAAGCAAAATCAGAATTTCTTGCCAATATGAGCCATGAACTGCGCACGCCT
>CBFFLL010000026.1:14470-20268 GCA_965642175.1 Candidatus Methanoperedens nitratireducens | reverse complement strand
AGCCTGTTTTCCATCTTGCCAACGCCACGCAGATATTCAGTTCCGATCCTGTTCGCAATAATAGCAGGCGCAGGCTCGATATCCTTTATGGGGAGGCGAATGACCTCACTCACGGAATCTACCCTGAACCCGATCACGGTATCACCAACGTCCGCCACTATGATGCGCGCGTTCTCATCCCTTTTTACCGCATTTTCCATTCCCATTACCACATTGAGGTTTATCACTACAATGATCCTGCCGCGCAGGTTGATTATGCCATCAATAAAGTCACATGCCTGCGGTATCCTTGTGATGCCTGTCATGCGTATGATCTCCTGCACATTCCCTATTTCGACCCCGAACTCCTCGTCGCCTAACCTGAAGACGACGAGCTGGATTTCCTGGTTTACTAATTTTGCAGCTTCTGCCATGATCTCACACTATTTCGGTTTGAGTTCATTTGCATGAAAGAGCGGTTTTTTAACCGTTTTGCCGGAACTATATGTAAGGTTGGACTTCTTTTCATAATTTACAGGTTCAGTCTTTTCAGCCGCATGAAGCACATGTTTTACAGGAGCCTGCGTTTGCATGAAAGACGATGCATTATCCTCTCCAAGATTGAACTTTGCTAATTCGGTCTGCAATTCATTTGCAATGTTTATCATTTCCTGCGCTGCGTTCACAAGCTGGTCCATTGACGCTGACTGTTCTTCAGCGGCAGCCGAGGCTTCCTGGGTTCCAGCTGCGGATTCCTGACTTATGGCAGATACTTCTTGCACAGAAGCTGTGACTTCTTCTACCGATGCGGACTGTTCTTCCGCTGCAGCCGCGATCTCCTGCACCATTGTCGCCACGCCTCCTGAAGCATCTACAATGCGTTTGATGGCATTTAATGCTTCATCTATTGTATTTGAGCCTTCGCCCACCGATTTGGTACCCTGGTCCATGCTTTCCACTGCATTTTGAGTACCTATCTGGATCTCTTTTATGAGCGAAGTTATCTGGCTTGATGCGTTCCTTGATTCTTCGGCAAGTTTACGCACCTCATCAGCGACCACTGCAAAGCCCCTGCCGTGCTCGCCAGCGCGGGCAGCCTCAATTGCCGCGTTCAGGGCAAGAAGGTTAGTCTGGTCTGCAATGTTGGTTATGACACCGATTATTTCGCCTATTTTCTGGGATTTGCTGTTAAGGTCTTTTATTACAACAGCTGAGTTACTGACTGCGGACTTTATATCCGACATCTTTACTGAAACCGAGCTGGATATCGTTCCGACATCCTGGGCGATTTTGGCTGACTCAGTTGCGCCTTCTGATGCTTTCTGGGCGTTCATAGCTACTTGCTGAACGCTTCCTGACATCTCTTTCATGGCGCGGCTTATTTCTGTCATTTTGTTGGACTGCTGGCTTACTCCGGTAGCAATATCCTGCGTTGAGCTTGATATCTGGTCGGTCGATGCTTTCAGTTCTTGACTTGACGCAGAAAGTTCCTGGGCAGTCGAAGAGACACGAAGAGCGGAATTCTGTACCTTTGCAAGCACGGTCTTTAAGCTCTCTGTCATGGACTGGATGGCCTGGGAAAGCTGTCCTACCTCATCCTTTGAATCGTGCGTAACATGAACAGTAAGATCGCCCTGGGCGACCTTATTGGATGCATTGAGTATGATGCCCAAAGGTTTTGTTATAGAGCGGGAGATATAAACTCCTAAGCCAACTCCGATAATGGCTGCTATAACTCCAGTAATTATTATCAGTAAAAGTGCTTGATTCTTTGCGTTTTCAGCATCTAATCCGGCAGTCTTCATCGCTGCAACATTGTTTATCCCTGAATACCCTATGAATCCAACCACAGCCAGTAGAATGATTAACAGTCCGAATCCCCCCAGCAGTTTCTTGCTTAATGACATGTCTTTTATGCTCATCATATATTCTCAGTTCTCCATTTTTATAACATTTTGATTATCCCTCATACATTAAGGAGGAAAATTATATGTTATTTTATAATTTCCACTAGCATATAAACAGATTTGTGAAAAACGTGTGAACCCCATAAAAATGCAAAACTATATATAGTTTTTATTATGATTATAATTATTATTATTAAATCCCCGAATACTACAATATAACAGGCGAAAAAATGTTACGAAAAAATGTATCTATAAGTGATGAACACCTGAGGCTTCTTGACCCTTTGTTGAAAAAACACAGGGGCAACCTGTCTGCAACGATGAGGGAAATCATTGACTTCACTGGATTCATTACCGAGAACATGGGGAGCCTTGAGACCGCAAAAGACCTTTTGACAGAGAAAAGCCATGCAAAAGACCAGATGTTGCACCGTATATACGGTGTTACGATCCCACTGACTATGTTCCAGTGGCTGCTGATGGACAGGAAAAACACCCTTCCCCCGATTAACCATGCCACACAGCTTTTCGCAACTGAAAAGGATATCAATATCTACGATGTTGAAAATCTGGCCAGGATGATAAACGAGGAACTTTCAATACTTAATTGGCCTGTTAAAGTTGCTATCAGCAATGAGGGATGTAATATTGCATTTCAATTAACAGGAATGGATCAAACAATTAATCGATTTACGGCGATTTTAATATCATTATATTTAGCTAACAATCAAAAACCCTATAAGATCAGCAAGCTTTTGTTGTACCCGGTTTCTATCTATATCCAGGTGACAGAAACGGCCCGCAAGGAAGATGCTATGCATTCTATTTACGAATATTTCTCTGATAACAGGGATAGCCTCTCTATTGTGAGTGATATAATGCAGATAAAAGCATAGGGATACGATTTTGCGCCGGTTTGCCGGCCATTGTGAAATTTATCTCACTAATACTCATATCTGTGTGATAATAAAGTAAACCCTATTATGACCCAAAAACTAAAATCCATATTGATCATAAACAGGGAACCCGATCTAGCCACCCTCTATGCTGAAATGCTGTCTATGAGCGGTGAAAAGTACATGCTGAATATGGCATATACCGCAAAAGACTGCCTTTTATTTTTAAAGAAACACATTCCAAATTTAATATTACTGGACATTGAACTTGATGATATGAGCGGATGGGTATTAATAGAAAAAATAAAACTTATTGGACCCGACATACCTTTGATCGTGATTACAGCTAGACAGCCTGGAATAGAGGATTTTACACGTCTTACTATGGTGTGCGATTATATTACCAGGCCTGTAACCCTGGATTGTCTTCATATGGCAGTAAAAGACGCCATGGAAGTTCCTGTTATTCTAAATAAATGTATAGAGAAAGTCAGGAACTCACCTGCAAAAGATAGACTCATATTCGGTGTAGAAGAAAATATCAGGTTAATGAAGCAGAATATTATAGACCGAAAAATATTTATTTTAATGAGGCAGATGTATCCTGATAACCGCGATCCGAATGCAAAGATCTTACTTGATAATTTGAAGGAAAAAATCAATAGAGCGCATAATGAACTTGAAACTTTTAAAACCGGGGAATGTTTATTGAGTGATATATTATTATAAAAAAAAGGAGACTATAATGCAAAAGAAAATTTTAATAGTAGACGATGCAGCATTCATGCGAATGATGCTCAAAAAAATAATTGCACCTACAGGGAATGAGTTAATAGAAGCCGTTGATGGGCTGGATGGCGTGGCCAAATACAAAGAACACAAACCAGCTCTCGTATTAATGGATATAATCATGCCCAATGCCGATGGTATCGAGAGCCTGAAGCAAATAATGGCATTTGATAAAAATGCCAGGGTTGTAATGTGCACTTCGATAGGTCAGGATGCAATCATAAGCGATGCGATCAAGATCGGAGCGAGAGACTTCATAATCAAACCCTTTGATGCTATAAAGGTTCTGGATATTATTGCGAAAAACCTTGAACAGGTCTGAATGAATGCCCAAAATTAGAGTGCTGGTTGTTGATGATTCCGCACTGATGCGAAAAATTATATCTGATATGCTGAGCGACTCACCTGACATAGAGGTCATAGCGAGAGCTACCAATGGGGAAGAAGCAATAGAAAAAGTAATCAGGTTTATGCCGGATGTCGTGACCATGGACATTGAAATGCCCGTTCTTGACGGACTGCATGCCCTGGGTTATATCATGAGCGAGTGCCCTACTCCTGTAATAATGCTCAGTACCGAGAGCTCAGCAGACGTAACAATGACAGCATTTCAATACGGCGCAGTGGATTTTATTCAAAAACCAACCGGAAATATAATTCCGGATCTATCAGGTATAAAAGAGGAATTAATAAGAAAAGTCAAGGCTGCCGCAGGGGTGAAAACAATAAGACTCGGGTACATGGAGATAAAGAGGAAAACTAAAATATCAGAACCCAAGGTCAGGCTGAGAAAATCCAGGAAAATCGTTGTTATTGGCACTTCAACAGGCGGACCGCGGGCGCTTCAGCAGATCATACCTTTACTCCCATCATCGCTTGACGCCGCAATTCTCGTTGTCCAGCACATGCCTTCAGGCTTTACAAAATCCCTGGCTGAACGTTTAAATATGCAATCCATGATCCGGGTTAGGGAAGCAAAAGAAGGGGACATAGTAGAACCCGGTATTATACTTATAGCTCCAGGAGACTATCATATGGTAGTAAAACAGCAGACACAAAATGGTAAAACCGTCGAAGTTATCGCGCTCAACAAAGGACAAAAGGTCCAGGGTGTCAGGCCATCTATTGATGTTCTTTTAAATTCAGTTGCTTCAGTATACGGCAGTGACGCGCTTGGCGTGATACTTACAGGAATGGGTTCTGACGGTTGCGTGGGTATCATGAATCTTAAAAAAGCCGGGGGAAAAGCGATCGCTGAGGATGAGTCCACATGTGTGGTCTACGGAATGCCAAGGGCGATCATTGAACATAATCTTGCAGATTTTATCCTGCCCATAAACAGGATTGCTGAGGGAATAACGCAGAACGCATAGAGGGATCTTAATGGATGACATGTCTGAATATCAAAAATTGTATGCAATTGAATCGGCTGAACATCTCCAGTCAATGAACAGTGCTCTCCTTTGTCTTGAAAAAGATACGCATGACGACGAAACTATAAATGTGATGTTCAGGGCGGCGCATACGTTGAAAGGTATGTCTGCAACAATGGGCTACATCAATATCTCAGAACTGACCCATAAAATGGAGAATCTGATGGACAGGGTGCGCAAGAAGGAAATGAACCTTGACCCGGATGCGATAGATGCCCTGTTCGAATGCCTGGATACTCTTGAGATAATGGTAAAAACGCCGGAAAATTCAGCAAAGTGTGATATTTCCAGATTGATCGCAAATCTTCTGTCGATCACGAACAAAGGTGGATGCGTCGGATCAACACAGAATCAGCCGGAGGCGACGGCACCACAGAAAACCCCGGTAGAACATATTAATAATACTAAAAAGTCCGTGACCGGCAGTAAGATATATAATATAAAGGTCACGATTGATAATTCATGCACTCTACTGTCAGCCCGTTCAAATGTTATTATGAGGGACCTCTCAGAGATCGGTGATATTGTAGAAGCGATACTACCTTCAGGTGAGGGTGAGGGGATAAAAACCAACCGAGAAATCAGAATAAATATTTCAACGAACGCAGATGCTAAAAAGATTGAAAGCATTTTAAAAAATATTCTTGAGGTTTCCAGTGTCGAGGTTAAACAGGAAGTCGATCTATCGACTGAAAAGCAGCCGGAAGCGCCAGCGCCGCAAAGTCCTGCAAGTATTATTAATGATGCAGTTGAAATGACCGGAACTGGCAATAACGTTTTTAATGTAACGGTAA
>CBFFLL010000026.1:0-14460 GCA_965642175.1 Candidatus Methanoperedens nitratireducens | reverse complement strand
AATCATGCACACTTAAAGTTGCCCGTGCAACTATTATAATGAGGGACCTATCCGAGATTGGTGAGATTATCGAAATAAGCCCACCTACAAGCGATATTTGGGCCGGAAAATTCGGTCAGGAACTCAGGATAAAGTTTTCAACAAAAGAAGATGCTAAAGGGATTGAAAGTGTACTCAAGAAAATTCCTGATATATCAGCTGTCGAGGTTAAACCGGAAATCGGGACACCAGTGGAAAAACAATCGGGAACGCCGCAGCCGCAAAATGCCACAGGTATAATTGATAATGCCGTTGAAAAGGCCGGGACTGACGGCAACATTTTTAATATAACGATAACTCTTGATAAATCATGCACCCTTAAAGTTGCCCGTGCAACTATTATAATGAGGGACCTATCCGAAATCGGTGAGATCATTGAAACAAGCCCACCTGCTGGCGATATTAAGGTCGGAAAATTCGGCCAGGAACTCAAGATAAAGGTTTCATCAAAAAAAGGGACTAAAGAGATTGAAAGCATAGTAATGAATATCCTTGAAGTCTCAAATGTCATGGTTAAACCTGAAGTCACGAAAAAAGTAGAAGCACGACAGGAAGTCGCGCAAGTCGCTGGACAGACCGCACTTAATAAAGAGAAAATAATCGAAAAAGAAAAGGCGGCAGCTAAAAACATTCAGACTGTGCGGGTCAGTGTCGAACGACTCGATTCATTGATGAATCTTGTGGGAGAACTTGTTATTAATAAAATTCGGATCGTGCAGCTGGCATCAGATTATAAGATCGATGCTTTAGAAGAGGCTCTTTCAAGCCTCGACAACCTGACAGGCCAATTGCAAGAAGAGATAATGGCATCCCGAATGGTCCCCCTGGAACAGATATTTAACCGCTTCCCAAGAATGATAAGGGACCTTGCAAAAATTGAACAAAAGAAGATCGAACTCATTATTACTGGCAGTGACATAGAACTTGACCGTACCATACTGGACGAGATCGGGGATCCTCTTGTACATATACTTCGAAACTGCGTGGATCACGGAATAGAATTACCTGAGATCAGAACAGAACTGGGGAAAAACCAGGCTGGAAGTATTAAATTAACTGCCAGGCGCGAGAAAAATTATGTCACCATAGAAGTTGAGGATGATGGTAAAGGAATGGATCCTGAAAAGTTCAGGGAAGTTGCGGTAAAGAAAGGCATATTAGCAAAAGAGGATGCTGCAAAGCTTTCCGATGTTGAAGCCCTTAACCTTGTCTATCTTCCAGGATTCACATCCGCTGAGAAAGTGACAGAGATATCGGGTCGCGGAGTCGGACTGGATGTCGTCAGGACAAAGATACAGGGCATGGGCGGTTCGGTAAAGCTCGAATCAAAATATGGCGCAGGGACGAAGATCAGTCTCAAATTGCCTCTGACCGTTGCGATCATCAACTCACAGATGGTGAGGGTGGGCAAGAATGTCTATGCAATACCTATTGCAAATGTGGTAAGGGATATTGCTATAAATATAGATCAGATAAAGACCATTCAATCTGAAGAAGTGGTGATGGTCAGGGACGAAGTCCTGCCGCTTATCAGGTTACAGAATCTATTCGGTGGAAGCTGTAATGGTTCGAAGGAAATGGTTGTGGTTGTGGTAGAACGAATGGGCAGCAATGTAGGGCTTGTGGTGGATCAGCTTATAGGGCAACAGGAGGTCATTATCAAGAACATCGACAACAGGTTCCTTCAGGGTTTGAAAGGCTTTGCAGGCGCTACTATACTCGGTGATGGAAATGTTGCATTGATAATTGATGTGGGGACGCTGCTATGATGTTTTATACCAGGGCCTATCCGGCTTATGAAGATGAAAAAGAGTTTACGGACCTGAAAACTATCATAAAGAAAAAACTTGGTTTTAACTGTGATGGATATAAACAGTCCCATCTGAAACGCAGGCTGGCAGTCAGATTGAGAGCAAACAATTCAGAATCCTATAAAGAATATGCAATGACCCTCTTAAAGAACGAAGATGAATCTGAAAAATTAAAGGAAACGTTAACTGTTAATGTTACTGAATTATTCAGGAACCCTGAGACATATGAAACATTCTCCACAGTCGGGCTTCCGGAACTTATCAAAACAAAAGAGAAAAACAGGACGATCAAGGTCTGGAGCGCAGGATGTTCAAACGGTGAAGAACCTTATTCAATAGCGATCATGCTGTTTGAGTTCCTGGGTTACAGAGCAAATAAGTATAATATCTCTATCCTTGGCACGGATATAGATGATGATTCTCTCAGAATTGCCGAATGCGGTGTGTACAAACCAAAGCAGCTTGAGAAAATAAGTAAGGAGAGGCTTGATCGGTTTTTTATTAAACAAGGCGATGATTATGTGGTGGCCGATGATGTCCGAAATATCGTACATTTCAAACACCATGATATAATTTCAGGGCCAGGATTGTATGGATTTGATATAATATTCTGCAGGAACGTTATGATCTATTTTGACAAGAGCCTGCAGGGGGAACTCTACATGAAATTCTACGATTCATTGAATGAAGGTGGATACTTTTTGATGGGTAAAACAGAAACGCTGATTGGAAAGACTGGTGGATTATTTAAACCAGTTGATATTAAGGAGAGAATATACCGAAAGTTGAGGTAATTATGAATGACATAAAAAAACTTGATGAATTTCAAGAAGACGCCATAAAAGAAGTCGGCAACATCGGAATGGGACATGCTACGACGTCGCTTTCTAAAATGCTGGACAAGAAAATCGATATTTCATTGAACAGCATCAGGTTTTTACCGCTGGTTTATGTACCTGATCTGGTAAGAAATGAGGATGCTGTCATAGGAGTAATACAACAATTAAAGGGTAATATCAATGGTTACCTTCTTTTGATGTTATCCAAAGACAGCGCAAAATTCCTGACAAAAATTATGCTCGATGAGCCGGTTGATAAAGATACATTCAGTGAAATGGAACAATCTTTGCTCAAAGAACTATGTAACATTATGAGCGGAACATATATTAGCGCCATATCAAATTTTCTTGGAATATCGATAATGCTCTCCCCACCCTCACAGGTATATGATATGGCCGAGGCTATAATCAATCAGCTGGTTGGCATGATGATCTCAGATGCAGAGAATGTACTTTTCCTGAGAACAGAATTCAATGTACATACTGAGAAATTGTATGGAAAAATACTTATATTCACAGACACTGCATCCCTTTCAAAGATACTGGAAGCAATAAACCGAATAGCAGCACAATGAGCTGGAATATTTATCGTATTTTGAGCTTTCAAGGAATATTTTATTTCACGATAAAAATCAATTTCGTTTACGCCTAAATTTTGACGTGAAATCATTAATGATTGACATTGTAATTAACATTGTAATTAACATTGTAATTAACATTGTAATTAACATTGTAATAATAATTACAATGATGCATATCTTTATTAATGCTCAGGAGGATAGTTCATTAATTGATACCTGTTGGATCGGGTAATCACCCTTATCGATCGCTCTAAGGATAGTTCATTATGGAAAATGTTACCAAAGAACAAATATATATAGGAATTGCAGAGCTTGTGGTTGTCCACAACCCGGCGGTGTTAATCACCAAAGGTCTTGGATCTTGCATTGCGGTTTCGCTTCGCGATCCGGTGGAAAGATTCGGGGCTCTTGCCCATATAATCCTCCCGAGCATAGAAAAATCTAATAATAAGGATAATCCTTTGAAATTTGCGGATTCTGCGATTGAAATTGCAGTTAACAGGCTGTTAGAGAAAGGCTGCAAAAAAAACAGGCTTGTAGCAAAAATAGCAGGGGGGTCCAGTATGTTCCACTTTGAGAACATGACTATCAATATCGGAGAAAAAAACGCAATAGCAGTCATGAAAAAACTTGGGGAAATGCGCATTCCCATCCTGGCCAGCGATGTTGGGGGAGACTATGGGAGAACAGTGGAATTCGATATCGAGAATGGGACAATGACCATAAAAACCGCATTTCACGGCGTTAAAGTGATGTGAATTTTCACTTGCTTTGCCATCTTTTTAATTTAGGAATTGTAATTTTTGTCTTCTCTATTGCCTCTTTTTCTGATATATTCATTATATTTGCCATTAGAATAGCGGTGATGTCGATCATATATTCCATTGTTATATTAGGGTTGGTAAAATTCCCACCTTTGAAGCAATAACCACAGTAGTCGTTATTCTGGCTTCCATCAGCGTTTTTCCCGTATTCCTCGGGTTTATTTATGGGTTTGCCGCAACTCTGGCAAATTTTGTTATCGTTATTACTTGATGTCATACCTGCCTTCTTCAGACAATTATATTCCATCATTTATAATGCTTTCCTTCGAGCAGTGCTGCCTGCGGTTTGGATAAAAAGCTATTTTTGCTACAAGGCCATAGAGTCAGGAAATGAAGGATTTAAAAGCTGTTAAGAAGGGAGGATTTATATCGGCTGACAGGCTTAGCAAAGCACAGGTTAACGATAATACTCTAAAAATAAAAGATTTGAATCTCCCTCAGGCTGTAAAAGACTTTTACATCAATTCAGGTATAATAGAACTCTATCCTCCGCAAACCTCTGCCATAGAAGCCGGGCTGCTTTCAGGTAAGAACATCCTGGCTGCGATACCCACTGCCTCAGGAAAGACACTTCTTGCAGAGTTTGCCATGTTAAAATCGATACTTGACGAAGGAAATAGAGGAAAAGCCCTTTACATCGTCCCCCTTCGCGCCCTTGCCTCGGAAAAACACGACCGTTTCCGCAGTTTCGAATGCATCAAAAATAGCCGCAGAAGAGGCGTGTCCACAGGTATTGCGACAGGCGATTTCGATGCCGGTGGGGACTGGCTGGGGAATTTTGACATCATAGTTGCCACGTCGGAAAAAGTAGATTCGCTTCTGCGGAACAAAACCCGGTGGCTTGAGGAAATAACAGTTGTGGTCGCTGATGAGGTACATCTTATAGACTCACCCGGCAGGGGGCCTACACTTGAGATAGTCCTTGCTAAATTAAGGCAGATAAATCCGGATATGCAGGTTATTGCGCTTTCAGCCACAATAGGCAATGCGGATGAGATAGCTAAATGGCTGAATGCTTCGCTTGTAGTAAGCGAGTGGCGCCCTATAATATTAAAAGAAGGCGTATTCTTTGGGAACGCCATAAATTTCAGCGACCGGAGCCAGAGGGAAATCAAAGGAAGATCCAGGGACGCTGCCATTTCCCTGATTGCCGATACATTGGCAGAAGGCGGGCAGTGCCTGATCTTTGAGAGCAGCCGCAAGAATAGTGAAGGAATGGCGCAAAGGGCGGGAACTGCGATATCATCTCTTATATCCGGGGATATAAAGGAAAAATTAAAAGTCATCGCAGATGAAGTGCGGGAAACAAGCGAGGTGGATACTGCACTTAAACTTGCCCTTTGCATCGAGAACGGGAGCGCTTTCCATCATGCAGGCCTCATCTCTGAGCAGCGAAAGCTCATTGAGGGCGGTTTCCGTGACGGGATTATAAAAATAATCTCTGCGACACCTACACTGGCTGCGGGGCTTAACCTCCCTGCGCGCAGGGTCATAATAAAAGGCTACCGCAGGTACGATGCCAACTTCGGTCTTACACCCATACCAGTGCTTGAGTACAAGCAGATGGCAGGAAGAGCAGGACGACCGCGCCTTGACCCTTACGGCGAGTCAGTCCTTATCGCAAAGAACTACGATGAACTGGAAGAGCTGATGCAGCAGTACGTGCATGCAAATGTTGAAAAGATCTGGTCAAAGCTTGGAAGCGAGAATGCCCTTCGAACGCATATACTGTCAACGATAGCTACTGGTTTTGCAGAGAGTATGGATGAACTACTTGCTTTCATGGGCGGGACTTTCTACGCAACGCAGCAGGAGCCATGGAACCTGAAGACGGTAATTGAAACAGTTATCGCGTTCCTTGTAGAAAAAAAGTTCGTCATAGAAACGAACGGTCTTTTCGCTACCAGGCTCGGGGAACTTGTATCCAGGTTATACATCGATCCGCTGTCTGCTTCATTGATCCTTGATGGAATGGAAAGGATAGAAGAAAAAGACATGCGGTATAACGAGCTTACCCTGCTCCATCTTGCATGCAGGACGACTGATATGCGACCCCTGTACCTGCGTTCGAACGATTACGAATGGTTAAGTGATTTCGTGATGGAACACAGCACTGAGTTCGTGCAGATACCGCCGCAGTTCAGTAAGGATTACGAATGGTTCCTGTCCGAGGTCAAGACCTCATGCGTGATGCTTGACTGGATTAACGAAATAAAAGAAGAGGATATCGTAAAGAAATTCGGCATAGGTGAGGGGGATATCCGGTCTCTTTCAGAAACTGCGCTGTGGCTTGTTCATTCCATGGCAGAACTCGGAAAAGACCAGAAAAGATCATGTGCTGGTTTTGCGCGGGAACTTGCCCAGCGAGTGGAATATGGGGCTAGCCCCGAGCTTCTGGAGCTTATCCAGATACGGGGCATTGGGCGGGTCAGGGCGCGCAAGCTTTACACCGCAGGAATAAGGGGCCTGGAAGCGCTCATGACCGCTGACCAGAATACGATTTCACGCATAATCGGGTCAAAGACCGCAATAAAAGTCTTAAGGCAGATAGGCAGACCCCTTGAACAGAAAGAAAATATGGAAAAAGCTCAGAAAGAAGAACAGCGCCAGCTTGGAGATTTCAGGTAAACTTTAATACATGTTTAGTAATAAATAGGGTCAGTGATATATTGAATTTAAAACGGATCTTATATGGTGGATATGAGGAATTGCTTGCCAGCGAGATAAGAGGTAAGCCTATCCCATCGCATGTTGCAATAATAATGGACGGCAACAGGCGTTTTGCATTAAAACATGGTCTTTCACAGTATTACGGTCATCTAAAAGGTGCGGATTCTACGGAAAAAGTGCTTGACTGGAGCTTTGACCTGGGAATAAAACAGCTTACTGTGTATGCGTTTTCAACAGAGAACTTCGACAGGGATGATGGGGAGAAAAATTCGATTTTTGACCTGATAGGCATCAAGTTCGATAAAATATGCAGCGACGAGCGCACCCACAGGCGCAGGATGAGAGTACGGGTAATAGGAAACATAGATATTCTACCTCCCGCACTGCAATCCTCGGCAAGACATGCCCAGGATATCACAAAAAATTACGATGGTGTGTATCTTAACGTAGCGCTTGCTTATGGCGGTAGACAGGAGCTTGTGGACGCGACGCGCGCCATGGCTCGGAAGGTCAAAAATGGGGAGATTTCTATTAAGGATATAACTGAAGATACTTTCTCAAAGAACATGTATCCGTCAACTGGTTCAGTCCCCAGCGTCGATCTGATCATCAGGACAGGTGGCGATGAGCGGATATCCAATTTCCTTCCCTGGCAGGCGAACGGGAATGAATGCGCGGCTTACTTCTGCGCGCCTTTCTGGCCTGAGTTCCGTAGAATAGACCTGCTGCGGGCAATTCGCACTTACCAGACACGCGAACATGAGAGGCAGAAAAATACCGTAATGAGGATAGTAAAATTGCTGAGTTATTACGGAAAGGTCGAAGTAGAGGATGTTTACAGGATCTCACAGAGATCCATCAATGTCCCTAAAAAAGAGATCGTGAAAATGATCCATGAACTTGCATACCGCAACCCGATAATATACAATATGATAAAATGGTGAAGTTATATTTCTTCTTTTAATATCGTTTTGCGTGTATTTAAATGAGTTACTGTTTTCAGGGAATTAAACCTGTTTTTAGGGAGTATTCCCTGTTTTAAGGGAAAAGCAGACTTTTCTATATATATCAGTGAAAAAATTCCCAGGACAGGTGCGGCTGACGCTGGCACAGCCATTGCATTTTGCTAAAACCGCAGCTTTCGCACCCTCTACCAGAGGCGCCGGACGGCAGCTCCTGGCGTAGTAGTTCCAGCCACCGCCCCGACTAACTCGATCGGAGCCATCTCCTTCAGCCTGCCGTGGGCATCTTTATAAAAGACGCGGCAGTTGACATTTGTTCCTTCGGATCAAGGTACAGAGCTATGGTTCTATCGGTATTCGGATCAAGATTGCCAAGCAGTATCTTTCCTTTCTTTTCAGGATATTCAGGCTCGCAGCGGTCAAAATGAAGTATCTGGTCATCTCCTTCATGTACATGATGGGGAAAAGTCTTGATCTCAGGATGATGAGATGCATTGTCCCATATTATTATCAGAATTTTTTCTTTGTTCTGCAAGTGATAAGAGTAATCTATCCTGTGAAGAACTCGAAATAGTCCCTGTCATCTCCAAGTTTTCCACCAGTAAATTTCTTGTAGAATTCCTCAGTTTTCATGCCGTATTTTTTCTCAAAATATTTCATGCTGGATTTCAGATGCCATTTACATCACATGTCAATACGATTCTGGTCATACTCTTTATTTATGTGCAAGTATGGTCCGCATGATTGACATACATGTTGAGGCATATGTTTGCATTTTTATGAACGAAATCTGCACTTTATCTCGCCGCTACTTTCATTTTCCTTACCCTTTCCGCTACCCTGTCAAAAAAATGCTTCTCAGTATCAAGAGGTCCGGGATGCGCCTCTGGGTGGTATTGCACGCACATGATCTCAAGGTCCTTGTGCTCAAGCCCTTCAACAGTCCCGTCATTAGTATTGAGCTGGGTCACAGAAATTTCCTTCTTATCAAGGCTATTTTCATCCACAGCATAACCGTGGTTTTGAGAGGTGATATGAACGATGCCCCTTTTCAGGTCTTTCACAGGCTGGTTTGCTCCGCGGTGTCCGAATTTCAACTTGTAGGTCTCCCCTCCCAGGCCAAGTGATATTATCTGGTGGCCAAGGCAGATGCCAAAGATGGGGAGCTCTCCTGCCAGTTTTTTTACGACCGATATGCCATTTGTTGCCTGCTGCGGGTCACCGGGGCCATTCGAAAGCAGAATTGCGTCGGGTTCATAGTTCATAATATCCTTAACAGGCGTCGTAGCAGGAACGACTGTGACATTGACGCCCCTTGAGGCAAGGCTCTTGATGATATTCCTCTTTGCGCCAAAATCCATGAGAACGATATTTCCACCGTCTTCTTTGCCTTCTATCCTGTACGGCTCCCTGCATGTGACTCTGCCAATAAGGTCGAGGCCTCCAATGTCCGGCTGTTCCCTTGCCAGCCTGACAGCTTCTTCTCCGTCATCGCTGCCTACGATCACGGTAGCCTTCATGGTGCCATGTTCTCTTGTTTTTATTGTAAGCATACGGGTGTCTATTCCCATGATGCCGGATTTTCCCTCATCCTTCAGGAATTCATAGATAGAGCGTGTGGATCTGTGATGTGATGGGTGATCGCATGCTTCCCTAACCACAAGTCCTTCCGCTTTCATGCCGTCAGACTGGAAATTATCCCCGCTTACACCGTAATTGCCGATCAGGGGATATGTGAACATCAGGATCTGACCTTTATACGATGGGTCTGTCAGAGCCTCCTCGTATCCTGTGTACTGGGTGGTGAAAACAAGCTCACCCTGTACAATACCTTCTACTCCAAGACCTTCTCCTTTAACAAAAGTTCCGTCTTCGAGACCAAGTACTGCTTTCATTTGCGCTTAAAAGGTAAAGGCAGGGTAAATATGTTACGATGATGGGTTTAAAAACTCAATCCAACAAAACCCTCATATTCCCTCTTCAAAACCAGCGCATCCTCTTCCAGATTCGGGCTCTCGCAAATCACCAGCCCTTTGATATCAAAATCCGCAAAAGCCTGCGCCAGTTCCTTATATTCAAAATCAGATTCAGCGAACACAAGGTGTTTTTTCTCTCCCTTATCCGAATATTCTATCCCGGAAACGTGAATATGCATATCATCAAGCCCCATGCGCCCCAATTTTTCCTCCACGCACGACAGGATAGAGGCAAACTCCTCTCTGGAATTATTCTTCCCTGATACTGCATGCAAGTGGGAGAAATCAATGCAGGGCAGGACTCCATCAACCTCAGTTATGGCAAGCGCTTCCTCCAGGCTCCCGAACTGTGAACCGCGGCCCATCGTCTCTATTCGAAGTGTGATGTCCACGCCTTCGCTTTTTAATTTGTCCATGATATCGACAATCGCCTTTTTTATTCGTTCATAGACAACATCTCGCGGATACTTCTGTATAAAGCCCGCGTGTATCACCACACTTTTTGCCCCGCAGATCGCTCCTATCCTGGCCGAGTTAATGATCCTTTCCTTGCTCGCTTCAAGTGTCTCACCTTCTGCATTAAGGTTGATGTAATACGGAGCGTGGACGCTCAATCGTATATCAAGCTTCTTCGCAACTTCGTGGACCGCGCGGGCTGTTTTCTCACCCATCTTTACACCCCTCACGAACTCAAGTTCCATGCATCCAAGACCAAGTTCATGGACGCGCCTGATACCTGAAATGCTGTCATTCCCTTTTGAACTCAGCGGAGTGCCTGCTGTTCCAAATAGCAGGCTCATTCATCCCTCTAAAGTGGGCGGAGAATATCCATACCACGAACCGCCCTGCTCAAGGTAATACAGCGCATCCTCAAGCAATTTCTTATGCCCTTCCTCAAAACCAGTAAGCCTCAGGAACAATGCCTTACTTTCACCTATTTCCATTATTTTTGCGCTATTTGAATATAATTCGATAGACCTCTCTTCAGTCCTTATGCCCAGTTCCAGGACGTCCCTGGTTTCTGCTATGCCAAGAGATTCCATGGACTCGGGAAAGACCTGCTTGACCCTTTCCCTGTTCTCCTTGTTAAGAGTTTTATTATCTACAGTTTTCCCTGACAATCTTTTGTACTCTTTTTCAAGATATTCCCTGTGTTCCCCTTCATCCCTCGCAAGTCCGCGCAGGAGCGACTTTGCATTCTCTTCCTCTACGAGATCACTGAATATCGAATAAAATTCCATACCGTATATCTCAATGGATATCGCTTCTTTAAGAATATCAGTAATCTTGCCTATATTTTCGTTCATAATGTCACCCGATAAAAAATGATGTCAATTGGTAATAAATATAGCAGTTCAATGATGCAATATTTTTTACGGTGGAAGAACCATGTACTTGAAAAGGTACTAAAATGACAGACCACCCCAAAGTCAAGGACTACATGACGACTGAAGTGAACACAGTCTCACCTGAGGATAAGGTCAGGGATGTCATAAAGCTTATAAAGATGACTGGTCACGACGGCTTTCCTGTAGTGCGGGATAACAGGGTAATAGGTTACATATCTGCGGCAGATCTGCTTGAAAAAGGTTTAGACGAGAAGGTTTTTTCAATAATGAGCCGGGATATGCTTGTCGCAGATACGGATATGGACATGAGCGATGTGGCGCGGGTCATATTCAGGTCTGGCAAGTCAAAACTGCCTGTCGTGGACTCAAACGAACAACTGCGCGGCATCATAACCAATACTGATGTAATTCGCTCGCATATTGAGAAGACGAGCCCGCAAAAGGTCTGGACGCTCAAGAAGACTCTTGAGACTATCCACAATATCCATGTTGATGTTATCAGGGAGAAGGTCAATATCGATGAACTCGTACCCACGCAATCCAAGGTCTATGCGGATGAGCTTGACGGGAGGATCTACGAGCTTCGAAAAGGCCTGGCTGAACCCATTGTCGTAATAAGCAAACCGCATAAACTGATCCTTGTGGACGGCCACCACAGGGTAGTTGCTGCAAAGAAGCTCGGAATAAAGAACATGGACGCATATGTTATCCCCCTTGGGGACGAAGTCCATCTGGGGCTTGAAAAAACAGCAACATCATCAGGTCTCCACACGCTTTCAGACATCAAGATACTTGACTACGCCAAGCATCCTCTCATCGAGGTAACAAAGAGATTAAAAAAGAACGATGAGAACGGGCTGGCTGACGTAAACCTGCATGATTCCAACCACCAGGTAAAATCCCGATCAAAAAACAATTAGTTTGTCAAGGATATCTGATTTTGAAATGAGTCCTGCAAATTCCCCGTCTATCCTGATAAGTAGCCTTCCTACCTTTTCCTTATTGAATACCTTTATCACCTCATAAAGAGGCATATCGCCATCTACAGAAATGATCTTCTTTGTCATAATATCTTTTATCTTGAGGCTGGTTTTGCCATCAGCAAGCGTCTTTCCGATATCTGTAAGCGTCACGATCCCAACAATAGCTGTCTTGTCCTTAACTGGCGCTCCGTGTATATGGCTACCCACCAGTATCCTTGAAGCTTCCTGTATCGTTGCAGTGGCAGGGATAGTAATGGGATTTTTTGTTATATACTCCATAATGGATTTTTTAGGAAGGGATACCATTTCTAATATAACGAACAATATCGAATTCTGGGTATCATCCCTCCCGATGACCTCTCCCCGGATAACCATTCTATTTACAGGGGTTGGCCCGATCGTAATAAGGTCACCCATATCGAACTTCTTAATATCACCAATAACATGCACAGTGGCGTTGCAAAGGTCTGGATGCCTGACTGTGGTGAAACTTATCTCCGCGGCAGTTGCATTTAGAATGATATCACCGTTGCGTTTTATTGGCACTAGCGTTTCCTTTTCCATCTCTAAGAGACACAAGGCTCGGTAGGTTTCACCAGTGGCTTTATATCCGCCTTTTGGTCCTGGTACGCCCTCGACCAGCCCCAGCGCTTTGAGCGACTGCATCTGGTTCCGGACCGTTCCAGGATTCCGGTCAATGATCTCTGCAATGTCTTCCCCTTTGATCGCCTGTTTTTTCTCCCTGTATAAACTGATGAGTGAAGTCAATATTTCTTTCTGAATGGGTGTGAGTTCCATAATTAGCCTCATTTTAGTACAAATTATTAATAGTACAAATTAATAATGGTTGATAGTTATATATGTATTTTATCGAAGCGTCTTATTGAGTTTTATTAGCTTCAACCTTTCGCTACTTTTTTTCCCATTTCTCAAGTGACAGCACCCGGGACAGTGTGTTTCCCTTTATTATCTCGTCGCGTATCCTGCTTTCATTTTTCTCCACTTCGACCGCCCTGCGCGCTATCTCGTAGCCTCTTTCCTTCGGAACTACCACGACGCCGTTATCATCTCCCACGATATAATCACCCGGTTTAACCGTCTCTCCACCGCACTTTATCTCTGCGTTTATCTCCCCGAATCCCTTTGGTTCGCCTGCATTCGGGACTATTGATACAGCAAATACAGGGAAATTGAGTCGCCTGATATCGTCCACATCCCTTACCGCACCATCGATGACAACGCCAGCTATCTTCCTGTTGATGCAGGAAAGCGTCGCAAGTTCGCCCCACGGGGCAACGTGCGGGCTGCCGTTATAAATTACGATAACATCCCCTTCTTTTGCTATATCAATTGCTTCAACTGTCTTTGCCCAGTCGCCTTCAAAAGTCGCCACAGTGACCGCCCTGCCCGCGGCTTTTGTTCCAGGGCAGATGGAATGGATGTTCTTCATTGCGCCTTTCCTGTGCATCGCGTCAGAGATGTTGGGCGTGGATACGCGCTTTAGCAGTTCGATCGTCTGTTCGTCTATTGATGTTTCTTTTTCCTCAGTAATACCTGGGACGTCGATGCTGCGCCTTATAGCCTTTGCCGCAGCTGTTACGTTTGATGAGCGGACAATGTTCCCTCCGACGATAACGATACGAGCACCGGACACTACCGCTTTCGCAGCGCTCTTTGCGTCAATCCCGCCTGCTACAGCAACAGGTACGTTCACCTTGAATTTCTTGAGATGCTTTACAGGGTCATCTCCAGTCATCTGCTGGTCTATGCCAGAATGGACATTGATATAATCTATTCCCATGTCAGCAAGTTGAACTGCCCTGTTTGCAGGGTCATCTGCTGATATGAGGTCAGCCATAAGCTTCACACCGTATTTCCGGGCTGCTCGGACTGCGTCCATAATTGTGGAATCATCGGCGCTGCCAAGAAGGATTACGATATCTGCGCCTGCTTTTGCCGCCATCTCTATCTCCATGGCGCCGGTATCTATCGTTTTCATGTCAGCCAGGATTACGCGATCGGGAAAGGCTGCTTTGAGCTGACGGACTGCATTCATACCCTCGCTTTTTATTAGAGGCGTTCCCGCTTCTATCCAGTCCACTCCTCCTGCTACTGCTTCTTTTGCGATCTGGATGGCGCGGTCTATCTCAAGGACATCGAGAGCGACCTGAAGGATGGGTTTGATAGGATCACCATTGAATAAATTAGCGTTTTTGATTAAAGCTTTAATGGTATGTCAAGGAGATGTATCTGCATTCATCTGCACAGAGTTATTAATTTTTCATGTTTTACAGATTTAGTTCTAAATCGAATACGCATGATATGTATCAAACTAATTTTCACGGATCCGTGCGTATCCGCGTCGACTGTCACGCCTGTCGATTACGTGCACACGTATGCCAGTGCGCTGGCATACGTGGACGTGT
>CBFFLL010000025.1:10818-20475 GCA_965642175.1 Candidatus Methanoperedens nitratireducens | reverse complement strand
GATCTCTATCTCAATCGCTGCGTAACCTCCAGCAGAGCCAGTCCTCAATTCACCACCGTATTCCAGCGCCATTACCTGATGACCAAGACAGATGCCAAGTACAGGCAGGTCAAGTTCCCTGACATACTCTTTGCAATTACCCGCACGCTCAAGGGTGGGACCGCCGCTGAGTATCAGCCCGTCGGGTTCTTTTGCAAGGATCTCCTCTATGGTGGATGTATTTTTCACCAGTTCCACTTCCTGGTCCAGGTCGCGAACGGCGCGGTGGATCAGGTGGCAGAATTGACCGTAGTTGTTGATAACGATGATTTTGACCATATTGTATCTACCTTTATTGTTTACATATATTTTACTTCATCCAGAAATGCTGGACGGTTTTTAAATCCTGCTTTTAGATCAGAAAAACGCTGTTTCCATTTCGATTCGTCTTTCAATATGTCAATATAAATGTTTTTGGCTTTTGCAATATATCTGGCTGCCACACTGTACGTTTTTCTATTTCCACCTTTTGTATTTTTAACTGATATTTGCCAGTAATAATCGATAATCTTCTCTGGAAACTCATCCTTTAATTTTTCTGCAAACTCATCAAAATCATTTTCCAAAACGTATCCCCATTTATTATTAGGGGGATATAAAAGGATGTCTAGTACCGTTTTATTCATATTCTTATCCAGACATATACGCAGATAGTGATGAACGTTTTTATCTTTAATTCCGTTGAAGATGTTTGGCTCAATCTGTTCCCAATCCACATCATTCAGGAATTCTTTCATTCTCTTATATTCTGCATAGTAGCTATTATATCCTGTAAATTCATATGATTTAATCATCGACGCCTTTGCCTTCTCATAATTCCCCTGAGCTTTGTGGTACTCAAATAATCTATCCAGCATGGGCTTTTCTTCATCCTTTCTTGCCAGGGAAATCTGAACGATTCGTTCCAGATTTGCTGTATCTCCTTTCTTGGCAAAAAGAACAGCTCCATCTTCAAAAAGAGTGTAACCCTTTGAAATTTCAAAATAGTTTCTGTTGATTATATGTGCTATTTTTCCAGTTTCCTCGTCAACTGCTTCCATAGGAACAAATGATGTTTGAGCGTTCGGTTCTCTTGTGAAACCTTTTCTTTTTGATGGATTTATGAAACAATTCTCCTTTAACTGTCTCAACTTCCACCCCTCTGGCAATTCATCTCCTTCCTCATAAGAAAACACCTCCCGTAAAATAGCGCCCTGCATCACAGCAATCGCTTCTTTCTGGCGCAGCGCTGCCGCCCTCATCTTCTCCACATGCGCCATCCTGCGTTCGAGGTCGGAGGCGATGTTATCTTGATCGGCAGGCGTTGGAGGGAGAGGAATCTCCATTTTAGAGAGCATACTTGCATTAAAACCAGCAAGTGTACCTCCTCGAGATTTTTTATTTATATTATTCCAATACACAGGAGTCTGAAAAAATGTGTAAAGATATTTTGGATTCACTAATTCTTTATTGCATTGGACTCTAATTAAATATGATGCAAATAATGTATTTTCTGAATTATTAACCAAAAAAACTCTTACCTGTTGTTGCTCCGGTTCTTACAAATACTATATCATTATTTTCTAAGATATATTGCTTCTCTTCATTGCTATTGCACTCACAGAACGGAACTCTATTCCAATCTACTTTCCCATCTTGGATGTCGGTTATTCTCAACAACCTTGGTCCAACTGTGTTTAAGGTTGAACTTTTAGAAATACCATATTGAATATTTGTTGTTATTTTATCTAATTTCTCCCACCTCCACCCCTCCGGCAGTCTCCTTTTTTTATCGCCGCTCATGCAAGATTGCCTCCTTCAATCGTTTCGCCCTGCGTAAATATCGAATACTCCAGCGCGCGGGCATTAAAGCAGTCATAATTAATCCCGGCAAGATTATTCAACCACGGAGAACACAGAGAGCACAGAGTTTTGTTCTTATTCTCTGTGTCCTCCGTGCCCTCTGTGGTTTTTCGAATCCCAAAAAAATCATTCCATGTGCTTTGCGCTCTTTGCATCCTTTGCGGTGGATTATTTTGTTATATTCAGATGCGGAAAAGTATCTGCGTTCATCGGCGTCATGCCCGCCGCAATGCATAGACACGTATGCCCCTGCGGGGGCATATCGCCCAGCGATATCCACGTATGGCGGTGAGCCATACGTCAAGGGTTGCGCCCCTTGAGGACGCGTCCACGTATGCCAGTGCGCTGGCATACGTGTGCACGGCGTCAACCGACGTGACGGTTGTGCGACGTCAACTGGCGCAACGGTTGACGTGGATGCGCCCTCCAGAGGCGCGACTCTGGGCGCCTTCATCTGCGGTTTCTTATCGTCGTCAAATATTGCAGTTTTACGATAGAACACGGATTGCGTGGATGACGCGGATACACACGGATAATGAATATCCGTGAAAATCCGTCCAATCCGTGTCATCCGTGTGCCATATCGCTGTGGTATCATCTCGCAGATTTCCATCATACTCCCTTCCTCCACGCTCATTTCTCCTCCCCCTTTGACCGAAGTTTGTCGAAGTTTCCCGAAGACGATACTTTCCTGCATTCCTTCACGTCAGCAACCTCGTTTTTGTTTCCTGAATCAATTTATGCCGTTCACTAAGTTCAACCCATTTCTCTCTCAATTCCTCCACACCGGCACTTCATCTACAAGTCTTTCTGCAAGCTTCTGTTTAGACTCTTCCAGCGGCACAAGAACCTCTTTTTCGTTTTCTTCGCAAAGAATAGACCTTCCCTCTCCTTCGATCTGCACTGTGAATTGCTGCTCCCCTATCCGGATAATCTTGCGCTTTGGATTATCAACACCGTAAGTCGGTGTCGGAGACTCAACGCCCCCAGGCGGTTCTTCGGGCTTTGAGGGTTTGGCGTGACTTTTGAACTCCTCCCCAAAAAGCCGGGTTGCATTGGTATAATCATATAAACGGAACATCAGCTTGGAGCCTCGTGGCTCGCCAGTTCTTGTCCCCCTTCCCACCATCTGGTAAAAACTTATAGGTGATTCAAGATAGCGGAAAAACACGACATTGCCAAGATTGGGAATATCCACTCCTGTAGAAAGCAGGTCAACAGTTGCCGCTATGTAGTGTGAATTCTTAGAACCACGAAAATCAGGGATTAGTTTATCAGCCGAAGGTCTTAAATCCGGATTACCTGTGTATTGAAAAGCATACCATTCCCTGGGCTTTATTCTATTTTCTTTGCACCATTTTTCATAAAGATTATTCATTGCGATCATGATCTGGTTGGCATGGATATCCCTGTCGCAAGGGATAGAAGTAACTTTTTCTTTCCGACAGCGATTTTTTCCAGCGCTGCGCGGATAGCAGCGTCCTGAAAGTAATATCGCAGTCTTAGATCTTCAGGAGTTGGAAAATCCGATAAGCTTATTGCATCTTTTATCTGCCCCGAATCCTCTCCATATTCTGCAAAAAGTTTTCCATTTGTCAAAAAAATATGACTAATGCACTTAACCTAAAATAGAAAGCAGGTTAACTGTACATGACAAAAATCAAGAGTTCAAACATTGAAATTGAGAAGAGCCACCCTCTTCTCCGGTTCTACTTCTCCGGCATTTCTGCAAGTTTTAATCCCACGATCGACATTACAAGCACATAAAGCAACAGAGTAGCCATAAAACCATATCCCGGCGTCTGCAGGCTGAGCTTTGACGCTGCTATTAAAATAATCAATAACGCAACCGAACCTATAGACGACAAAATCTCAATTTGCATCTTCTTCATAAGATCACAAGCCTGGCATCAATTATCCCGCCAACCGCTTTTATCTCTTCCAGTATCCTTTTATCCACTTCGTGGTCAATATTCAGCACCATTATCGCTTCGCCTCCAGCCTTTATTCTCCCGACCTGCATCCCTGCGATATTGATATCGTTCTTTCCCAGGATCATGCAACAAGGACCTATGATATTTGGTCTGTCTTCAATCCTTGTCACTATCATGAAGCCTGACGGGATAACATCAATAAGGTATTCATCCAATTGAACAATACGCGGTTCCTTCCCTATTACTGTGCCGCTGATGACACGGCTCTCGTTCTTCTTGCTCAACTTTATGGATATCTGGCTCGGATAGCCCACAACGGTCTTTGATTTGCTCTCGACTACCTTCAATTTCCTTTCTTTTGCGATGGTGGGCGCATTCACATAATTCACACCCGCGCCAACCATGGGTTCAAGCAGCCCTTTTAATACTGCAAGAGTTACAGGAGCAACGTTCTGGTCAGCGATCTCTCCGCAGTAGGAGACTTCTATAGTCTCATAATTGCCAATAAGCTGCGTCCCCAGTTTTCCCATTTTCTCTGCAAGCGGGAAATACGGTTCAAGTATCTGCATGACCTCGGCTTTGACATAAGGCATATTTATGGCGTTCTTGACAGGTAGCCCTTTCAGCACGTTGACTATCTGCTCTGCAACTGTGACAGCGACATTTATCTGCGCTTCCTCGGTAGAAGCGCCCAGATGCGGTGTCATAATGACCTGGTCTAATTCGATGAGTGGGTTCTCAAATGGCGGTTCCTTCGTGAACACATCAATAGCCGCACCTGCGACTATCCCGTCTTTAACAGCCTTTGCGAGCGCTTCCTCGTTAATTATTCCGCCCCTTGCGCAGTTGATGAGGCGTACCCCTTTCCTCATGATCCCAAATTCCTTAGTGCTGATGAGGTCTTTTGTCTCTTTGGTAAGCGGTGTATGAACAGTAATATAATCCGCGCGTCTTACTATGTCTTCCACAGTTGTTAATTCCACGCCCAGGTCTTTTGCCCTTTCAGCTGATATGAAAGGGTCGTATGCAAGTATTATCATCTCCATCCCAAGCGCCCGCTTTGCCACTTCTGAACCGATCCTGCCAAGGCCTACAACTCCGAGCGTTTTTCCCCTGACCTCGACGCCCATGAACTTCTTTCGGTCCCATTTTTTGCTTTTGAGCGATGCGTTAGCCTGCGGTATATTCCTGGACATTGACATCATCATGGCAATGGTATGCTCTGCTGCTGAGATGGTATTCCCTTCCGGCGCGTTGACAACTATAATACCGCGTTCAGTAGCCGCATTTACATCAATATTATCTACACCTACCCCTGCACGTCCTATTATTTTGAGCTTCTTACCGGCATTAATGACCTCTTTTGTAACCTGCGTCTCGCTGCGGACGATAAGCGCCTCGTAATCGCCTATGCGCTTTATCAGTTCCGATGGTTCAAGACCCGTTGCTATGTCCACATCTACGTCGTTTTTCAATATTTCTATTCCCTGCTCTGCTATCGGGTCACTTACAAGTACTTTCACGTATTATCACCAGTCAATCCGGCTAAATAGGACTACAAGCATTTCAGCTTTTCGTTTAATTTAGAAAAAAAGTACATTATGTACTGGAAATCATGGATTTAAGGTAAACCTGTAGCTTTGATTTTTTATCCGGCTCTTCTGTTTCCAACACTTTGTACAGTTCCAGTATCTTCTCAAATGATTTTTTCGCAATTGGCAGATATCCTGTATAATATGGTATTTGTTCAACAAGGATATTATCCCGTTTATCGTCCTGGATCTTATTGAAAACCACGTTTTCCCATATAAGGTACATATGGCACTTTTTCATTAATTCCAGTCTTTTCCTGTCAGTGAGTTTTTCATTTGTGGAAGTAATACATCGCTGATAAAAGGACTTTAATGTATTCTTGTCATTATCTGCCAGAAAGTATCGAACGCAAGATGGTGAATTCTTCATTGCGAACATCATATATTCAGTTTCCGGCAGTGAGAAAAGGGCATGTTCTGTAAGGAGGTCAGTTATATATTTATAATAATTTTTTATGTTTTCTCGATAAAACTTTGTTTTGAGTAATCGAAATAACTCTTTATTATCAAATAAATTAATGATTTTTTTTAATATTTCAATTTCAGGTTTTAATTTTATAGTTAAAAGTGAATTGTTTTCATCAGATTTACCTGCTGATGGTTTCGGTGATTCGAACATACCCATATTTTGCAAAAAAATGATATTTTCTTTAACTATTTCAGGTGCTAATTCATTATTTTGTTCTATCTCGCTCAACGTGGTCCCGTTATTTTCAGCGATCTTAAATATGATTTCCTTTAATATTTTTAAATCTATATTTTCTACATCCATTTGATATTTAAATGTTAGTATGTCCATTTATATTTTATCATTGTAATGATGATGTATATTTCAAGGATATGATTTGCAAATTCACTAAATCCACTTGAACTATGTCGTCAATAACAATTTATTGATGGGAACAAAAGGACGGCTTTTGCTACGGCAGAGAACGAGCTTGGCGATGCTGGTTACTATTTAAATGCGGACGCTGAAGAGGTTATCGACCTGTTACGAAATATCACTGAGTATAAATGCTCTCTGAAAGCTATTGAAAAAAGAATTAAAGAATTAGCCAAATTACATATTGGCTAACATTTTGAAGGCTTTATCGTGCCGGCGCATCGTTTCTTCAAGAATTTTCTTTCTTCTGGGTGTTAATCCCCGTTCCCCTTCTGCGGTTATTGAAGGCTGGGGCGATGCGGCAGTAGATTCCTGAGCATTCTTATTTGAGTATGTTTCCATTGTAGGTTACAATTTGGTTATCATTGTATTTAAAGCATAAGGAATAAAAGGGAAAGTGAAAGTGTTGGGGATGTGGTAAAAAGAATCAAAAGTAAAAGATCTAAGAATATACCTGAATAATATGCACATCATAACAATCCCCTCACGGCAAATTCCCTTCCCCGCTCATCTCGTGCTGCCGCTCAATATTCATATTAATAAGTATTTCAAATATCCTCTTCACCGACTCCCCATCAAGCCCCCTCTCTGTGGCGGAATTCGCCGCCCTTTCAAGCACCATTTTATTCTGATCAACATCATTTATCGGCATTTTCGCATCTCTCTTTGCATCAAGCACATCCTTAGCAAGTCCCGTCCTCTTCTCGATAAGGTTGAGTATCTGCACATCGATCTTCTCTATCTTTGCTCTGACCTCTCTTAACGGCATATTGATCCACCCGTATTATTGACTTTAGTCCTTATCACTTTTCCGCCTATCCTTCGCCAGACAGGCTCCAGTTTGTCCAACAGTTCACCGCTTCCCAGGGCTGTGTATGCAGGTCCGGTTCCAGAAAGGCTAACTCCCTCTATACCCACCTCCAGTGCCGCCATCATTGGCTCTGTGCTGAAGCCCAGCGCAGAGCAGTAAAGGAAGCCGTTAAGAGTCATGGCTTTCTCGTAATTTCCCTCAAGAGCCTCTTTATAAGCCATCTCAACCCATCGCCCCATGAGCCGTGAGCGCGCCACGTTCGTGGAAGAACTGAATACTTTTTTCAGAGGTGCGAGTATCAGGACTTCTGAATCGTGCTCTACCCTGCTTATAAGCTCCATTTTCTTATTATCTGTTATAACGAATCCCCCCAGCATCGAGGCGCAGGCGTCATCGAAAGCGCCCGTTATTGTCACCTTTGAATCAAGCGCTGCCTGTACGCCGATCTTTACTGCTTCAATGGGTTTGAGTTTCTCACCCAGCGCGTCAAGGGTGGCAAGCACAGCCGCATTTGCCGCAGCGCTTGAGCTCTTAAGCCCGCTTGCTATCGGGATTTCGCTCTTCGTCGCGACCTTTGCGCCGCCTGTTGAGCAAAAGCGCGAAAGGGTAAGCTCGACAGCGCGTTCGATAAGTGTGGTGTCACCGCCCTCTTCCATATAGCCCTGCACCTTTTTTGAATCAGTGAGTACAACTTCAGCTTCTGTTTTAAGATCAATACTGAATGCTGCGCCTTTCCAGGTTGAGATGGCGTTTATTATAGTCCCGGCGCCGTGTGCGTAAGCATATCCTGATCGTTTCATATTAATTCCATTCTCACAGTCGTGAACACAGGCCCTCTTGTGTCTATCTTCTTCTTCAATCCTGTTATGTACCTCTGCGCTATCGGGCCTATCCTGATATTTATCTCTGACGGCACTTTGATTATCCTCACCCTTGTTTCAGAGCCGCTGCCGTTCTTTACACCCTCTTCTATCTCTTTGGCGCAGCGCGCAGCGAAGGCGTCTATATATCTGATCCCGGAAGTCACACCGTTCTTAAAAGCATCGTCCCATCTCGATGTCCGTGGAAGACCCAGAATATCGTTCTTGTAAGAAATGACCTCATTCATCGAAGCAGGACCGCACAGCTTTGTATTCTCTTCAGGTTCCACGACCTTGACCCTGATATTCCTTTCAAATAACTGCCCTTCCCATGCCGTGAACTCGCAAGGGCTCTGTGTATCCCCATGCATTTCACATATCCTGACTATAGCGCCCTGTATCTCTTTCCCGGTCTCTGTCACTGGGGCATCTTCCACATAGATCATACTTGCTATCTCGCTATCCGACATCATCCAGCTGATGTTATACTGGAACTGCGGGTATGTGAGAGCGCGGACATCTGTTGAATCGTGCAGTATCATCGCAAGCCGCTCAACGCCCATTCCCAGATTCATCACAGGGTAAGGGATGTTATACTGCGAGAGCGCAGAGGGTGAATAAATCCCGAAGGTCGCTACTTCGACCCAGCCGTCCTTGTATTTTGTCTTTGAGCCTACGAGTTTCGGGTGAAATGCGAATACCTCTGTCTGCGTATCAGGGACATAATACTTGCTTCTTTTTTCATCCGGTCTGAACGTGAAATTGGAAAATCCGAACTGGCTCAAAAGCCCCGCTGCTACGGCTTTCCCGTCATCAACGCTCACATTCTCATCCATTATCACGCACGATGCGGAATAATAAGCCATCAGGCGGGTCGCATCCTCTGCCTGCTCGCGCCTGAAGCACCTGTCCACAGAAAAGAGCTTCAAGGGAACACTGCAATAATCCACCATTTCACCAAGACTTATGAACCATCCTGAGGTCATGTGGCTTCGAAGCGTGTTCTGTGAACAGACGGGAACAAGTGACTTGAACTCAGGGAATACGTGGTCTATCATCACAGCAATCTTCGAGCCAGGGACATTCAGTTCTTTTGACATTTCTGGCACAAGGTCATCCCCTTCTATCTCGCCTTTCTTGTATGAATGGAGTATCTGTCTTATCTTCTCTATTCCTTCGTCATTCAGGTCGCCCAGGATGCTTTTTATCTGACCTATCCTTTCATCGGAGATTCCAACATTTGGTCTTGGTAGACCGCCAGTGTAGAAGCATCGGTCAAGCACAGCAAGCGCCTCGTACCCGAACTGCTTGTGTATATCACGGTCTTCAACTATGATTGGATTCATATACTCTTCAAATCCCATGCGCATGTATGCCTCCCGCAGGCGCTGGATCGTGTCAAATACAGGATGGGGCTTACCGTATTTCAGTGAAACACGCGGGTACTGTTCGTTGATGCCGGGTCGGGCAACGTATTTCTTTCCCTCGTTCCAGGCTGCGTCAAAATCAGCCTTAGTTGCTTCTTTGATAATATCAGGATTGAATTTCATGAATTGGTTTCTCCTAAAAATTGTCTTTCATTAGAATAGTTCATATTTATTCTATAGTTGATGGATTTATGAACCCACCTCTCACCATCATATCAACCAGCACAAGCGCCATCATAGCCTCAGCCACTGGCACGATGCGCGGCGGG
>CBFFLL010000025.1:4158-10808 GCA_965642175.1 Candidatus Methanoperedens nitratireducens | reverse complement strand
ATCGAAGGCGTTGGCTTTACGGCGATCCTCAATACGATCGGCTCACCATCGCTTATACCTCCAAGTATTCCGCCTGCATTGTTAGTAAGGGTGGTTATTTTTTCATTTCTGATGGTAATGACGTCATTCATCTGGCTGCCTTTCATTGATGCGGATTTAAACCCTGCTCCTATCTCAACGCCTTTTACGGCGCCGATGCTCATCAATGCCTTTGCAAGCTCAGCACTCAGCTTATCGAAAACCGGCTCGCCCACTCCTGCGGGAATACCGATGCCTATTACCTCTACCATCCCGCCAATGCTATCGCCTTCGCTTCGTGCGGCGCGGATAATAGCTTCCATTTCTACTGCCGCATCAGGGTCGGCGCATCTGACCGGGTTTTTTTCTGTGTTTTCGCGCACTTCTTCGATGCTGACGGTTTTTGCGCGGACACCTCCCAGTTCCACAACATGACCCAGGACTTCTACTTCCTTAAGACCAAGGAGCTTCTTTGCAACTGCGCCAGCGGCGACCCTTCCGATTGTTTCGCGTGCTGACGACCTTCCGCCTCCACGCCAGTCCCGTAAGCCGTATTTCAACTCGTATGTCAAATCCGCATGCCCCGGGCGCGGGGTATTGTGAAGCGCCTCGTATTTACTCGAATCTACATCTTTATTTTTTACGATAATAGAGATCGGTGCGCCTGTTGTCTTCCCTGAAAACACGCCTGAGATGATCTCAGCCCTGTCCTCTTCCTTTCTCTGAGTTGTAACATCGCTCTGACCGGGACGGCGGCGGTCTAATTCTTTCTGGATATCCGTTTCATCAAGTTGCAAACCTGCCGGGCATCCGTCAATTACAACACCGACTGCTGGGCCGTGGCTCTCGCCCCATGTCGTTATCCTGAAAAGTGTGCCAAAGGTATTTCCAGACATGCGCTGTTATTTAGTTAGAGCGTTTATATAACTCCTTTGAATATTACAATTATGATCGAGATATTCATTGATGAAGAAAAATGCACCGGATGCGGGGAGTGCGTGAGGATGTGCCCCAAGGGTCCAAGGATATACAGGATAGTTGAGAAAAATGGCAAGAAGGTGGCAGAAGTTCTGGACAGGAGCTTCTGCATCGGGTGCACGACTTGCGTTTCTGTATGCAAACCAGGGGCGATACGGCTTGTGCGGAACTGGTAAATATCAATCAGGATATTTCAGAAAATACCAGAACCAGACCAATCCAAAATTCTCGACCACACTTTTAAGCGCCCTATCCTCTTCACCTTTTGTTAACTTTGTTGGCAACATGGACTATCCTGTTGTGTAGCTGATGTTATTTAGATGAAAATTAAGGTAAGTCATCTGCATCCTGATATTCTCCATCATAAAACCCGGACATCGGGTTTATCTTCTATAAAAACCGTGTCCTCAGGCAGCCTCTTGCACAGCTTTTTCATTGCAGGAGCTTCAGTGGCATAATGTGTGGCATCGAACAGGCACAGCTTCCCAGCATAGCGTATTGCGTCGTGCCTCAACTCTCCTGAAACAAGCGCATCCGCGCCATGCTCAAGAGCTATATCAATATACTCCCTTCGGAAACCACTCCCCCCGACCACCATGACCTTTCTAATCTCTGAGTCACCCGTATACTGGACATGTGTATGCAGCTTCTCCGAAACAAAAGAGGCGAATTCCTGTGTTCCCATTGGCTTGATTTCGCCGAGCCTTCCCAGTTCGAGATTTGTGATATTGGTAAGCTCCAGCAGTTTTGCGAGCACATCATTTACCCCACCTTCGGCCTTATCGAAGTTCGTATGCATTGAATAGATGGAGATATCGTTATCGATGGCGATCTTCAGCGTGTCGGATAACCGCTTTGAAATAATGTTCACGGGGTCGAAAATAAGCGTATGATGGGTGATTAGGAGATTTGCGCCCAGGCGCGCAGCTTCCTTTAAGACATGATCCGTGGGATCAAGTGCCACAGCGATCTTCCGGACATCTGCGCCGCGGTCGAGAACGAGGCCGATCCTGCCTGTGTCGATATCCTCTGCCAATGCAGGGGGTACGATTGATTCAAGGATGTGAATGAGTTCTTTGAGATTCATGATGTTCCGCTGGCAGGTATTTAAGGATCTTTCATATATCTATTATTTGGTTTTATAATATAAATATATTCATTTAATAATCTATCAAGAACCCCGGATTCATCTTCAATAATATATATTACGCCAAGGTTACGCATTTCTTTGATGATATCTTTTTTATCATCATTTGTCCTGATTATATCTAAAAAGTAGGAGAGTTCAGAAGATTCCTCAATATCGGGTTCAGATGGTTCCTGCAAATCTTTAGATTCATAGAATTTATGGTAAAGTATTTCATCCAATATTTGCTGCCGCAGTTCAGCTTCATGCAAGTCCATTTTTGATAAATTGGAATAATTAACAAAATCATCAACATCAGATTTAGCGGGCTGAGGATATGCTTTAAGAAAGTTTATGATATCTTCTCGGATTGCTTTTCTCATCAGTATGTTCTTGACGCGATCCTTAATCGTTTCAATTATTTCTTTTTTAACCTTATTAACATCTCTGCAAAATTTGTATGCAATGTATGTTGCAAACCTGTTTATAACACCTTCAGTCGGAAGAGTATGCTCCTCCAGGAATTCTTTCATCTTCGTATTAATAGACGATTTGAGTGATTCCTCGTTGCCTGTTATTTCCAATCCTCTTGAATTGAAAGCGCAAACATCTCCTACATAGATATTTTTTAAAAACTCGCTGATACTGAGTTCTATGCTTTCAGTCTTGAGGTTATTAAATATATCCTTTGCCTGCTTACTGATGTTAATTTCTAATGCCTTGCTCTTGATGGTATTGCATATATTCATTGCATTATTTTTCCCTGTAATAACACTGATATCGAGTTCTAAAAGATTTATGAAATCCTCAAAATCACGGAGATTTGAAGTTTCATTTAGATATATCTTTGATTTTGCTTTGTCAATAATTATTTTAGACCGAAATCCAATATTATCATATAATATCTTGTCAGAGAAATCCAAGAACTCATCGATTGAAGACATATTATTTATAATGTGATATTATTCTTACTATAAAATGGTATCCTGTTCGTCAAAATGGCAAAACATTTAAATAATCAACTACTAATTATTAAAAATGAGAGGAGGTTAAATTATGGACAAACTCTATAAAAATTCAGAAACCGGCTGCTGCCCCAGGTTCGATCCTGCGCCCTGGGACGGGAAGGAATTAATCTGGCAGGACAGGCTGTTCCTCAAAGACCGGGTCAGGAGCATATTTCACATCCCCATGAACTTTGATAAAGTAATGATAAGGAACATGGAGAAGATAAAATCGGCTGGAGCCCTTGCGTCAGAGCCGCTCATGTTCACGGACGAGAACTCACTATGGGGTGCGGATGTTTACATCGCAGTAGGTAAAGAAGTGCCCGGAGCCGCTATGGAGAGAATGTCCGGGAGTTTCATGAGCAAGATCTTTGAAGGGCCCTACAAGGATGCCGGGAAATGGGCAAAGGAAATGGATAAGTATGTCAGGTCAAAAGGCAAAGACCCCAAAAAGATGTATTTCTTCTATACCACATGCCCGAAATGCGCCGAGTATTACGGTAAAAATTACACGGTACTTCTTGCAATGATCAAATAATGACTATTGAGCGTGGGAATAATAAAAGCGTTCGAATAAACCTGTATCTGCTCAATTTCGCCCTCCTTTTCACCCACAAGATAGACTCTGCGTTCTGGAAGGAATGGGAACTCTTCGGGATACCTGGGGGAATACGGGAATGCCTTCTCTCTGATGCTGGCGGCTTCAGGAGTTTTCGCTTTTTCCACCAATAGTTACTTTATACTGAATGGGCGCACTGAATTCACACAGCCTGCGTCGCTGGCCCTGCTCGTTATCATCTCAAAACATGTCTTACAAATTATCCCCTCGCATATCATCGCCACATCGCCAAATAAGCATCTTTCCCCCGTATTTCGGGGTAAAAACAAGATGGTCGGTAAGCAGCGACACCGTATGCCTGTCGTGACGCAGCTCTTTCCGGTTCATATTACCACCATGTCTTTCACAGGTTCATCTGCATATATAAACACAGGGCAAGCGGGGCGAAAATATTATTGCCAGTTTGAACATACTTAGCAATTCAAAACGTCAGAGCGTTATGAAGAGTGATATTTTTAAACCATAGTATGACTATCTATGCCTCTATGTGCGGCATCGCAGGAGCAGCAGGAAATGATTCGGAAGCATCAGTTCAAAGGATGCTTGAAGCAATAAAACACAGGGGACCTGATGGCACTGGCATGTTTACTCTTGGCAAGGTCACGCTTGGCAGCGTCCTTCTCAAAATAACCGGGGACAAGAGCCAGCCTATCCACAACAGGGGCGCTCTTACTTACAACGGCGAGATATACAACTTCAGGGAGATCGCGCAAAAGTGCGATATGAAAACGGATTCTGACAGTGAAGCGCTTTTTAACTTGATCGAATCGGAAGGCATCGATGCAGCTCCCGGCTATCTTGACGGTGATTACGCGTTCGCCTATGTATTTGATGATACAATATACCTGGCGCGCGACCCCGCTGGCGTGAAGCCGCTGTACTACGGTAAAACAAACGAACTGTTCGCTTTCGCATCTGAGAAAAAAGCCCTATCCGCTATTGGAATGAATGAAGTTTACACGATCAAACCAGGACACATGGTCACGTACAGCGGCGGCGTGCTTAATGAAAAATTAGTGACAGGTTTTGTCAAAGGGGAAGGGATCACCGATGAAAACATCGCTTCTGAAGCGCTGTTCAACACAATTGAAAAGGCGGTGAAAAAACGCACAAACTCCCCATGCGCCATAGCGTTCTCAGGAGGTCTTGACAGCTCGCTTATCGCGGCTCTGTGCCCTGAAGCAGAACTGTATTCGGTTGGCATGGTGGGCTCTCACGACATTATGCAGACGAAAAAGGCAGCCCATCTACTCGGCATGGAGAACAAACTGCATCTGCATGAACTTACTGTTGATGATGTGAGGACGGTACTCCCTTATGTGATAAGAGCGATCGAATCAACTGAGCCCCAAAAAGTTAGCATTGCCATGCCTCTTTACCTGGCATCAAAAAACGCGCATGACGACAGGCTTCGTGTGATGCTTTCAGGTCAGGGGGCTGACGAGCTTTTTGCAGGTTACAGGCGATATGAAGCCATGCCCCCTCCAGAACTTGAAAGCGCGCTGAAACACGACCTTGATAACATAGCAGAAAATAACCTCGAGCGGGACGACGCCGCGACCATGGCAAATTCGGTTGAACTTCGTGTCCCTTACCTGGACAGGGAAGTGGTTGAACTGGCATTGAGGATAGCGCATGAACTTAAGATAAAAAACGGTATGCGAAAGTACATTCTGCGCCTTGCCGCCATAAGACTGCTTCCTGAAGAACTTGCATTGAAGGAAAAGAAAGCTGCGCAATACAGCAGCGGTATTTACTCTGCGATCGAGAAGCTCGCCAGGAAGAATGGGTTTAAGGGAGTAAGAGAATATTTAGAAAATTCTGCGTCACTTTAGATACAGGAAGTTATCCCCATTTAATCCTATTACTGTATGATAACGTACAGGGTAGCTTAACTCAGCGTCGTTCCTACTGATGTAAACTTCTTTGCCAAAATAAGCGTATTCAAATCCGTAAGTCTTCAAAAGGTCTTCTTTCTTCAGTATAATATCCTTCTGGGGCTCCACAAAATACAATTTCCCATCAAGGATGAGCGCATTTATCGTATGCCAGGCATTCTGTCCTTTTACTGCTCCTGTTAGCAGGACAGCATACGTCTCAAAACCCGCATCTGTGGAATTTTTTAGGAAATCCCGTGTAAACTGCGCGCACACATACTGGTCTTCATATACCTTTGAAGGATCAAGGATATATGGATGTTTATCTGTCGCATCTGTTTTTAACCAATCAACGAACTTATCGTATTTTGTTAGGGGCTTTAATGTTGTGGATACAGGCGACGGGGCAGGAGCCTGTGGTGGCGCAGTGATCGGAGTCTCAACAGGAGCAGTGGTCCCCACAGGTGTTGGGGATATAACTTCTTTAGGGAGTCCTGCATTATTAACTTGAGGTTCTCCGATGCAGCATGAAATAATGGCGATTGATGCAAGCGCTGATATAAGTATTAATATTTTCACTAAGTCTTGTATACATCTTCAGGCTCAAATAGCTTTTCGCCCACGACTTTGCCCTCAATAGTCCTGTAAAAACACGACCTGTAGCCTGTATGGCATGCCCCGCCTATCTGTTCGACCTTGAGCAGCACTGCATCAGCATCGCAATCGATCAGTATATCATGGATTATCTGCTCATGACCCGAACTCTCTCCCTTTTTCCAGAGTTTGCGCCTGGACCTGCTCCAGTAGTATCCTCTTTTTGTCTCAATTGTCTTCTTGAGGGCTTCTTTATCCATAAAAGCCACCATGAGCACTTCACCGGTCTTATGATCCTGGGCTATGGCAGTAACAAGACCGTTCTCAAATTTTAAGTCGTTTATGTTCATAGTAACCCCACAGGATTATCCCCATACTTAATAATCTATCCTGAAAATAGTGTAGAGTACTGAAAATAGCGCTTTTGCATG
>CBFFLL010000025.1:0-4148 GCA_965642175.1 Candidatus Methanoperedens nitratireducens | reverse complement strand
CGCTCGCATTCGGTAGCCGCCCAGGGCGGTATAAACGCCGCGCTTGGGAAGACAGACGAAGGAAAGATCGCCCAGCGCCCGTTCGGCGGCGCCGGATGAACAAAGATTAACTGCTGCGCTTGCCCGTAAAGAAAGCCGGTTTTCTCATTATCGTCTTGATCATCAGGAGAGGGATGATGTGAACTGGCTCAGGCATACGCTTGTTTCATACAGGCAAGATGTGCCAGTGATCGATCACAAACCTGCAAATATCACGATGTACGAGCCTAAGCGGAGAGAATATTAGTATTTTTTACTTGTTTTTCCTCCCGGGGCAGAGATCAAAAACCGGGCACATGCTGCATTTCGGACCGATCGGCCTGCATATATCCTGCCCGAACCTTACCAGAAGCTCATTTAAGTGCTTCCAGTGCCTCTTCGGGAGAACGCGGCGAAGCTCTGTTTCAGTCTCCTCCGGCGTTTTTGTCCTCACAATTCCCAGCCTGTTTGATATCCTGTGGACATGGGTATCCACTGCCACAGCGTCTATTCCGAATCCATAGACAAGCACACAGTTCGCGGTCTTTCTCCCCACGCCTGGAAGAAGAAGGAGAGACTCGATGTCATCCGGGACTTTGCCTTTGAGATCGTTATCTATTATCCGCGCTATCTCCTTAATGCGCGGGGCTTTTGTGCGGTAGAATCCGACATCGCGTATCAGTTCCTCGATATCGCCGGTATCGGCGCGGGCAATCTCGCCTGATGTGCCGTATCTGGAAAAGAGCCTTTCTGTCGCCCTGTCAGTAACTTCATCCCTGGTTCTCTGGGATAGAACCGTAGCGATAAGAACGCGAAAAGGGTCTCGTGCGCCGAATTTGCCTGGAGGGTATCGTTCTTTCAGGCACGAAATAATAGTATCAAGGGTCATACATGTATTTTGGCGGCACTGTTAATGGACTTCAACTGCTTTACATAATCGCCATAGTTGACTTCATCATCGCCAAGGATATTGCAGAGAGCGCGGGGATAGATATCGGAGAGGCGGCCGCTATAATGCTCGCAAGAAGAAAAAAATGTGCGGTACTTATTGATGACCTTGCGGCGCGGAGGTTCGCTGCGGGATTGGGGCTGGAGGTCGTTGGTTCTATCGGTGTACTGATCAGGTGTGCGAGAGTGAAAACGATCTCAAAAAGCGAGGCGCTGGATGCTCTTGATAGGCTTGGAAGGGTGATGTGGCTAACTATTGATGTTTATGATGATGCAAGGAAGATTATTGATGGATTACCTCTGAAAACGGGTGGAACCTCAGATAAACGCGGATGAACCTCAAATAAAGTCTTAAAATCAAAAACAATTAATATACGTTCATATTATCCCATCAGTTTCAAAAATATCTCTTCAAGCGACGGCTCCACTGTCTTAATATCGATAATCTTCCCGTTATGCTTCGTCACCCAGCCCGTAATCCTGTTGAACTCCTCAAGGTCATTCGTCCGCGCCATGAAATGCCCATTTTTCCTGACAGCCTCAAAATCAACAACCTCATCCACGCTGAATTCTATCACATACTCCACCGCGCTGCACGATTTCTTTATCTCAGCCATCGTCCCGCCTGCCACCTCGCGCCCCTCGTTCATGATAAGCACGCGGTCGCACAGGCTTTCTACCTGGTACAGGTTATGCGCGGAAAAAACGATGGTCTTACCCTGCTTTCTCAGATCTGCAACAAAATCCGCAAGGTACTTTGAAGTCGTCGGGTCAAGACCAGAGGTCATCTCATCAAGCACAAGGTATTCAGGGTCGTTTATAAGCGCCCTTGCAATGGCGACCTTTCTCTGCATCCCTTTTGACATCTCGCCTATCTTCTTATCACGCGCATCAAGCCGAAGCGCAGTAAGGAGTTCTTTTATCCTTGTTGATGCCTCGCTCTTCTTGATCCCGTATATCTCTGAAAAGAACATGAGGTAATCATCTGCCGTCATCCCTTCGTACAGCGGGCTTTCCTCAGGCAGGAACCCAAGCTTCTGTTTTATCCTCTTTGCATCATTTTTATAATCCATTCCCTGTATCGTTATACTCCCCTGCGTCGGGACGATAAGCCCTGAAAGCATTTTCAGCGTTGTGGTCTTTCCAGCGCCATTTGGCCCAACGATGCCGAATATCTCACCTTTCTTTATATCAAAATCAAGAGAATCCACAGCAGTGTGACCATCGTATTCTTTCCTCAATCCGCTCACCGAAATCTCATTCATAGAAACTATTATTTAATCACAAAGTAATATAAATGTGATGGGTTTACTGACCATTTCTAAATGGGAATTGAGACGGACAGTAAATTCGAGGTTTATGTGGCTGAAGAAGCAAAAGCAAGAAAGATGTTCCAGCAAGGAGGTTTTGACATCCTGATAATCGGGCAAAATGTCAGCTTCCAGGGCTCTGAAATATCAATTTCAGCAATGGACGCTCTGGATAAGGCAGTTATAAAATATGATGAGAACAGGCTTTTGTCCTACAATGACCTGAACAATACGTTCCCGGTATGGATTACGATAAATAATATCCCAAGGGAACAGTCATTTGCTGCGCCATCACTCCAGAAATTGCCGGAACTTGAACCTGAATTTGAACCCTCACCCGGAACGATTACCTCTCCTGCCCCTACCCCCGCGTCCGCAGGAACACCAGTAAAAGGGACAGCTCCAACCCCATCAATAAGCGAGGTGAAAACGCAGAAAAATGTCCTGCCGATAAAAGAGAATGCCCTTTCAACCCCATCGCATTTCAATCCGCCCATCCCCTTCAGATCCGTGGTCTTAAGCTTTCTGTTCATCTTCCCGATGTATTTCATAGCCCAGCTCTTTTCAGCCAGCATCATGGAAGAAAGGGTGAAGAGAAAAGGGGAACTGCTGCTCGTATCCCCTGTGAGTTCATGGGAGATAGTTCTCGGAAAGCTTGTCCCGTATCTTTTGCTAACGCTTATCCTGATGGGAGGTATAGCTCTATATATCGGCGGCAATTTCTGGATGCTGCTGATCCTCTTGCCAATGGTTCTCATGTTCCTGTCAACGGCTTTCATGGGCGCCATAATATCCCGGAGCTTCAAGGAACTTACATTTGTGCTTGTCTTCCTTTCAGTCAGCCTGTCAGGATACATCTTCCTTCCTGCAATGTTTTCCAATATCCATGCAATAAGCATGATCTCTCCAATGACGCTTGTGGTAAAAATGCTTGAGGGCGAGGCTGTTACAACACATGAATACTTGTTCTCCACCCTGCCATTCTACCTGGTCTCTATTCTCATTTTTACATTCGGCATCTTCATTTACCGGGAAGAAGACCTGTTCACCCAGAGATCGGTCAAAGGAAAATTATTGGATTCTGTCCAGGTCTTCCTTCAGCGCATACCTGCACCGATCTTCTTTTTAAGCATCGCGCTTTTACCGCTTGTGTATTCAGTCCAGTTGATATTGATAGTGGTGATGTTCAATTTTCCCATCAGGATCGGGATAGTGGTTTTCATTTTCATGGCAGCGTTCATAGAAGAAGTGGTAAAATCAGTGGGCATATACACCGCATTATCGAGGAAAATGTCAGTTATTGATACACGCTCAGCAATAAAAGCAGGGATATATTCAGGCACAGGTTTCTTTTTAGGTGAAAAGCTTCTATTGCTTGCGGTAATAGCCGGCATCTCCGGCTCCGTGTTCGGGTCTGCAATGGGCATAGGTCTTCTGATATTCCCATTCATTCTGCATGTTTCGGGAGCCATTATATCAGCACTGGGTTTAAGGTATCTCGGCACAGGGAAATACCTCCTGTCTGTCATACTTGCGACTGTGGTCCATGCAGGTTATAATCTTTATATTATCAGGGGGGTTCTTTCTGGGTAAAACACTGATGATCGCCAGAAAGGAGTGGAAATCGCTTACTCTTGAAAAAACTCTTATACTTGCGATGATAATCCAGCTTCTGATAGCTTCGTTCTCATCTCTTCTTGTCATCGGGCTTGCTTCTTTCTTTGACCCGTCCGCTCTTAACAGGTATGATATGGAGAAAGGAAAGATAGGGGTTATTGGAGATGGGGGGGAATTAAGACAGTTCCTGCGGGAGAGTCACATAAGACCCCGCTATTATCAGGATCTTGATTCAGCCCTTTCAGATTTTAACAA
>CBFFLL010000024.1:14914-21053 GCA_965642175.1 Candidatus Methanoperedens nitratireducens | reverse complement strand
TGGCATAACTACCTAAAGTAATTTTTTTTGTTTGGTTTGAGTATCCACCATTTTATCATTTTAAGTATTTAAATTGTTCTGGTTTAAACAACTTAAAAGTGGTTTAATTGAATATGTTTATATATACGGGCGAAATATTAATACTCGTGATCGAGAAACTGAAAAAGCTCGGGCTTTCCGGATATGAAGCGCAGGCGTACATATCGCTTCTTAAACTGGGTGACGCCGAAGCCAATGAGCTTGCTACCAGGGCAAAGATACCTATGGGCAGGATATACAATGTGCTCTCAAGTCTTGAGGAATTCCACCTGATCCGTGCACAGGATACAAGACCCAGAAAATATGTGTGTGTTGAGCCTGCTGCGGCACTTGAACGGCTTTTAAAGAACAAACGGGAAGAATTCACACGAGCAAGCATAGAGATGGATGAACTGGCAAGTGAGCTTGCGTCAGAACTTACCGTAATAAAACCAAATAAGTCCGCAAAGACATTCTGGACCGTGGCGATCGGAGATAACTCCCTTGACCTTTTTCGGGAATGCATAATTAGCGCTAATAAAGAAGTACTGTTTTTCATGGCATCCCAAAAGACATCTGAGAGATTGAAACAAAAGATCAAGATAGAAAAACTTCCCGGTATCTTAAGCGCCATACATGATGTTCTTAAAAAGGGAGTAGATGTTAAAGCTATCCTGAACGAAGAAGTGGATTTTAGCGAGGTCGAGAGATCTTCTTCCATCAAAAACCTGATGATGCACATGGGAAAGGGATTTTATTGCAGGATGGCAGTCATACCTGCGACTCCGTTCCATATTGTTGACAGAGAAAATGTTTTGCTTGAGGTGCTCAACCCATTAGCCCCTGACGATCTGTTCGCGCTCATTAATATAAGGGATTCAAAACTGGCTGAAGAATTGAGGGAAAAATTCTTCACTATCTGGGAAAAGGCAGAGCCTTACACTGGAAAAATCTGCATTGAAAAATAAGCCAAGGTCCGGAGTCGAACCGGATTGGAATCGCTCTGCAGGCGATTGCGTAGCCGTTCCGCCACCTTGGCGCGAGAGGCTACATACACATTATAGATAATAAGGTTTTTGTAATTGACAGTTATAAAATTTTTAGGTATTGAGCTAAAAGTATTCCTTTGCTGCACCAGCCATCTGATGTGCACCTGCTTCTTCGGGCAAAATGACCTTATCTGCGCCCAGTTTCAGGAACCTTTTTACGCTTTCAGGTCTGCTTGCTCTCAGGATAAGGCGTATCTTCGGATTCATTTCCCTGGCTTCCATTATCACATATAGGTTTTCAGCATCATTGGAAAGGCATGATATCAGGACTTTTCCTCTTGAGGTTCCAGCCATTTCAAGGGTTTCCCCGTAGGTAGCATCTCCAATTACATAAGGGAGGTTATTCCTTGCAAGGGATTCTATGGCAGCTGTATCTTTTTCTATCACAACAAGAGGGATCTTGTCTTTGATAAGGTTCGAAACTATGTTTTTTCCCACTTTTCCATATCCGCATACAATTACATGTTCTTTCATCTGATCAATTTTTTCCTGCATTCTACTCACTCCCAGGATGGTTTTCAACCTGCCTTCTACTGAAAATGCCATCGCTGCGGTAAAGGTGTATAAAGCTACTGAGACTCCTGATATCATAATAGTTATGCTAAATATCCTTCCTACCACGGTATGCGGTACAACATCCCCGTACCCGATGGTCGTGATCGTTGCTATCGTCCAGTAAAGCGAAATGAAAAGATCAACGTTTTCAAAGTAATGAAAACCTGCAGTACTGATAACAATGATCAGTAAAAGGAGTGCGATCGATGCCTTTAAGTTGTAAGGTATCCTACCGGGCAGTCTGAGATAATACATGAGATGCAGTAAAGATAACTTGATATTTATGAATTTCTTTTTTCCCTGGCTGCAAGGCAGGATTGATAAAAATAATTTGCGAGGTTTTGTTTTCAGCGTTTAATTACACTAAAACTTATTTAAAATTATTAAATAAAATATTATTAATATCAATTAGACCATCAATAGAAATTATTTATATACTTCCAATGTAAAGACTAATATTCAGGATAACCATGGAATCTGTGGGAGAGCCAAGATTCGAATAATTTATATATGGGAGATAAACAATGATCAAAATGCATATCAAAATATTTACTCTCGCATTGATGGTGTTGAGTTCCGTATTAATAGTCATGGCTGAGCCCGATACACCTTCTATAATCGATTGGAGTAATACCAAAACAGACAATGATTCTAAGGAGATAACAATAAATGTTTCTGAATCTGTGCGTTTTGATGCATCTGCGAATCAGATGATCGATACTTGGAGATGGTTCATAAAGAATGATAATCAGAACAGTAACTCCTCCAATTTCACAAAAAGTTTCAGCTCACCTGATGATTATGAAGTAAAAGTGGATGCAAATAATAGCAATGGAACTTCACTCCCCATGATTTGGAATGTTCATGTGATAACTCCTCCTCAAAAACCGATTATAGAGAGCTGGTTCAATAACAAAACAAATAATAAAATACCGAATTTCCAAATAAACTTGTCTGAATCTGTGCGTTTCAATGCATCCGCTGACCAGCCGATCGTTTTGTGGAGATGGTTCGTCGATGAAACGCTTCGGCAACAGTCTGCCTCTAACATATTTGAGACAAGTTTTTTTGATGAAAAAACATATATGGTTAAAGTGGAAGCTGAGAATACTAATGGAACTTCTACCCCTGTAACCTGGAATGTTCAGGCAAAAGCTCCACCAAAAATCCCACCAAGGATAATAGATTGGTCAAATAACAAAACCAATGATAAAACCACTAACTTCACAATAAACGCATCTGATTCTGTTAGATTTAATGCAACAGCAGACCTAACAATCGATGTGTGGAGATGGTTCGTTGGTGGCAATGACCAGGACAACAACTCTGAAACTTTCATAAAGAACTTTATTTCTATAGGAACTTACGAAGTCATAGTTGATGCCAAAAATAACACCAATGGAACTTCAGACCCTATGATTTGGAATGTCCTGGTAATAGATATAATCCCGCCTTCAAATGTTACTAATTTAACAGTAGCCAGCACAGCAGACATAGGACAAACATATATAAACTGGACATGGGATAACCCAAAAGATAAAGATTTCAACGGAAACAGGATTTTAATAGATGGCATCTCTAAACCGGATCTTCCAAAATCATCAAATAATTACTATGCTCAAGGACTTGCTCCCGGTACTCCTCATAAAATCACTGTGATCGCTTTTGATACTTCAGGGAACAACGCAACACCGGTCGAGAATATAAGTACAACATTGCCAAATACTCTCGAAGGGAACAATATAGTACCTGTAGGATTGCCATCTGGAGTCAATATTAGCTTTTCTAATGTCACAGTTAAAGGGAACACAACAATATCTTTTGCACAAACTTTCCAGCCAGCTCCCGGCTTCAGGCCTCTTGGGAATTGGAATTATATAAGTATAAACACATCAGCCAAATTCACAGGTCATGTAACGATTTCCCTGAATTATGAAGGTCCTCCGGAAGGATATATTCAGAGCAACGTACGATTATTCTATCGGAATGATACTGCATGGGAGAATGTAACAACAAATCTCAATACGGTCAATAAAATCGTGACTGGAGAAATCACAGGCCAGCCTCCCTTTCTTCTGGTGGCCGGAATATATCCACCACCAAAGATAGATATAAAAGAAAGTCCTCCAAATCTTGAAGTCACAGTAAAAGATTCGTTATTTTTCGATATCAGTGTTGATCAGGTGGCAAACGTAACCTGGAAGATCGATGGAAATATCTCCAAAAGTCCTTCATTGATCCTGGAAGGAGAAAGGTCCAATTTCACTTTTCCTCGAAATACCATTGGAAATTACTCAATAACAGTGGAAGCCAACAACATGAACGGAACAAGTGCAAAATCATGGAATATAACTGTCCATCCCATGTTCTTCTTTAAAGGCAACCGCATCTGGGACGGCAGCAAACCGAATGAGTTCTCCCTTGCCTACACATGGGATCCCATGAGCTTCTCAGGATTTTACTATGACATTAATGATGATGTTGGCGATGAGAGCATAACGATAAACCTTGATAGCTATACCGATAGAACGATAGATAGAGATGATCTCGTATATACGACCTCACCCCAGGAGGTTAGCTTTGGCTACTCAGGTTTTGGCAGTTACGAGGTTACAGGCTTCATGGCAGAGAAGTATTTTGCCGGTTATACCTCCAACAGCAGGCCTCCCAGTCCAAGTACAAGCTTCGGAAGGATCAGCACACTTGCACAGGGTCAGCTCCATAAGGTACTTGTGGATGATGATATCAGGCGCACAGTATCTTTAGGAAGCACAATCACCCTGAAAGAAGGGTATGTTCTAAAGGCGATAGATATCGATGCCGATGCAAGGACAATGCTGATGTCTCTGTTTAAGGACGGTGACGAAGTTGAAAAAATTCCCCTTACAGCAGGTCAGACCTATGTCTATACAAGAAGAGTGGACCGTGTGTCGGATCTTCCATTAATAATGGTAAGATTTGATAGCGTATTCTCAGGAAGAGAAGTTCAGGCCGCATTCCTCAGGGGAATGTTCCAGATATCTGAGGGCTATGCCACAATAGATACTGGAAATAAATTCGGTAAGATGGAAGTGAGCAGTGTAAGCGGGAATAATATCGAGATGAGCAATGACGCAAGTATAAGTTTGAGCCAGGGAAGCGTTCAAGATATAATGGGGGATATAAAAATAATAGTGGCGGATAGCAGCGATATCCGATTTGCGCTCTCCGTAGAAAAATCGCAAAATTTTGAGGTCAGGAGCAGTATCTATAGAGCTGATGATACCATAGATGTATGGACCCCTTACAATTTCGGGATGAACATAGGCAAGACGAGCATCGGATTTTACTACGACCTGGATGAAGGGATCGGAAATGAAGAACTCAGGCTTATCGAGCCATTAGGCGGCAGCAGTACCATAAAAGATGGAAATCTCCTTTATACAGCCTCGCCTCAGGAAGTTGGTTTTGGCCATTCAGGGTTTGGAAAATATGAAGCAATAGGGTTCATGGCAGACAAGTATTTCGCAGGTTTCAGCAGCAGTAGCAGACCGCCTGATCCAACAACTTCTATCGGCAGGATGAGCACTCTTGCTCAGGGTCAACTCCACAGGGTATTGATCGATGATGATACCAGGAGTACTATTTCCCTGGGGAGCACGCTTACCCTGAAAGAGGGCTATGTGCTAAAAGCAATAGATATAGATCCGGGTGCAAGGACAATGCTCATTTCTTTATTAAAAGACGGGAATGAAATAGATACAGCTGCACTGTCTGCAGGCCGGACTTATGTTTATATGAAGAGAGTTGGGACTGTGTCTGATCTGCCAATAATAATGGTGAGACTTGACAGCGTTTTCTCTGGCAGGGAAATGTCGGCTGCGTTTATAAGGGGAATTTTCCAGATATCTGAAAACTATGCTACGGTCGGTACTGGAAATAAATTCGGGAAAATGGAAGTCCAGAGTGTAAGCAACGATAAAATAATGATGAGCAACGATGGAAGCATCAGTCTTGATAAGGGCAAAAATGAATTACTCATGGGTAATTTGAGATTAAAAGTAGGTGACACAACGGATAATACCCTCAGATTTTATTTTGCAGTTGATGTTACCTCTGATATGGTAGCAAATCTCCTTGTGATCGATGCCCCAGCTCAAGCCTATGCCGGCGAGGCAATTAATATAAAGATCACCGCCGGCGGTAATCCTGTTGATGGTGCATCGATCGAATTTGATTCTAGCGAGATCGGACAGACAGATACTAACGGTTCTTTCAACTATGATCTTCCAAGATCTTTGAAAGGTATTCATAACATAACTGCAACAAAGCTCGGTTACCTGAAGGCCGTAAAAAACATTGAAGTCCTGGAATATTTTGAGCGCAGGCTGAGCCTGGATATCCCGGTAACGGCCAATCAGTTTGAGACAATTAAGATAAGGGTCACATCCAATGGAACTGCTCTTGGCGGCGCGACGGTGGGATATGATAATACTACCATTGGTTCCACTGATAATAACGGCACCCTGAACTATACA
>CBFFLL010000024.1:0-14904 GCA_965642175.1 Candidatus Methanoperedens nitratireducens | reverse complement strand
TTGAAACTAGCGGCACTCATTCGATATCAGCATCAAGGAGCAGCTATATCACCGTTGTAAAAGAAATTGAGGTTAGGGCACCTTACTCAGAGTATAAGGCTCTTGATATCAATATCACCCCCAACGTGGTTTTCACGAACGAACCGGTAGTTATCAGGTCTAACATCACGAATACAGGTACGAAAAAAGATATACTACCTGTCGAGTTAATAATAAATGGGACTGCTGTGGATAACAGGTCAGTCGCCCTTGATCCTGGTGAAATACAAGAGATCAATTTTACGAGAATAGAAGATAAGGCAGGGAATTATAGCGTTGAGATACTTGGACAGAAAGGATTATTGGAGGTGAAACAAGGAGTCTTTACATTCAGTTTAATACTTATTGTTTTACTAATTACCGGTTTAGGTGTTATCGCCATCTATTTTATGACTGCAAAAAATGAGATAAGCATTGAGTCGATAAGAAAAAAATTAATGTTTAAGAAGGAGTAGAGATTAATCAGGCCTGGCTATGTAGAAAATAAGACTCCTGGTCGAACCAGATTATTCTCTAAATACAGTTATTTCAGGATTATATTATAAAAATTTTATTAATATATTATGTAGTTAAGTTTATATAGAACCACAAACATTGGGATTGACCCGTACAAGCGTAATTTGTACATACAATTGAAGATTAAGATAAAATTTTAAGGAGGTTATTTATGGCAGGACAATTAGGAGGACAGCCAATCTTTATTTTAAGAGAAGGCAGTCAGAGAACAAAAGGAAGAGAAGCACAGAACAACAATATCATGGCAGCCAAAGCAGTTGCAGCGGCAGTCAGGACAACCCTTGGACCAAAGGGCATGGATAAAATGCTCGTGGATTCACTCGGTGACATTGTGATCACTAACGACGGCGCGACCATCCTGAAAGAGATGGATATCGAGCACCCGGCAGCCAAAATGATAGTGGAAGTCGCAAAGACCCAGGACGATGAGGTCGGGGACGGCACTACCACGGCGGCGGTGCTTGCAGGAGAATTCTTAAAGAACGCCGAAGAACTCCTTGAGCAGAATGTTCATCCAACAGTGATCGCCAACGGATACAGGCTTGCGGCAGCAAAAGCCAAAGAGATCCTGAAGACCCTTGCAGTCAAGGTTAACGTTGATGACAGGGAAATGCTATTGAAAATAGCAGCGACCGCAATAACCGGAAAGGGAGCAGAGGCACAAAGGGATGTGTTCACCAACCTTACAGTTGATGCAGTGCTGTCCGTCGTTGATACCGAAGACGGAAAGCGAACGGTCGATGTCGAAGATATCAAAGTCGAGAAGAAAGTGGGCGGAAGCATCGAAGCATCCGAACTTATCAAAGGCATGGTCATTGATAAAGAAAGGGTGCATACCAACATGCCAAAGAAAATTACCAAAGATACTCCTTATCAACGAAGCGCTTGAGATCAAGAAGACCGAAGTTGATGCAGAGATCCAGATCAAATCCCCTGACCAGCTCCAGTTATTCCTTGACCAGGAAGAGCAGATGCTTCATGACATGGTAAACAAGGTCATTAAGAGCGGCGCTAATGTTGTGTTCGTTCAGAAAGGAATAGATGATATCGCACAGCATTATCTTGCAAAAGCCGGCGTATATGCAGCAAGGCGCGTCAAGAAGAGCGATATGGAGAAACTCTCACGCGCAACTGGCGCAAAGATCCTTACAAGCTTAAAGGAGATCGAGGCAACAGACCTTGGCAAAGCAGGTCTTGTGGAAGAGAAGAAGATCGGCGATGAGGCAATGACCTTTGTCATGGAATGCCACAATCCCAAGTCGGTTTCAATTATCCTTCACGGCGGAACAGAGCACGTTGTGGACGAAGCCGAGCGCGCGCTTCATGATGCGCTGCGTGTAGTTGGCGTTGCTATCGAGGATGAAAAGCTCGTAGCGGGCGGCGGCTCACCAGAGATCGAGCTTTCATTGCGCCTTCGCGAGTATGCGGCTACCCTGTCAGGCAGGGAACAGCTTGCAGTCACAAAGTTCGCAGAAGCGCTTGAAGTGATCCCCAGGTCACTTGCAGAGAATGCAGGTCTTGACCCCATCAACATGATCGCAGAGATGCGAAGCCAGCATGAGAAGGGCAACAAGACAGCAGGTCTTAATGTGTTCACAGGTAAAGTCGTGGACATGATGAAGGAAGGCGTTGTCGAGCCGCTGAGGGTAAAGACACAGGCTATCGATTCAGCCACAGAAGCAGCCACCATGATCCTTCGCATAGACGATGTTCTGTCCAGCAAGTCATCCGGACCACCAGGAGGAATGCCTGGAGGCATGGGCGGAATGGGCGGAATGGACGGTATGGATTAAGTGGGCAAACCCCACTTCTTTTTTCTTTTTTAAGGTTTTTTAATGGAATTTCTTGATACTTCTGCTCATACCAAAGAAGAAAGCGTCAAATTACTCGCAAAAGAACTGGAAGAGCATCCAATATTAATATTGATAGGACCGCAGGGTGTTGGAAAAACCACACTTGCCATACAGCTCCTTTCTGAAAATGTGGGCGCTTATTTTGAGGGCAGGGCGCGCGCAGCCCAGCCTGTAGTGTTGATTAGCAAAGATCTCGTTGAGAAAATGAAACATGAGCTTTATGAAAAACGAAAGCTTCCGATCTTTGATGAAGATGAACCCATATATGTTGATGTTTCTGTCTACGACCATGTTAAAATGCTTGTTGAGAATATCTTCGATGTCATGGAACTCGGAGAGCTTGAACTTATCAGGCAGTTATCCCTGTTGACAAAAAAATTAGGGACAGTTCCTGAAGCCATTGAACTTATCTCAAGCGATGAAGTGCTTGTGAAAAGAAGGCTCTTGCGTCATATTGATGCAAAAGAACGGTTATCAACTCTTCTTGAAAAGGAAAAAAAGTACGGGATAGAATCTAATCTCTGGGGCATCCAGGGAGCAAGAGTCACAGATGTAATTAATCGGGAAGGAGTGGTGGATTATGATGAAGACCAGATATCAAGGACGATAAAGGATTTTGACAGGATCATCCCGACAAAAGATATGACCGTCCCTGACTGCATTGCAAAAATGATGGAAATATCAATTAATGACAACAAGGAGAGCGGTTTTCTGGTACTTCATAATAACAATGGGGAAACGATAATAAGCGACCTGGTAGTCGGGAAAACCACAAATTCCCTCATCGGTGTCACGCTGCTTGAGATATATGTGGGCTTCAGGCAGAACAGGTCGCTGTACCGCGCATATAAACATGTCAAAGATGGTAAGCTTGAGGTCATCCATTCTTACACGCCAACGCTTCAGGAGATAGAGGTACTGGCAAATCCCTGGATCCCGCCATCCAATGAGCCGACTGAGATAATGTCATCCGCCGATGTTTCGGCTGCGGAAAGGTTCGACATTATTGTGTCTGTGATCGAGGCTGATGGGAAGGTGGAGTCCTCGAGCAAGAAGAGGAAACAGGAACTGGAAGCGATTATCGCTGACATCGAAGAGATAGAAGATGTGTAGTATTCACAATATTTCTGAGAAACCAAACCCTAAATCACTCCACTCTCTCACAACATCCCATACAACCAGGTAAAGCGGGTTTATATCCCGCTTATGCCGTAAGATTCCAGTATTACTTCCCCGTTCAGGTGACCTGTGTGATAAGTCTTCCCAGTTTCGAGATCGTTCACTGTTATTTCAGCAGGCGCAAAGACGTTAGCGTCGATCTTGAAGAAATCATATCCTGAATCCTTGAATGTCTTAAAGAATGGTTTTCCATAGTCTTTGGAATTAGAAGAAGGAACATTCTTGAATTTCTCCTCATCCATACCCCTTACAGTAAGGAAGACAGAACCGTAATATATAACGCTGTCATTGGTGCATCCCATTGCTTTCAGGTCATCCTTGACAACCGGAGCGATCGGCGCGCATCCTGTGCCGCTTATGATCTTTGTGGTGTCATATCCCAGTTCGTTAAGCTTGAATATTGCAGTTTCCACAACGCGTCCTGAAACCTGCACAGAGCCCACTATACTTGCTGTGGGGGCCACAAGCGCTATCACGTTCGATGCATCAACACGTGATGCCTCTGCGATAGCTTCTATGACCTTCTCGTCAGGCAACTGGTTCGATTCAAGGGCTATGACAGCAAAATCGAAATCATCCTCGTATTTGATGCGCTCGTAGGTCTTTTTCGGTTTAAGAGCAAGCGCCCTTGCAGGACCTGAGCCCATTGCGAAATACTTGTCCACGCTGACCCTCCACCCTGCTTTCTGCGAGCCAAGGCATGAAATCGCGGGATGGTCTGTTGTAATATCAACGAACGCAAGCGGGATGTCATTTACTTTATGCACTGATATCGAGCTTGCCCCAAATCCACCCATGCAAATATCTGTGAACATCAGCCCTGCTTCGTATCCTCCATCCACATTCACCCCGCAATCTATGATCTTGCTTCCGTTTTTCAGTTCTATGGTTTTAACTTTGAGTTCCTCTGACCAATCCATCATCTCTTCTGCGATTTCCAATCCTTTTTCGTTGACGCTTAGCAAATGAATCACCACGCAAATCATAGTAGGTTTATAGGACTTATAAGGTTTTTGAAATTATCCCCGATATGTAGAGTCCCGATAGTTAAACTTTAATCCTATGCACAAGAATAGATATTAAAAAAATGGTACACTCGAAGGAGCAGCGGTCATGAAATACCCACCCACTAATCTCATTAATGCTGTCGGTCTTGCTGATGCATGGTCGCAGGCAGTGAACTTTGTTATGAAAAACGGCATGCAGATAAAAACTGAATATGGTCCCATGTCAAGGGACATCTGCTCTGTCATAGAGGTTCGCGAACCGTTCGCAGAACCCATGCTTCATCCCCAGTTCCCGACAAAGGAACTCCATGTGAAGGAATACCTGAAGCAGTGGGAGAGGGATTATGACTGGAAAAAGCAGGGTTTTGAATATAATTACATGGACAGGCTCATCAATTACCCATCGCGGGGGACGGACGTTGACCAGCTAAAAGCCATACGCGACCTCCTTCCTCAGGGCGTGTCGCGCCGCCGCCAGGCGATAACGTGGATCCCTGAGCGCGACCTTTTCGTGAAAGAGGACCAGCCATGCCTCCAGAGGTTATGGGTAAGGGCGCTTGGGGATGGGAATGCAGAAATGCACTGCATGTGGCGCTCGCGCGACCTTTTTGCCGCGTGGAACAGCAACATGGTAGGCCTTCTCACAATGATAAAACGGGAAGTGCTCGAACCCAACGAACTCACGCTTGTTAAGGTGGTGGATTTCTGCAACTCTCTGCACATATACGAAGCGGACTGGGAGGCTGCTTCAATTGTGAAACCGCTACCCAGGAGCCCCCAGATGATGCGTTATTAAGTTCAAACAGGTATAGGGCATTATTTCGCCCTCATACAGTCGTAATTTTTTCCCTTTCGTGTGAGTAAAAAACTACTTCTGCTCGTCATACCCTATCTCTTCTTTTGTCAGGTAGCATGCAGGGTCATCAGCCCAGACGTTGCCATATATTGCTTCTGCCCGCACGCGGAAGTTCCCGTTGCATATGTCGAACCACTTGCATTTTGCGCACCTGTCAGCATTGGCTTTAATGAGATCTTTGCGGTTCTTGAGACCTTTCATAAGCTCATTGCTTGTGTCAGTCCAGATCTCGCTGAACTTCCTTTCCTTCACGTTGCCAAAGGAGTAATGCCTCCAGAACTGGTCAGCGTGGACTGAGCCGTCCCAGGATACGCATCCTATGCCGATACCTGTTGAGTTGCCCTGGTTCATCTGCAGGAGTTCAAAGACGTCCTTTGCCCGCTTCGGGTCTTCCTTCAGGAGACGGAAATAAACATAAGGCCCGTCACAGTGGTTGTCAACCGTGAGCACTTCCATCGGGAAACCCCTCTCATGCGCTGCCTTTGTCCTGTCCATTATGAGGTCCAGGGTCTTCCTGCTTTCCTCATGCGATAGTTCGTCTTTTACGAGCTTTGACCCGCGCCCTGCATAAACAAGGTGGTAGAAGCATACCCGCGGGATCTTCTCTTTTTCAAGAAGGTCAAATATCGCAGGGATGTCCTCGACGTTTTTCTTGTTTATCGTGAACCGAAGACCGACTTTAATACCTTCTGCGAGGCAGTTGCGCATGCCCTGGAGCGCCAGGTCAAAAGCGCCCTGTAAGCCCCGGAATTTATCGTTGGTCTCTTTCATACCGTCCAGGGAAACGCCCACATAGGACAGACCGATCTCCTTTAGAACCTTTGCCATCTTTTTATCAATAAGCGTCCCGTTCGTTGAGATCACTGCACGCATGCCCTTTGATCTTGCGTACATTGCAAGTTCCGGCAGATCCGGACGCATGATGGGTTCGCCGCCTGAAAATAATATCACAGGCGCGCCGAACTGCGCCAGATCGTCTATGAGTTCCTTTCCCTGCTGCGTTGTCAGTTCATTCGTGTACTCAATATCTTTTGACTGGGCATAGCAGTGGACGCATTTAAGGTTGCAGCGCCTTCCCATGTTCCATACGACGACCGGTTTTTTGTCCTTTGAGAATTGAAGCAGATGCGACGGCAGCTTTCCTGATTCACGCCCGTACCTGAGCGCGTCAGAGGGTTCAACAGTCCCGCAGTAAAGTTTTGAAATACCTATCATTTTTCTCTCCTATATTACTCAAATTCGATGAGCAATCCTTTCTGTTCATCTGATTTGATACTTATCGAACTGGTGTTTTGGGCGATCTCTTTTTCTATGTACACAGTAACGCTGCCCTGCCTGAAGGTAACATCACCGGTAAGCTCTTTTTTTACAGGTTTAAGTTCGAACTGCTTGCAGCACCCGCCGCCGCTTGTGAATATCCGCATGGCTTGTGCTTTCTCGCTTTCCAGCGCTTTCTTCATGAACTCGATAGCTTTATCGTCTATAAAAAGATTGTTCATTTTGTCTCAGATACTCTTATTACTGCTTCAATAGATAAAACGCTCACACAGACCTTCTTGTTATGAGGATTGTTGTAACAATTATGTTTTTCTGGGTATTGTTATTAGAATTGTGGCATCCACTTTCGCAGTCCACCTAGAAAGAAATTCCGGATTAGAAAGAGGTAAAGCCACTCCCAATCGCTTCCTATCCAATAAACCTATCCAAATCAGATTATACTATGTAAGCATATATATTTATGCATGCAAATAATTACGATAGTTATACTTATAATTATCATACTACCCTCTGAAATACAATTCTCAAATATATCACCAACTCAAATCGACACAAAACCTAAAAAATTTTTACTGGATAGTCCCAAAAAAATTTCTAAGATATAGTTCCGAAAAAAACTCTAACGATATGTATATATATTGCAAATAATCATAATTATGTTAATTATTAAGCTGAAACTTGTCGTAAGTGGAAAATTGTTGGAAAAACCAACACATGATAAATCAAACTTATGAATAAACTAAAAATACTTGTAGTGGATGATGTACCATTAAATCTTGAATTTATTGAAGGTGTTTTATCAAAAGATTACGAGGTTATTAAGGCATCAAATGGGATCGATGCATTAATCACGGTGGAAAAAAGCTTACCAGACCTCATACTTTTAGATGTTATGATGCCAACTATGAATGGTTATGCGTTTTGCAAGCAGATTAAGAGAGACATTAAAACCAGGACAATACCTGTTTTGATGATAACATCTCTCAGGGAAGAGAAAGATAAGCTAAATGCAATAGAATCCGGTGCAGATGATTTCATGACCAAACCTGTCGATATTAATATATTAAGATCAAGAGTGAAATCGTTGCTTGAGGCCAGGAAACACGACAATACTGAGTCGGTACCATCGAATATTAATATCTACAAAGTATTTTAAATCCCGAAATGACTATAAAGGTATGGATAGATTAGAAGGGTACAATGATAAAAGCAACAGAACGGTCTTGAGCATCATGGACTTAAAGACTATCGCTAAAGAGATAAGAGAATTCGAAGGCTTAACCCGCAAAAAAACCATCTCTGACCTTATCAACATATTTGAAAGTGTGCGTTCTGAGTATGGCAACTCTGTGGTTGATTTTGGTGATGACGCTGCCGTGATCGATATTGGGGGCGATGATTACGTCTTATTTGCCGCTGATGGCATCTGGACAAGGCTTATAGAAGCGAGCATGTGGTGGGCCGGATACAGCTCCGTACTTGTCAATGTAAATGACATTGCTGCCATGGGCGGTAAACCCGTGGCGATGGTGAACATACTTTCATCGAGCAATAAAAATGCCTGCAAGGAACTTCTCAGGGGTATAAAGGACGGGGTAGCGAAATTCGGCGTTCCTATGGTTGGAGGTCACCTGCATCCTGATACACCATATACATCGCTTTCTGTGGCTATCATAGGTACAGTAAAGAGGGGCTGCGAGATCAGGAGCAGTACTGCAAAACCAGGTGACTCAATTATAGCGGCATTCGATATGGATGGAAGGATGGGGCCTAACTCGCCGTACAGTTTTGATTCTACAACTATGAAAGGATCGAATGACGTGCGTGCAAAATACAGGGTGATGCAGGAACTCGGGGAAAAACACCTGCTGACTGCGGGAAAGGATATAAGTAATCCCGGTGTTATCGGGACACTGGCGATGCTCATCGAAACAAGCCGCACAGGTGCGCGCGTAGACCTTACGAAGATACCAGCCCCTGCAGATGTTGATTTTATCCAGTGGTTAAAGGTTCACCCTGCGACAGGTTTTATTGTAACGTCTCTGCCTGAAAATGAGGTAGAGGTAGTACGTCTTTTCGAGGGCGAAGGATACAGTGTTGAGGTAATCGGCATCATTGATGACACCCTCAAACTGGATATATACAATGGGAATGAGCGCGTGACGGTTTTTGATTTCAAGACCGATGTGGTTACCGGGATTAAAAATTAGTCAGAAAATCTATTTTATATTGGGATATAAAGGGCGATCAATCCTGGATATTTGATGCATCGCTCGGTTTTAATAACTGCTCCCTTCGAACATCCGCCGTTGCGCGGTACGCCGCCACTATCGCTCCGAGCAGTATCGGGGCTACAAAGAAACCTGCAATGCCTCCGACCATTCCTCCTCCCAGGAAAGCAAGGATGATAAGCATTGGATGAATATCCGATTTTGCCTGGATGATATAGGGTCTGATAAGTAGTTCTGGCGGCAGGATCACTACCACGAAAGTCACCACCATAAAAAGGATCGCGCTCTCGCTTCCCATTTCAAAATACCTGAATATCCCAAGCACTATTACCACCAGCCAGCCAGTTAATATGGGAATGATCGCTGCGATCAGCATAATGGCAGAGAGTGCGAGAACGTTATCAAAACCAAAAGCCCAGAATACTATCAACGAGAGTATCCCTACAGTGATCGCACTGTAAGTATTTCCTATGAAAATGGCGGAAAGGATGCTGTCTAAATGTTTAATGAACCTGATTGAGAAACTTTCCACTTCCTGAGGGATAATATCTGTTATCTTAGTGATCAAACGCTCGCCATCCATAAGAAGGTAGAAACAGATAAGAACAGCGATCATGGTGTTCAGTGTAAGCATTGCAACCGCTGTACCCATATCGACTACGAACGAAATGGTCAGGTACTGCCTCAGTACAGGGAACAGGTAAGAGGTAAAATTCAATATCATATCTTTGATCTTATCGCGGACGAAATCCGGCAGGCTCAGCTTCTCAAGCAAGCTCAATAAAACACCAAGGACATAGTCCTGGTTTTTAACAGCCCAGACAATATCGTTGAATATCTCAATTATGCCGAATCCGAATATCAGTAATACCGGAATAACGATCGCGCTTGTGGCAATATAAGGCGATGCTTTCGGAGCATACCTGTCAATAAAGCGTTTCAGAGGTCTTGTGATATAAGCCAGCACTATGCCCATTATTATGCCGTCAATGAGCGGGATTATGACAAACAGGAACATGGAGGCTATCAGGAGGATCAGCACTGTAAGCACGATCTTCCATTTATGCTTTATAATAACTGAGATCCCATCGGTTAATTGTCTATCTGGCATTTATATTAATAATGTTTTTAATGAATATATATTAATCGTCGGGAAAAACGGCTTTGATATCTAACGGGGTAACAGAAAATTGATAAATAAGAATAATATTATCGCCGGGACACCCACTATCCCCCATAATACGGGATTGTATCTCCATACCTTTGCACCGTCAAGTGGACCGAAGGGTATCATGTTGAACCCGGCAAGGAACACGTTAATGAAAGCCGACCACGAGAGGACTTTTAATACCAGCGGGTCTGTAATGAACAATGAAACAGTCAGGAATAATATTGCAAGCAGCAGGTTCACCACTGCGCCTGATACAGAGATGTATGCGAACTCTTTTGCTGTCTGAAGAGAGTCCCAAGACCTATCTTCATCCTGACCATAGACAGATCTCTTGCCGCGAATCATAACGGCGCCGGGAGCTGCAAATACAATACCTGTGAAAATTTTTAGACCTATAGCTAGAAAAAGACCGGTGGGGCTTGCTTCGTAATCCGCGACATATCCGTACCTCTGCGCAGTGAACTTGTGGGCGAGTTCATGAAGGATAAAACCAGTCCCTACACCGAAAGCCACTATCGCCATCAGTTCAGGGCTAAGGTTGGGGTATGTGAACGCTATTGTAAGTACGAGCAGTGAGGCAACAAGATGTATTATCTCACGTGATCTGTTTGATGCCATGCGACCGGAATTGATCTGATACCTTAAAAACTATACTACGCCGCATGCGAAGTTTGACATCATTTCATCCTGCTGCGGGATATTCACGGCGTAAAGGCACTGGCGCGCATCCTTGAAGTAGAGCCTCTCTTCAAGGATGCCTTCCTTTTTCAGCCTGTTGAGGGCATACCGCACCGTGCGTGGCGGAAGATAGCTTTCTTTGACAAGTTCTTTCTGCGTCATCAGTCCCCTGTATTCCAGCACCTTGAGAACAAGCTTTACTGAAGGGGACAGGTGTTCTATCCTGCCTGTGTAGACATCAGATACCTGTGCGGTCTCTGAATAGGGGTATTTTTCCGTTTTTTGCATGTTAACGCCGTTAACAATGCAGTTATAGGATATAAATCTTCAGGCAAAATATGCCTGCTTTTAGCTGTCTTTATCCCCGGTCTTTATACCGTTCCTTATTTCTACAGCCACCCCTTTTTTAAACGCGGTCATTTCAAGCGCGCAAAGAACTGTTTTTCCTGTGGCAAGAAAACTGTCTTTCTCATCAACTACCATAACCTCCTCACCAGCCCTTATGTCAGGGTCTGCCTCCACAACATGCTTTGCAAACGCATTCTTGCCCTTTGAAACAAAAGGTGCAGCATCGCTGTTAACTACAACCCTGTTATTCGGGAACTTGAGGAAGCCATGCAGTTTCATCGCCCCTGCAATGCCCAGGGTCAGCACCCCGTCCTGCGCCCTGACCGTAGCTATGCGTTTTCCCTCAACCAGTATTTGCCGTACCCTTCCTGTCGTTGACATCTTGAATTCCACGATGTCAGGAAAGAGGGCATTGCCTGCGCCTTTTCCGAACTGGTAATCTGCAATGATTCTTACACGATTTAGATGTGGGTTTGTATTTGGCATGGATTTAATCCCTTATTTCACTCCAAACCCTTATACGTTCTTGAACATTGCATAAAAGCTAATAGTTTTCAATAAATTATATGTGCATATAGATATATTATTTGAGCATGGATGCGATTACATCGGTACAGATGGCGGCTATTGACGCAAATTGTGAATATCTCGGCATAAGAAGGCTGCAGCTTATGGAAAATGCGGGGGCTGCGATCGCAAATGCAGTTAGGAGCAGGATATCATCAGGAATGGTCGTTATTATCGCCGGCAGGGGAAATAACGGAGGCGACGCCTTCGTGGCTGCGCGCCACCTTGAGGATTTTGATACCACTGTTATATTGCTCGGAAAAAAAGAGGAGATAAAAACGCCAGAAGCCCAGCTTAACTGGAATGCCCTTGAGAGAACATCCATCCCTTTGATCAGTGTGACCGATGCAGCAATGTTCGACCAGAATATGATAAAAAAAGCAAGCGTGATCATAGACGGGATATTCGGAACAGGTATCAGGGGAAAGATAAAAGAACCTGAATCAACAGCAATAGACCTTATCAATACCTCAGATGCTTTTGTGATCGCGGTGGATGTTCCTTCGGGCTTTGACCCTGATGGCAGGAAGTTCGAAAAAGCAGTACAGGCAGACATGACGCTGACATTCCATAAATTGAAAAAAGGCATGACAAAAAAAGGGGCTGGCAAATATACAGGCGATGTCCAGGTTATCGATATTGGCGTTCCCCATGAAGCAGAATTCTTTGTCGGTCCCGGTGATATCCAGCCCTTCCTGGCACGACCTGCTTTAAGTCATAAAGGTGATGCGGGCAGGGTGCTGGTGATAGGCGGCGGGGCGTATTCAGGTGCACCCGCACTTGCTGCTCTGGCGGCTCTTCGCGCCGGGGCTGATATCGTCACAGTGGCTGCACCCAAAAGCGTGTCCGATATCATCGCATCGTTCTCACCCAACCTTATCGTTCGTGCGCTCTCAGGCGACAGGCTGGTTGAGAAAGATATTCTTCTCATTTCTGAACTGATCAAAAAACACGATGTCGTTGTCATGGGCATGGGTATCGGGACTGAAGGCGCAACCCTTGAAGCTGTCAGAAAGATCATCCCCATGTGCGTGAAAGCTGTTATTGATGCTGACGCATTGATACCTGATGTGTTGCAAGCCGGTCACAGGGAAATTATTGTAACTCCTCATGCCGGAGAGATGAAAAGGCTATCGGATGTTGACGTTCCTGAAGATGAAAACAGGAAGCTGGCTTTTGTCAGGGATTTTGCAAAGGATAATGATATCACCGTGTTATTAAAAGGAAGGATGGATATTATTTCAGATGGAATAGAAGTCCGCGCCAGCAGGACAGGGAACGCAGGCATGACAGTTGGCGGTACAGGGGATGTGCTCGCGGGGATCACCGGCGCGCTGTTTGCAAAGCATGACGCATTTTCTGCAGCATGCGCCGCAGCTTTTATCAATGGCGCCGCAGGCGACCTTGCATTTACTGAATTCGGGTATGGGCTTCTGGCTACTGATGTTATTGACCGGATACCTGAGGTGATGAAACCATGAGCTTCTCCCATATACAGGACGGCAGGGCAAAGATGGTAGATATAGGGGGCAAAGCTGACATGTCGCGGCGGGCAGTCGCGGCTGGTGAGATACGGTTGAAACTGGAAACCCTTGAGGCTATCAAGACCAGGAAAATCGTAAAAGGAGAGGTGCTTGAGACCGCCCGAATTGCGGCAGTGATGGCGGTAAAAAAGACCGCTCTTGCAATCCCCATGTGCCACAATATACCGATAACCAGCATCGACGTCAGGTTTGACATGGGGGCAGACACAATCACTGCAACCGTGGAGGTAAGCTCCATTGGAAAAACCGGGGTTGAGATGGAAGCGCTACACGGGGTCAGCGTTGCGCTCCTGACCATCTGGGACATGGTCAAGTCAGCGGAAAAAGACGCAACAGGCAACTATCCATCTACTGAGATAAGCAATATCAGGGTACTTGAAAAAACAAAAACTTGATTTTTTTTGTGTTTTTAAAATAGAGTAGTTATCAGGCGCCTAAATAAAACGATGGGTCGAAGGAGACTGAGGGTACTAAAGGCGTTAGGCGCCTGATACTACTACATTATTAATCATAGCTTTCATAGTATTTAATATTTACTCTTATATTATTGACTGTAGATAATTATGATTATCATAATAACGAGGATTCATATAATATCGATTATTCATATCTACATCTTATAAATATTTACTATTTTTAGCATGAAGAGTTCTGAAAATAATATTAAAAGTTTATTGTAATCCAGGTTTTAAAAATTCACAATATGAGTCAATATTTTTATGAAATGTTTGTTATTGGGGCATTAAAACCCAAAAAAAATAATATTATATTGTTATTAATCAATTAATTTTTTAATTTATAGTGTATTCTAATGAAAATATTTAATGCTCAAACAGTCAATTTCCGGGAAATCCTCCGGAAGTACTTCGCGTGATCTCACCAGATATGGAGGTTTGCATCAATTCTTTGACTTTCCCGATGTCAGAACTCTGACCAAGTGCCCACATAAGCTTCACCAGGGCAACCTCTGGCAGCATGTCCTCGCCCTCTATTGCTCCTGCTTTTAGTATATCCCTGCCAGTATCATATACCCTGTCGCACACCCTCCCGTTTATACACTGCGACACCATTACTATTGGTATACCCGCTTCAGTTGTTGTTTTTATGGTTGGAACCCATTCGGTGGACACATGTCCAAGACCTGTGCCTTCTATGACTATACCCTTATATCCTGAGCCTGAATGGAACAGCAGGGATTCGCTGCTTGCTCCTGTGGTATATTTTATGATCGCGCATTTTGGTTCAATTTTATCGTGAAGAGCAAGTTTTTTCTCACCCCGCTTAACGTAATCAGATAATATTTTCATCTCGCGGGATGGGTATTCGACGTGTCCGATGGGCTTTGCATTTATGGACTGGAAAGCGTCGCGGCGCGAGGTGTGCATCTTTCGCACTTTCGTTCCCCTGTGAATGGAGCAGAAGTCATCGCTTGTTGAGCCGTGCATAACCACGCAGACTTCAGCGATGTCGCTTGCAGCAACAGTGGCAGCGCATACGGTATTCATGACATTGTCGCTGCTTGGACGGTCTGCGCTTCTCTGTGAGCCTACCAGCACGATCGGGACCGGCGTCTCTATCATGAACGATAGCGCTGCGGCGGTGTACATCATGGTGTCAGTTCCGTGAGTGATTATAAT